>NYVT01000088.1:0-21863 GCA_002684675.1 Deltaproteobacteria bacterium
GTCATATGGGCCATCACCGAAACTAGTGAGGCCACTAGCGGTGGATTCGAGGTAGGCTAACTCATCACGTCCGCTGGGGCTGGTGAGCCGTGTGATTCGGGCTGTTCNATTGGAGAAGGCAGAGAGCAGGAAAGAAGTGGTGTTGTCTGATAATTGGAAACTGCCACTCCTTAAGCTGCTAAGAGTTCGGACTGTTGTTTGACTACCTTGGGAACTAAGTGATGGGTTACCTGAAGTTGGATCATCATTGGTTCCATTNTCATATGTGGTNGTGGTCGAGCCTCCTCCTGGAGGACTGCAATTGAATAGCAGCAGTAGGATGATTATAAAACTGCTCAATCGCAAAAAAGAACTCATTCTATTCCATCTTTTTTAGGAAAGCTGACGATATTCCAAAGTTCGCAGGTATTTGTTGGCACGATCAGGAAAATCGGTAATGATGCCATCAACATTCGCTTCGTAGTAAAAAATGTGCAGCATCTCTTCAAAAGATCGTATATAGGTAGGCAACGCATCNACCCGCAAGGTATAGGTGTAGACTTTGAGGCCTAGTTCATGNGCGTCTTTGACCAATGAACTCAACTGTGGCATTCCGGATAAGTATCTTCCCTCTAATACATTACCGGTCCAGACCGCAATCCCTTGTACGTGTTCACTTAGAGTTTGTAAGCCCTCCTTCGTAAGCAGAAACTCATAGTCAGTTTCTGCACTTTCTTGCCATGAATTCTTCTCCAGCAATTGTAGCAGNGGAAATTCTGCTTTTANTTCATAGCGTAGTCGTTTGACCTCAGGTGCATCAAAACTTTCAAGAATGATCGGGCAGTTGTTGTCGTTGACGGAGAGATGTTCAAGAACCTCCAGAACTTTTTGGCTAAGATCCCGTCCTTGTTGGTGATGCCAGCGCGGGCTCTTTATCTCGATCAGTAGCCCCACTTTTTTGCCAGTGGAGTGATTGAGCCCCTGAATTAGCTGCACTACCTCTGCCAGTGTAGGAATGTCAAAGCGGGAATGGCCCTGAGGAAAGCGTCCAGGGAAAGCTGAATTTTCCTGTTGGTCACGTCGTTCAGAAACTCGAAGTTGCCNTAGTTCTTCCAAGTAAAAATCGAGCGCATAGCTAAGGTTATCTTGGCGCTGCCTGCCAGGGAAACGCTGATTCACGTCCGTCAAGCGNTCCAGATAGGTATCGTGTAAAACAATTGGTTGATCGTCTTGGGAAAGAATCACATCCAACTCTAGCCAATCACAACCTAGACCATGCGCCATCGCAAAAGCCGGCAGTGTATTTTCGGGCAGGTATCCAGACGCACCNCGGTGGGCAATGACCCACTTTTGCTGAGCTAAGGCCATCTTGGTTTACTCCAAGAAATAAAAGTTTTGCTGAAAAAGAGCTGCTGAAAAATTGATTGCAACACTCCCAGATCATAAGGGCAAGTGAGGTCTTACAGAATGATAATGAACAGGAAAATGGGGGCTGCTGTTTTTGCCAAGTCAATTTATAGTTCTGCTTTCTCGATGGCTTTTAGAGTATTGTTAATTGCCTTTCTTGTTAGCTCCCNCTGAGGATAGCCATGCGTGCCTTGATACAGCGTGTTTTGATGAGCCAAGTTCGAGTTGATGGTGTGATTATCGGTCAGATCGAGCAGGGATTGCTTGTTTTGCTTGGAGTAGCTCCCGATGATGGGGTGGCAGACAGAGATTGGTTGCTGCGCAAGATCCTGAATTTGCGCATCTTTGCTGATGGGGAAGGGCGGATGAATCGTTCAGTAACGGATATTCAGGGAGGATTATTGATAATTTCACAGTTCACTCTCTTTGCCGNTNTAAGCCAAGGAAATCGTCCTTCGTTTATTCGCTCGGCTCCACCTGAATTTGCTGAATCGGCATACAATGATTTTCTTGAGAAACTTTGCCAGAATTATAGTGGTTCTGTAGCAGCAGGGCGCTTTGCTGCAAATATGGAGGTTGAGCTAGTCAACGATGGACCAGTCACCTTGCTGTTGGATTCCAAGCAGAAGAATTTCTGATTCAATTGCTACCAAAGAGGGGGCATATTGCTTGCTGCAAGTAGAGATATCTATGCTTTCAAGTTTATAATTCTACAGAAAATCAGAATGTTGAGGTATTTTTATGAATTTTCAAGCACACCTGCAAGGAGGATTGGTTGCTGGCAGTATTGCAGTCGGAGTGGCCTTGGGAACTGGTTATGCCGAATGGCAAAGTGATGCCTGGCAGCGCTTTTTAAATCAACCACTCGATTTTGGACAACCAATTTCACTATTGTTGGGCTTGTTTGTTACAGCTGTCTTTATGGCTCTATTTCCTGATCTGGACACGACCTCAGTTCCGCAACGTTGGTTTTTTCGAGCTATGTTTATAATGTTGGCAATTCTTTACTTCCAGAAGGAGCTGGATCTCTTCTGTCTGCTCGCCTTTGTTACGCTGCTACCAGTGATGCACAAGCACCGAGGCTGGACCCACTGGAAAGTTACTCCATGGTTAGTTGCTTTATTTTTAGCAATCATCTGGGAGTATTTCCGAGTACAGGATACCTGGCGTGATCGCTTCTCCTGGGAGAACGTCTGGGTTGCCTTGCATAGTAGCTGGGCTTTTGTGTTCGCCTGTGTGCTTGGGCATTATACCCACTTGTTGCTGGACTCACGACGGATTCGGTTATTGCCGTTCATTCGAAATAAACCTCAGCACCACTAGCCTGCCATCTATTGCAAGGCCTCTATGGGCAACATTATCAAGGTTGATTTTTCGGGACGTTGGTCTCAGTCACTGGATCAATTGATTGAACGCCACATCAATGAAGAGACTTTTCCAGGCATTGAGGTCCTCTTTGCTCAAGGCCCTGAAATTCTGCTCCATAAGACCTGGGGTCGACAGGAAGTGGGCAGTGATAAGCCGATGGGGTTGAATACAGTCTTTGACATCGCTTCTTTAACAAAACCAGTGGTTACAACCAGCCTGATCATGCTCTTGCAGGAGCAAGGAATGCTTGACCTTGAAGAACCAGTGGCCACATTCCTTCCTGAATTTGGCAATGAGGCAAAATCCAAAATCACACTGCGCCATTTACTCACTCACACATCTGGGCTACCCGCCTGGGCAAACCTTTATGAGGATTCTGATTCGTTTGAGGTCGCCCGCCAAAGATTGATGGATATCAGCCAAGAAGTCCCGCTTGATAAAAGAGTAATCTATAGTTGTCTAAATTTTCTGTTGCTGGGACAGATCATTACGGAGGTGACGCACAGCAGTCTCAGTCGTTTTTTCCAACATAGCATTCGTGAACCACTATCACTGGAAAATACGCTCTTTTCTCCAGCCAAGCACTGGAAAAATCTGAGTGGGATTGCGCCTACTCAATATTGCCCATGGCGTAAGTGTCTATTGCGTGGTGTTGTCCATGATGAAAATTGCTATTTTTTTGGTGAAGAGGCAGGCAATGCGGGTTTGTTCTCAACAGCACTGGATCTTCATCGCTTCTGCTGCATGCTTCTGAATGAGGGTAGCCTGGATGGAATAACTATCCTCTCTCCCTCTTCTGTTCAGCAGATAGTCAGCAATCAAAACCAACCACCACTTGGCACCCGTGGATTGGGTTGGGACTTCAAGGATGTAGTCCCAGGATATTGGAGTTGTGGTTTTCTGTTCCCTCCTGGAGCGATTGGGCACACTGGCTTTACAGGAACATCGATCTGGTTTGATCCCCTCAATCAATGGATTGCGATTGTACTGACAAACCGGGTTCATCTCTCACGAGATGGGAATCTTGCAGCAATGCATCAGTTCCGGCCACGACTGCACAACCTATTGCTATCCATGGTCTGACCAAAAAAACGTGAGAAAAAAAACATAAAAATATCTTTGCTTCCTACAACCTTAATCTGCTAATCTATTTGCTAAACGTCGTCTTGCTGAATCTTCGCAGGAAAGCTTATGCACAAAGCNGATCGGCCTGTGCTGGCCGNTAGTCAACTAGCGGAACAGGCTTCTAACTCTCAATCACTGGAGGCAAATCTAGAGGGTGCGATCCTCGAATACGCTATCAACACCTTTCCCTTCGCTGAATCCTTCGACTATTTTCCTGGACTTGAAAACGCAGACTTTCGCGAGACCCTTACAGAAATGATCACNAATGGTGGGCTTAAAGTGGGCTTCTACTATGAAGAGATGCAGGAGAGTTTAACACTCTTCTACTTTCTAAAGGTGCGAAACCAAGCGCATATCGTACTCGGCCTAGATCCAGACAATGTTCAGGTTGCNATCAATGAAGACATTGANGGGGTCTTTCGNATTGATGAGGAACAGTACATTGAGCTTCTGCAAATTCCACTAAGTTGAATTCACTCACAATCTATCAAATATCCCCTCTCTAAATTTTTTAAAGAGAATGCTGCGAAATCCGCTGGGACGCTTTCGCCTGATTGCTCANGTCGAGGGTGCTTCCTACATCNTGCTTGTTTTCATTGCAATGCCCTTGAAATATGGAATCGACTGGGATTTGGCTGTCCGATACCTTGGTATGGCTCATGGTGTGTTGTTCATCGCATACTGCTTAGCTCTTTTGATCACACGGAATGTGGTTCCATGGAGCTTTCCAAGAATGATAGTTCTCTTTGTCGTTTCACTAGTACCCTTTGGTACTATTTGGGCGGATCGCCGACTTAAGGAAGAGGAAACTCAGTTGTTNGCTAAATCAACTTCGTCTGCGTCAACCACTGNAACCTCCGAGGCTTAGATCCAAAAAGGCATTATTTCCACTCATGCTGCCTAACTNTTTAAGCCTAGTTACTAACCTGTTGAAATCCAACCGCATAAAATTTCTTGGTGCCTAGACAGTTTGGCTTATGAACGCTAAGCGAGCAATACGCTCCGAGGTNGCTGGACGGCTCTGGAGTAGGGGGAATCTGCTGAATGAGNTAGTGAAGGATTCCCTGGATTCATTTTAGTTAGAATTTGTACTAGCGCTTGAGGGTCATCCGGCAAGCGGACTGCCCNTAAGTCTGCTTGGAACTCCCTGGTGCGTGAAAGCCCTGCTTGGAGTAGTAGACAGAGTCATGNAGCCGCCATCAGCANCAACAACNGTGGCGATGGAACTGTCTGTCAATACAGCTAGGACAAAAGTAGACTNAATAAAATCACAGCAATCCCCAACCAAGCCAACNGGTGAACCAGCTTTCTAACAATACTTGATAGCGGCATGACAGAAACTTCATTGTGCTGAAGATTGTGTCATTCTGTGAACCAAGAAAGCCCNAATCTCTCAATAACTCAGAGTACGTAACATTTCGTTCGTTACTGCTATCCCACCCTCCCGATGATTNCCAACCNCAAAAGCATTGAGCCTAGGACTTGGAACATCATAGAGCGCTGAAGATCGAATAACACTGGCTCACTTGGACGAGTCTTTTGGTATTTGATGAAGCCAGGGTAATTCATCTGTTCTCAACATTCGACTTTGGTTCCATCACATCAAGATTGCTGGAGACAATTGGGGTAGGTCCCATAGATTTAGCAGAACAGTGCCAGTGANAAAAGCAANNCTAAGCGTGNCTGTAAAAGCCAGCCCAATACNCTGAGTCCTGTTGANGTTCCTAGTTGTAATATTGATTGTGTAGCATTCCACAATTGATGGGTCTTTGCTGCTTTTTCTCGTAAGATTGTTTCTTCATTTGAATTGCTAGCACTCAAAAATTTTGAGTGCTAGCAATTCAACAGGTAAAATTCACAATGTAATTAAAACTAGGGNAAGTGATTTACTCACCNTATCCTATAATCAGGCTTCTTCTGTCTCCTTNTTTTTCGTTTTTGGATCGTCCTCTTCATCATCCAGGTCTACAAAGTACATAGATTGACTCATCGGAGAACGCGATAATGGAGAGAGTTCTTCTTCGTTATCTATAGTTTCATCCTCTACCATCGAGAGAATGTTTTGAGGAGCTTCATACTCTTCCTCATCAGGTTCCGCATCTAGATCTACGAACATCGTAGATTGACTGATCGTTGACTGAGAAAGTGGGGAGAGNTCTTCCTCATCTGTTGGTTCGTTATCNTCCACAACAGAAACGATTTTATCGGTATCCTCATACTCTTCCTCATCAGGTTCCGCATCTAGATCTACGAACATTGAAGATTGGTTGATGGAAGGCTGTGATAATGGAGACAACTCTTCTTTATCTTCATCTGTATCTCCTTCTTCAGTTCCNAAAAGAGATTCTTTGGAGAGGGCANCTGCATGTAATGGGTTTACTGCTGGTGATTGGTTATCAGCAGTTGTGTCATTTAGGAGATCAGGCTTTTTGTCACCAAGTGAGATGATTGTATGCTGACTCATTTGAGAGCGAGACAGAGGAGACTTCTCAATCTCTTCTTCTTCTAAATTACCACGTCTTTTTGCTTCCAAAGGTGAGTCTGAATCTCCAATCGAAGATACACCAAGGGGATTATCTGACGCTACAACNGGTGCTTTGACCTTAAGAGTTGGTGGCTCGGTTCCATGAATCAACCAGTACCAAGCTCTTGAGAAATCATTGAGAATCAGATAATTGACAGGAATGATTAGCAATGTGGTGAATGTGGCGAATAAGACGCCGTATCCCAGGGAAACGGCCATTGGGATCAGAAATTGAGCTTGAGTGCTCTTATCAAANATAATTGGAGCGAGACCAGCAAATGTTGTGAGTGAAGTGAGCAGGATCGGACGGAAGCGACCAACTCCTGCTACCTTGATGGCTTCTGTTACGTTCATCCCTAGATCGTTTCGTGATCGATTTACACAATGGACGAGGACAAGACTGTCGTTAATTACGACGCCCGTTAATGCAAGTATCCCCATCAAGCTCATGATAGTAAGATCTAAATCCATGATCCAATGCCCAAGCACAGCACCAACGGCTCCGAAGGGGATAGCAGTCATCACAATCAGTGGTTGTAAGTAGGAACTGAGAGGGATTGCTAGCAGGGCATAGATTACGAATAAAACCCCCAACAGCCCAAAAAAGAGTGTATTGAAGGAATCCCTTTGTTCTCTTGCCTCACCTTCCAATGAGTATTTCACATTNGGATAGAATCGAACGGCCTCTTTTAAAAAAGTTTCCAAATCATTCTTAATCGCCTCCAAATTNGCCTTCTCTTTGTTGGCGTCGGCCGTAACGTTCATCGTTCTTTTTCGATCGATGCGTGTGATCGCTGCTGGAGTTCTACCTGGCTCCAGATTAGCTACTTCNGCAAATGGAACGGCCACACCACCNGGAGTTNGGATCGTCATATTTTGCAGCGAAGCCAGAGTCGCTCGTTCAATTTCTGGGTAGCGCAGGATGACATTAACCTCGTCACGTCCGCGCTGGATTTTTTGTACAGTTACTCCAAAGAATCCTTCTCTTACTTGACGTGCTAAATCNTCTAAGCGGACNCCCAGAGTTTCAGCAGCGGGCAGCAGTCTTAGTTGTAGCTCTTCCTTGCCATCAGAGATGCTGTCTTCAATGTCNAAGACTTGTGGATAAGTGCGAAGCTTGGACTTGATCTGTTCTGCGATAGCCTGCAACTCGCCGAANTCGTTACCAGAGAGTTGGATGTCAATCGGATTCGAAGTTCGACCAATTTCTGCACGGAAATTCAGGCTTTCCGCACCTGGCAATGGGCCAATTAACTTACGCCACTCGCGAACCAGATCATTAGTAGTTACATCAATTTTGCGTTTTTCGGGTGCCTCAATCTCAAAAAAGACTCTACCNCGGTTGCTTTGACCAGATGACTTTCCTCCGGTAGTACCACTGTTGGAGAGAATGTTGATTACAACACTTTGTCCAGTTTCTGGATCACGATACTTTTCTTGAAGTCTCAGCGCTGCTTCAGTCATTCTATCCACATAAGCCGAAGTTGTCACAAACGGTGTGCCCGCTGGCATCACCAATGTNGCACGAGCAACTTCACTCTGAATACGTGGGAAGAAAATAAAGCGCACCCAGCCACTCATAATCAGTGCTGTCAACAGCGCGCCACCCACTAAAAAGATGGCAATCGTCAGGTAGCGCTCGCTCAGTGAAAGATTGAGTAGGGGGCGGTAAATTCGGAATATGAAGGCCTCCAANCCATTAGCAATCCAGCGCTGTAATCTGGAAATATGACTTAGAATTGCTCCTTCATGATCCAAACGTATACTGGAAAGGTGGGCTGGGAGNATCCATTTGGATTCAATTAGTGAGAAGATCAGCACAGGAATAACTATCAATGGGATCTGCTCGAAAATCGCGCCTCGACGTCCTTCNACCATTAATAATGGTACAAAAGCCACCATGGTTGTCAGCACTCCAAAAGTTACNGGAACAGCCACCTCAGACGTTCCCTTTTCTGCTGCCACCTGGGGTGAGGTGCCTCGACGCAGGTGACTGTATACATTCTCTCCTGTNACAATTGCATCATCCACCACAATTCCTAGCACAAGAATGTAGGCAAANAAACTGATAGTGTTCAGGGTGACTCCGAGTTCTGGCATCAACAACGCACCCCCCATAAAACTCACGGGAATGCCGACACATACCCACAAAGCGACTGAGGGATGAAGAAACAATCCCAATAGTAGCAAAACAAGTATTCCTCCCTGCAGGGCACTGCCGGTTAAAGTTTGCAGGCGCGCTGAGACAGTCTTGGAACTGTCTCGCCAAGTTTCTAGTGTGATTCCTTCTGGAAGCAAAGCACTTTTCTCNGCGATATACCTCCGGACAGCAGCTGCTACAGTGATTGCGTTCTGGTCACCAATTCGATAAACCTCGACAGTTAATGCAGGTTGCCCGTTAAACTTGGTGATAATAGGAGTNTCATCGAAATCATCTTTGATTGTAGCGATGTCGCCTAATCGCAAACGGGTTCCATCTGGCCTGGAAAGGATCACCAGATCTTCATACTCTTTTTGAACATAAGCTTGGCCCTTAGTGCGAATCAGCACATCNCCACCATTGGTCTTGATACTGCCTGCAGACAGATTAAGTGATTGTCGGCGGATGATGTTTGAAATTTCACTGAAGGTCAGCCCGAATTCTNGGAGTGTTTGTTCTGAAATTTCAATTGAAAGCTCATAGGGGCGAATACCTTCCACTTGGGCTTGAGTGACATCGGGCAAAGCNCGGATGTCCTCTTCAATCTGTAAGGCCATATCCCGCAATTCTCGCTCACTGAGCGGGCCAGCCAATGCTACACTGACTACCTCTCGCTGCCATGCTGATGTTGGGACACTGATGACTGAGCGTTCCACCTCATCAGGAAGCGTATTTAGAGCTTCAACACGTGTAGTGATTTCATCTTTTAGTAGTTGAGGATTATAACCATTTTCCAATTCAATTCGGATGTTCGAAGAACCCTCCGATGAGGTTGAGATCATCTTCTTGATTCCTTCAATATCCTGAATTGCCTCCTCAATGCGAACTGTTACCCCCTCCTCCACTTCTGCTGGAGTNGCACCTGGGAAAGGGGTGCGGATATTGACTTGTTCCAATTCAATGGAAGGAAAAACTTCNAGGGGAACTCTGGTAAAGAGCGAATATGCTCCTGCGATCAGGATACAAACCATCAGGAGGTTAGCTGCCACGGTATTTCGAGCAAACCAGCGTATGGAGCCGTTCATGAAACCTTGTACAACCTGAGAGTTTTGGAAAGATCAGCGAGTGGNAGCTACTTTTTCGACATTCTGTCGAGGTGCTTTGCCACCGGCATTGTTATTTGTGGCATCGGCAGCTCCCGGCCTAACCGAACGCTCACGCTGTCGATTCTGGTCGGGTGTTCCCTCCTGGATAGATCGTCCTTCGAGCAGGGTGTTGACTTCAGTTCCACTGGGTAGTGAACCTACTGGAGTCAGTGTCAGTANGTCACCTGCTGTCAGTCCATTACTGATCACAGCTTCTTCTGCATTGCTCCAGAGGATATCGACTGGTTGACGATGGAGTTTGTTGTCCCGAACTAACACAACCTCGTTACCCTGGTAGATGGCTTGACGTGGAATGACCAGCGCGCTCTTAATCAATCGGCCTTCAATCTCAGCGGCTACAAATTGTCCGATCTTCAGGGGTGGTTTCCCGTCCTTCTGAGATTCATAGGGGTTACGGATCTGTGCCACGACGTGAAGTTGCCTACTGTTAGGATCGAAGACACCTTCAGTACGCGAGATCCGTCCTTCCCACGGAAAAGCCTGTTGGCCAGTGCGAGCTTCAAATTGAACGACAGGTCCATTCTGCTGCTTTTTGCGGCTTGAACGATATTCTTCTGGAAGATTGATGTATTCNAGTTGGGCACTATGCAAAGGCAATCGAACTTCAACGTANTCAGTCGAATAGATCTTAGCGAGTGGTGTTCCAGTCCCAACATACTGACCAATGTCTACCATTTGATCCATGATGCGTCCAGCATACGGGGCAACTATACGTGTGCGCTCCAGATTCCTTTTTGCTTTTCCTAAACGAATGCGTCCAGCTTCGATTGCTGATTTGGCAACCTCCAACTGGGGTCTGCGCATCGCCAGATCGCTTGGAAATCCTTTTTGGCCAAGGCGTTGCCAATTGCGAATAGCTTGCTGACTACGTGCCTGTTCTTCTTTGAATGCTAAATAGGACTGCGTCAAGGTCGTCTCTGTCAAGCGAACCTCAGCTTCGTATTCAGTGGGATCAATTTCCAGTAGCAGCGCTCCTTTTTCAAAAAATCCACCATCTCGGAAGCTNGGCGCAATCCGCAAAATACTTCCGGAGACTTGTGAAACTAGTGTACTTTGGGTATGGGGCTGGATGGTACCGAAGGTGTTGACATTGATTTGATAATCAATGGGCTTCACCTGAATTGCCTCAACTGTCAGACGGGTTGCAGGAGGGGGAGGTCTTCTTTGGGCTTTGGTTTTCTGTTCTGAGATGGTGCGCGTACCCCAAACGCCACCACCAATGACCACCACAAGCAGTGCGATGCGAAGAATCAGTCGAAACCAGCGCATAGTCATCCTGAAGCAGGAGGTTGAGCCNGCAGCGCAAAATCACCACCAAGCGCCAGGTGGAGTTGAATGCGATTCTGCAGGCGGTCGCTACGCACCTGAATCAGGGCGCTACGGGCATCAAAGGCACGTCGTTGAGCTTCCAGCACGGTCACGAAGGAGACCAGACCTGTTACGTATTGTTCCTCCGCTAGGTCTTCAGCATTTCGAGCTTCGGTTGCAGAACGACGAATGGCNGCTTCCTGCTCAGCCAGCAAAGTTTCTGCTGACAAGGCCGCCTCCACTTCTTGTAGGGCGTTCAAAAGAATTCGATTGTAGTCCAAGGCTACGAGACGCGTTTGGATGTTAGCTTGTTCCATATTTGCCTCCAGCTCCGTACCGTTCCAAAGAGGCTGGGTCAGATTGACTCCCAAGGACCAGATCATTGATTCAAGATCCAGTAACTTGTNCACATCTTCGNTCCGAGCCCCTACGGAAGAGTTAAGACTGAATCTTGGAAAGCGAGCTTTGTAAGCCACAATTGCGGCTTGATCAGCTGCTTTGAGACGCTGTTCCACTGCTAACAAGTCTGGTCGTCGCTGAAGTAGTTCTGAAGGGAGACCAGTTCCCGGTATTGCTGGTAAATCTGGTAATTCTTTTGGTAGGCTCAACNGACCTGTAGGAGTACGCCCAAGCAAGGCTTCCAGGGACTGAATGGCTTTGTTGCGTTGTAGGCGTAACCCAATNATTCGGTTGTCCTGTGAAGCAACATCGGACCGTGCCAAATGCACATCCAGAGCGTCATTCAAGTTGAGTTGGAAGCTNTCCTCCACGACCTGCAAGCGATCAAGTAGATTTGCCTTGCGTTGCTGAAGTAGTTGAAGTTGAGACACGGTTTCAATNGCCTCAAACCATGCCCTTGCAACATTCGCAGCAAGAGCTAGTCGGCTTGCTTGTTGGTCCCTGATCTGTGCTTCGATCGAGAGAGCAGCAGAACGTTCCTGATTGCTGAGGCGATTCCAAAGATCGGCTTCCCACGAAATCTGAAAGTTGAGATTGAAGTTTTGAGTATAGTCTCCCAAGTCAGGTGTGAGACGGCTGTAACTGTGATTGACGCTGGTGCCAACGCTCGTGTTGAAGTCAGGACCATTACTGACTCCCAAGGCTTTCAGCCTGCTTTGAGCCAGTTCAATTCGTAGCGCAGTAGNNTGCAATCCAGGGCTGTTATCTTGAGCTTCCNTAATCAAGGCTTGAAGTTGCTCATCCCTGAAATCTGCCAGCCAAGGTCGNACCCTTGAATATGAAGTAGAAGGATCANTCCAATTCTGTGGGACGGCTGGGTCTATTTTGGTTAGTTTAGGTTCGGGCAAGCTCGTGCACCCAATCCCTAAACAGCAAGCCAAGATCAACCACATTCCTTTGGGNGAACAGACAAACACTTAAAACTCTGGAAAGTTTAGGTTCATGAAGATCTGATTTTTCTNTGAAACCAAATCATACCGGTANCAAGCTNTAAGAATGTTGANTGCAAAATCAGTGCGAATACGTAGTTATTTNAGGGGAGAAAAACTTTGGAGTAGAAGTGGTAGGAGNGCATTACAGAGTGGGGTTAGTCCTGAAAATGAATTTTTCGAATCATCTGGGCAGAAGCTACAGGTTGGATAACCTTATCACGTTCATGGGCGTCGTAGCCTAACTGTTCTCCAACATCTCGGACAAAATTAGCTTCCTCTTCAGTGTATTCATCGTCAATCATCATGATTTCAACGATATAGCGGTAGACCTCCTTACGTAAATTTTGATCCAATCCAATGATCGAAGGGAAGGGAACTTGGGAATCTAGTTGACACANCTGCTGAAACCGAAGGGGATCATGCTCAATCAATTGCAAGATGGTCTCAACATATTTGTATTCTCGTTGATCGACTCGGTGATCTGCATGAATTGCACGCCAGATCATCTGGGCCACCCAATAGCGTTGCTCTTCCTCCAGCAACTCCAGCAGATTGGTTGTGAAATTACGACGCCGCAGGTAATCAATTTGTTCAATTAACTTATCTACATCTTTCCCAGAAACACCAAGGGCCAAGCGCACATCATTGATGAAATCAAGCTTGTCTTGGGACAAGGGCTGATCGGCAGAGAGGATTTTAAGCAATTTCTCCAGTAGCTGCAGACTTATGGGAGCAGCCAAGGGATGAACNTTAATTTTTTCTTCTTCATAGTGATCCGTCGAAGCGATCAGGACGGTTCGTTCAAAGATCATCTCGACCCATTGGGTTTGCTCCACNAGAGCTTTTTTCAGTTCCAGCTGCAATTGATCAACAGGGACACTCAAGCTCAACTTGTCCATTACATTTGGCAATAATCCCATCATCAGCTCNCCACCCATTTCCAGCAATTGGCAGATTTCATTCTGAAAAGTATTCCTTAGCTTTCTCAGTCTAACCAAGTTCTCCATGCTTTGACTCGGATGGTTACTGAAGATAGGATGATTAACTCTTGCNGTNTTATATCGTATTCATANCAAGAGGATCTAGTTTTTTGAAATAGTCTTAATTTGTCCGCATAATGCTACAATAATTCAACACTCTCAATAAGATTATCGANTTCTTCAAACTTGAGCTTTGCCNTAATTAGTTAAGATGCTAAGGATTCAATTCTNCAAAGAATCAGAATGAGCAAAATTCATTGTGCTTTACCCCAACCCTTACTCTATAACTTATAAAACAAATAATGCCACTAGCCCAGATTCGTGGTCAAGCGGCTTCCATAGACTTGATTTCAAGAGCTTTACAGTCGAATCAACTTCCATCTGCCTGGCTGTTCGTTGGTCCTCCGAGCGTAGGTAAGCGTCTAACCGCCCAGTTGATTGCNCAGACCCTGAACTGTANGATATATCAGGGTATTGACGCCTGTGGCCAATGTGACCCTTGTCGGCAAATTGAGGTTGGTAACTTTGCAGACGTTGAATTGATTGAGCCTTCTGGTCAAAACATACGCATGGAGCAAATTCAGGAGGCTTTGCGTTGGATGCAGTATCGGCCAGAACGTGGTCATTACCGGGTATTGATCTTGGATGAAGCCGACCGGATGAATCGGGAATCGGCNAATGCGTTCTTGAAAACACTTGAAGAACCCCCCCCTCAGACAACAATCATTCTGCTGACTACTTCTCCGATGCTTTTGCTGGAGACTATTCTCTCACGATGCCAGCAGATACGCTTCCAACCACTCTCCCCAGAGATATTGACAGATTTATTGGCNGAGAAAACNGATCTGGCAAATNATGAGCGTAACTGGCTGATGAAGCAAGGAATGGGGAGTGTCCGGCTTGATCTGGTCAAGGATGTTCAAGGCTTACGGGAGTTGCAATCCCAATGGGGACTCTGGATACAACAGATTGGGGCCTCCGAAATGATTGAGATTCTTNCACGTTGTCAAGAATGGAGTTCAGCTAAAGATCTTACATGGGAACGACTGCTGGATTGGCTCGAAACCTGGCTTCGAGACCTTGCGTGGTTGTTGCATGAGTTGCCTGAAACTGAACTACTGAATCAAGACCAATTACCTGCTCTACGCAAGTGCCTGCAACGTTACAGCTCTGAAAGTGTACTTGCCCTCTATGAGGCGGTTCTGGAAGTCCGTCACAATATTGCCCGAAACGCCAACAAAACTCTTCAATTGGAAGGGCTCTGGCTTAGGCTGAAGCATTTACAGGAAGCATGAAAAAATGGTTACCCCTACTGTTGGGGTGCTGGCTGATNGTCAGTCTCCCATTACAGGCTAGAACCCTNACGCCTATTGAACTGGAAACGATTCTCACTCAGGCCCGTGCACAATTCACCAAATTTTTGCAACTCTGGCAGGAAGAGCGCTATTTCGAAATGTATGAATTTGGGGTCAGGCAATCCAAACAACAACTCAGCGTCGAAGAATTCGCTACAAGAATGGTTGAACTTGACTGGGTGCCTGTCAATNTGGATCAGGAGCCANTGCAGGTANACTTTCGCTTCCGGACGATGGTCTACGTGACNACGGTCCTTGAATTTCGACACAAGAGCTTCCCAGAACTTCAATACGGCAAACGNCAGTCTTTCCTGTTGATTCAAGAGGGANAAGGCTGGCATCTGGACCTACTTCAGATGATCCGCACGCCCTACTACACCCCGAGTGAATAAACAATTCCTCCTCACCTTTGTCTGGGCAAAAAGCCCAGATTATCTTNCTGCCAAACATGCTGACCGCTGAAACTGCTTCGACGTTAANAGGTCTGTTGCAACGTATCATCTACCGCAAAGCNGAGAGTGGTTTCGTGATTGCGAGCTTTCAGGTTGAAGGCCAGAATGAGCCCATTACGATCAAGGGTACTCTTGGCGGCTTCAACGAAGATGAAACCTTGCAACTCAAAGGGCGCTGGCAACAGCATTCTCTCTATGGAAGCCAGTTTCTGGTAGATGAGGCAATGCCCGTGTTACCCTCTTCTTTGGATGGAATTCAGCGCTATCTCGCCAGTGGAATCTATTCCGGTATTGGCGAGAAGACCGCTGAGCGAATGGTTGCTGCTTTCGGGGAAGATACCTTTCGGGTGATTGACGAAGAACCAGAGCGTCTGCTGAAAGAGGTTCCCCGATTCACTCGCAAACAATTCGAAGTCCTGCAGGATTCCCGGGAAGCACAGCGAGGACTGCGTGAGGTGATGACTTACCTGCATGGAGCTGGTGTCTCCAATGCCCAAGCCCAGCGAATCTTTCAGCNCTATGGCCTCAACAGCATTCAAGTGTTGAGGGAAAACCCTTACCAATTGACGGAACTGTCAGGTATTGGATTCTTAACTGCAGATGCGATCGCTCGTAAACTCGGTTTTGCTGCTGATTCATTGGAGCGAGCCGTCGCTGGAACNGTTTATGTGATTGAGCAGCAAGCGCAACAGGGCCATACATGCCTACCCCAGGCTTTGCTGTTGGAAAAAGTCTGCACGGAATTGCACCTACCCGAAGAACGCACCAAACGGGCGATTGATCATCTATTACAAGAGCGACAACTTAAAGGCCGAGACAGTGTTCACCTTACGGGTAGGAACCAGTCGTTGCTTTCCAGACCACGTTTTTATTTTGCAGAACAGCGTATTGCAGAAAACCTATTTCGCTTGCTGGAGAGTCCTGCGATGACCAACTTTGGTCCTTCTGNAGATCTACTTGATGCATGCCAGGAACNGCTCGATTTGCGCCTGGACTCAGTCCAGCACCAGGCAATACAGGCAGCTCTGCAACAAAAGGTATTGATCCTCACCGGTGGTCCAGGTACTGGAAAAACAACGATTGTCCGCTTCATCCTAGGGTTGATGCGCCCACAAATTCCAGAAACAGCATTGGCAGCTCCCACAGGAAGGGCTGCCAAACGCCTNTCTGAAGCNACGGGATATTCTGCCTCAACCATTCATCGNNTGTTGGAAGCTGGCAATCAGGGATTCCAGCGCAATCAAGATAATCCGTTGGAGTACGAGCTGTTGATCATTGATGAGACATCAATGATTGATACCTTGCTGATGGATGCATTATTAGAAGCGATTCCTTCTCCTTCCCGGNTGATCTTGGTTGGCGATGTGGATCAGTTACCTTCCGTTGGTGCAGGAGCGATTCTTCAGGACCTGATTGTGTCACAACAGGTACCAGTAGTTCGTTTGGAGACCATCTTTCGACAGGCCCAGGATAGTTTGATCACTATCAACGCCCACAGAGTTCGCAAAGGTGATCTTCCAGATTTAGAAGGTCCTGTGAATTCAAGCGAATTGAGAGATTTCTACTTTATGCAGGAAGGTGATCCGCAGCGGATTGTTGATAAGCTACTCCGTGTATGTACCGAGCGGATTCCTCAGCGTTTTGGCTTTGATCCATTGAATCATGTTCAAGTACTGACCCCCATGCATCGTGGGCTAACGGGATCCATCCATCTTAATCAACGCCTGCAAGAAGCTTTCAACCCGAGTGGGGACACGATTGAGTTCAAGCAGTGGCAGTTCCGGGTTGGTGACAAGGTGATGCAACAGGTCAATAACTATGATAAGGAAGTNTTNAATGGAGATACCGGCCAAATTCGGGAGGTGAACACCGAGACTCGNGAACTCAGGGTAGAATTTGAACACTCAATCATCCCCTACACAGCCAGTGAATTGGACCAACTGCAACTGTCTTACGCGATCTCAGTGCACAAGTCCCAGGGAAGTGAATATGCTGCTGTCTTGCTCCCGTTAACCCACCACCACTACCTCATGTTGCAACGTAATCTGCTNTACACCGCAATGACAAGGGGCAAAGAATTATTTGTCTTGATNGGCACGCCAGAGGCTATTGATCAAGCGGTTCGGACCGTGGGAACCCTAACCCGTTACACNGCACTGAANTACGAATTGNCCGAAGTCAAACGGATTCTAGACAAGGCTCGCTAATTGTCCCTCTTGCTTAAGTTNTTCTCTGACACGCATTCAGATCAAACGCTNCTAACCTTTGGTTGGCNTGAAGGTGGAGTTAATTTGGGAGAGCGAGATGCCATCATGAGCAAGGAAAAATGTCTTGGACTATCGTTGGTATTCTTTGGTTTGAGTGGTGGCTGTTGGATTGGATACCATTTGATCGGAGCATCGGTAAACAAGGAAGGGTTTCTTGTTGAGCTATTTGCCCTGATCCNGCTGGGCTGGTTTTTTTTGCTGCTGGGCTTGGTGGCTGGGGGTGCTTACCTCTGGATCAGCAAAAAATCATGAGTATTTGGTGAGTGTTAGGAATTGATTTTCTATATCTGCAAAGGATGTATCTGAGAAATGCCAAGCTAGCCAGCAAGAGAACAATAGATTTGAGCCACACTATGATCACAAAAAAGTGATAGCATGATTGAAGCACTTTCGTTGACTTTCGGTGAGGCTTGTTTTTTAGCGACCNTTGCCTTTTGTGCTGGGTTNTTGCGCGGGTTTGCTGGCTTTGGGATGGCGGCATTCTTTATGTCGTTATCGGTNCTAGTCCTACCTCCCATCGCGCTGATCCCCGTTTGCTGGGTGATGGATGCCGTTGCCTCTGCAATTCTAGTACGAGGCAGTTGGAGCGCAGCAGATCGCGGTGTGGCTCTGTGTCTAGTGAGTGGTGTGTTGTTCGGACTGCCAATTGGTTTAACTCTNACTGAATGGTTGCCTGAAAATGACTCTCGCCTGGCGGCCCTATTGTTNATTATCACTCTCGCAAGCTTGCAATTAACTCGAATCCGCTTCTCAGCGCTGAGTAGTAGACCTGGNTTAGTCAGTTCTGGCGTGTTGGTTGGATTTGCAACCGGTATTGCCTCAGTGGGNGGAATGGTGGCTGCGCTTTGTATGCTGAACCAAGACCGACCCGCACGAGTCATGAGGGCTACACTTATCCTCTGTTTGGTTTTGATCTCAGCTTTTTTTCTTTTATGGCTTGTGACACTTGAGATGATAGATTGGCTTGCCATTAAACGNGGATTGGCCATGGCCATGNCAGTTGCCACAGGCGTTTTTATCGGCCAATTTTTGTTTCGACCCAGCGCAGAAAAATATTATAAACCTTTTTGCCAGGTATTGCTGTTGGTTTTGGCAACGGTATCTCTGTTTCATACATTAGGATTTATTGTTTCATCAGAATGATCTGCTGAGATTCCAGACATTGTCATATTGGAGTAAATGCTTAACAAAACAAGTCGTTCAGTCTCTGAAAATTATTTCCATTATGCTACAAAAACTGGTTCATCTATTCCATGATATGAAATCATTTGAAGAATGATCTCCCAAAAAAATCTCAGAATTATTTTTATCGAATTTGCTTAAAAAGATGGTCGTACACCGAGGACTTTATGCTCAAAGGTGTGGAAGATCTAATCTTATCCAGATCCATTCACGCCTCACAGCTTGCGTGCAATATGCGCCATTGAGTGCCACTCTTGAATCAAACTCGCTTTTCCAAGTAGCTCAGCACTACCGATCCGTAGGCTGCAAAGGACTTGTAGGTCTGGAGATCTTTGGGCCAGCGACGCAGCGTTTGGGCCAGCTTGTGGGCTTCTGAGGCATTCAGATCCTCCAGCGGACACTGCAAGATTCGGATTGTGAAGAGAATTGCACTTGTCTTAGGAAGCCTGCGGAGTGTCTGGCGTTCCAGGCGTAAGAACACCTCGGCTCCAGCATTTTCTAACGTGAGGTGGGGTGTGGCTTCTAAACTTCCATGGCCTCCTGGTTGAAAAAGCGTCGGATCTTCGTTCAGGCTCCAGTTAACGCGCCACATTGATTTTTCTGTTGTCAGACGATGCATGAACTGATTCACCGGGGTGTTGATCTGCTCCCGATATCCTGGCACTGGGTCATGGATTTCGGACATCGGTTGCCCGATCTTCTCCCGCAGATTCCAGCGGGTTGGAAAGCAAAGTGCCGCTGCAGTCAGGCGATACTCTCCAGCATCTTTGTCATCTCCCGGAACTGCCTGCATCACACACAGATCCTCTTGCACCATCCGTCCTGCTAATTCCAGTGGATGCAGTGATGTAGGGGCCATTCCGGAAGGTGTTTGCCCCGGCACCAAGATCTTCTCTCC
Source organism: Deltaproteobacteria bacterium (assembly GCA_002684675.1). Classification (GTDB taxonomy): domain Bacteria; phylum SAR324; class SAR324; order SAR324; family NAC60-12; genus JCVI-SCAAA005. Next base: position 19,543 of record NYVT01000088.1, read on the forward strand.
CTGAATTTGTTGAAAGCGCTCCTTATGATATTTTTCAAGAAATGCCAGGACCAGTTCGAGTACCTCTGTGCTAGCGACCTGTGCTTCAGGGCAAGCCTGAAACACCTCATCTCGACGTTGATCTAGAAGTTTATGCCTCAGAGCGACCTCTGCGTCGTAGCGATCATCCAGCCAGAGCCAGTCTGCCGGAGCTAGCGGGCGTAACCCCATGGTCCAGCGGTGTGGCTTTCCATCAAAGGGGAGCGGGAACGGGAAGAGCATGGGATCAAAGATAGTGTTCTGTTGATTCAAACACCTCAGTCACTTGTAACTGAGAAACTTACGGTCTTTGAACAACTTTATTGTTCACTTGAGGCAAACAAACAGTAACCGCTATCGTTTGGAGTGATGCAAGAGGGACTGCAGTTGGTTCGGGTTTTAAAAATATCATCTAAATTAGCCACAAAGTGTGGATCATGCGTGGGTTTTTGATCTAGAATCAGAAAAACTTTGAGAATAATGCCCAGAGGAGGTGGATTGAGTGTGCCATGAACAAAACAAACAACACTGTCAGTGTAGAGGTGCCTTGCTTGGCTAAATCACGGATAAAATTTTTGAAAAAAGAAAATTTAAGAATCTTCTCTGCAGATCGAAATCGAGCGATAGTCATAGTCAATTCTTGTAAAGCAAAAAACGAGGATAGTGAATTTAAAGTTAGATTAGAATTTACTATGATCTAAGTACTTAAGAAAATATAAAATCGTGGGAATGGTTGCACAGTAAAGTCTAAGTTTATCTCTGAAATCCAGCTCCGTTAGATGATCAAATGCAAAAGTTGGTTGAAAATGTAGAGGTAGTAGCAATATGTTCGGTCAGCTGGAATAAAGTAGGATCTTAGTAATTCGGATCCTCGGTAAGCATTAGCAAAGTAAGCAAGCTTCAACCACCACTACCGATAATTGCAATGGCTTCAATCTCAACTAACAAAAGTGGAAGGACTAGTGCAGGAGTGCAGTAGGAAGCACTATCAGGCACACCGTCTGGAAAGGATTCATTGCGTGATCTACTGAATTCGCTGTATTGGGACATATCAGTCAGGAATGTATTGATCTTGATCACATCAACCATTTTTGCTCCAGCAACAGCTAGCAAACTTTCAATATTTTTGAAAACCTGACTAGATTGGGTATAAACGTCCTCACCAATCACATTGCTCTAACTATCTAGAGCTACTAGCCCAGATGTGTAGATAGTGTCCCCAATCTTCACTCCAGCCCCGATATTATATTTCTTCGTCCAAGCCCATCCTGGATCCAAACGTTCTTGTTTCCGCATATGACTCCTTGTTTCTGGATAATCTGTTTGTTCAGAGTATAGTAACATAATTGATGCTGCCTTCCACCAGTCAAAATACAGAAATTAAGCAAACTTAATTGGAGCAACCAAAGAGCAGCAGTTATTATCTGGGGGGCAATACTGCCAAAGAGATGGGCTTAGAAGTACTCTAAAACGTCATGGAGGATCAAAAACCAACAATGCTGTAGAAGGAAGAAAGTAGTTTGGGATTCCAGACACTGATCAAACTCAGTAATCGCACTGTACTCGCAGTCAAAGTATTCCAGACCAAGATTCTTCTCCAACGGCAGAAATGTGCAGGTAAAATACAAACCTCTCATGGTGAGGGTGAAAGAGTACAAGCCTGAAATGTTGGAAGCATCCACGCTGTTCAACATTTTCCACGAATTGTCTCGCTGACTGGATCTGTGAAGTACGTTCTGGGTTTTTGAAGTGTATCAGTGATAAAAACTTTGAATCAGCTTAGCTCAATGTCGGAGCATATCGCTTTTAATTTCTAAAATTGTATGTAGCGTTTTTTATCAACATACAAAAAATTATAAATATATAAGTACTCATTTATATTTTTGGTATAGTCGTCCTAGAAATGTCGAATATTTTTTGAATCTATAGGTATGTTGGAGTTGCAAAAAAATTAATACCACAATGCTCGGCTAATTGTTGTTCAGAGCGTTTCAATTCATATCAAATCAATTTGATGCAACGCCTACTTCCCTTATAACTCTTCGCAGTTGAAACTAATATCAAACTTGTGCCTTTAATAGCCTACATCCTACCTCACGATACTGCAGTGGACTAATAATTAGCTAAGTGTGATCAGATACGAGATAAGGCTTGCTGAACGCTCGTCATACAAATTTTCTCGATAATTTGCTACCCCATTTTTTCACTACCTGTTTTTCAATTGCGAATCACATGAATCTTAGTGTGCATACTTTTGAATTTCTTCGGGGTCACTCCATGGAATCTTTTAAAAATTCTTCTGA
>NYVT01000089.1:0-18490 GCA_002684675.1 Deltaproteobacteria bacterium
AATGACTATGGAGAAACACCTGCTAGCCATGATAATAATTATCCTTACAATGCTTCGCCTCCTGGAAATGGAAGTGAAAGCACCACTGGTAACAAAGATGATTTTGGAAGAATTGGTAAAATGGGATATGATTTCAGGAATGGAAACTATGTATCCAAAACACTCTATCACGATATAATGAGCTATTGTGGCAGAACCTGGATTTCAGATTATCATTATAACAAAATCCATAATTTCCAAACAGCACTTAACACAGCTGTTAATCCTAATATTAAATCTCTTATTACTTCTGAATCAGATATCATTATCCAATCCTCCCAACAAAGTAAAATAGTTCCATTAACGTATTTTAGTGGAGTGCTTGAGAATAACGATAATATTCGACTTCTTAGTACATTGGAATTAGAAGAAAGATTTAATAGTCCAAGTAATGGAACCTTAGAGTATGTTGCTGAAACATCCTCAGGCGTAGTCTATCGTGGTTTCTTTACTCCTGTCCAGATTGACCATTCACCGGATCAATATTTTGAAATCAGAGTACCAATACAAAGTCCTTTACAATCAATTCAAATCCTTCGTGTTAGTGATGGAAAAGAACTATTTAGACAGGATTTTGGATTGTTATCTCAGCCACTTTTCCAAATTGAGGTAAACCCAATTAATGAATCAAGATGGGTAATCCCAGCAACTAACAANGGCCGNCGCATTATCAAANGACTACANNCTGAACCCAAAATTTTAGTGTTTGANCAGGATCGTCAAGATGCAATTATTGAAGGAAATGTTGGTGAATTAATCGANGTCCAATACTTCTCTNTTATCGGAANNATACAAAAATNTAGAGTAACATTGCGATAGAAGTTTANTGCACAAAAGATNTACTTTTTTTTCTCTATANTTNTGCTTTNNAATCTTAAATCTTGGACTGAACCNNCAAGCATTTGCGGAATCGAATGACACCAATAAAAACAGGAATGGAATTGTTGCTGTNACTACATTGAGGGGCTTAATTTCTTTNGATCAAAAANTTCAATTGCTGAGTACGGTGCAGACCAGTGAAATNCATCAAAAAGNCTCTTCTAGTAGCCTTAAGTTTAATGNTAAAACGAGTGATGGTATCATTCACCAANGATATGTTACTACAACCAAAANTGACCATTCACCTAACCAGGCCTTTGANCTGGTNATNCCTTCCCAAAGTCCTGTAGAATNCTTAATAATTTTNCGGAGNTCGGATAATCAAGAAATTTTCAACCAGACTTTTGAGAAACTTNCCNCTATCGAGCCGNTAGTTTCGCTACGACGTACTGGTGAAAATGAATNGAGAATTNCAGCAAGGAATCAAGGTCGTAGGATTGTTCGAAGGTTGGNACCAAAGAATAAAGTATTGATCTTTGATTTGGACAAAGAGGACAAAATTATTGAAGGTATCGAAGGTGAAATCATTGAAATTCAATATCAACCTAGTCCAGAAAGAATCGAAAANNTTTTGGTAAAACTGCGGTAAATTTTGNTACTGATCNCAAGNGTTTTTGTAATTTCAGCATGAAGAGATTGTGTGCTGATACTACCAACTCATTTTACGATGCTAACCTAGTAAACATGTAGAAACTCGTTTTGACTTTTTAGTCCCATATCCCCATNAGCATCACTTCTTCTACTCAAATTTTNTGACCATTNGATCAGAGCCAGATNCACTTGCCTATTTNCCTGTCTCACACTGACTTTAACGGGAACTTGACTACCCCTACTGGATCAGTAAATCTGCTAAGAAAGNGTTTTTTTAGNANAGCTGGTAGGTTTACTGGCATCCCNTCTTATCACNGTNTCNCCTTCTCNAAACTTAACAAATTCAAGGAAGAACATGCCTGAACAGGGGCAACTAGAAAACTGGGACCGCGAGAGTTTTTTTCATCCCAACACCCACCTCGGTCAATTTGTGCGTAAGGAAACCCCCCAGGTTGTAATGACAGGTGGNGAAGGGGTATATGTTTATGATAATAAAGGNAATAAATTTCTTGATGGCTTTGCCGGACTATACTGCGTCAACATCGGTTACGGACGNCAACCTGTGATTGATGCGATCAACAAGCAGGCTCAGGAACTGGCCTACTATCACGCCTANTTTGGTCACGGTACCGAAGCGAGCATCACTCTCTCCAAGANGGTGTTGGAGAGAGCTCCCANGCACATGAGTAAGATCTATTTTGGTGTCTCAGGTTCCGATGCGAACGATACCAATATCAAGCTCACCTGGCACTACCAGAATATCCTCGGACGTCCACAGAAGAAGAAGGTCATCTCACGCTGGAGAGCTTACCACGGTTCNGGCCTGATGAGCGGCTCCCTGACTGGTTTGGATGCCTTCCACAAGAAGTTCGACCTACCTCTNCCGATGGTCAAGCACACCCTGGCCCCCTACTATTATCGTCGGCCTGCCGAATTGGAAAATCTCAGCGAGGAAGAATTCAGTGCATACTGTGCCAAGGAATTGGAAGCTCTGATTGCCCGGGAAGGTGCCGATACGGTCGCTGCAATGGTTGCNGAACCCGCTTTGGGCACAGGTGGACTCGTACCTCCTCCCAANGGCTACTGGGAAGCCATCACGCCCATTCTNAAGCAGCATGACATCCTGCTGATTGCTGATGAGGTTGTCACAGGCTTCGGACGGCTTGGGTCAATGTTCGCCAGCCCCTACTATGGTTTGGAACCAGACTTCATGACGATTGCCAAGGGCTTAACCAGTGCCTACCTACCTCTCTCGGGTTCTCTCATCTCCAGANGGGTCTACGATGTCTTGATGCAGGGTACNGATGAAAGTGGACCCATCGGACATGGCTGGACCTACTCTGCGCATCCCATTTGTGCAGCAGCTGGAGTNGCCAATCTGAAATTGATCGATGAGATGAAAATCGTTGCCAATACCGCTGAAGTAGGTCCCTATTTATTGAAGGAACTCCAATCAGCGCTGGGAGATCATCCTCACGTTGGTGAAATTCGTGGAGAAGGCTTGCTGCTAGCCGTTGAATTGGTGGAAGAAAAAACTGGACGAAAATTCTTCGATCTGTCGAAAAAAGTNGGACCTACATTGGCCACTAAGATCCGAGAAAATGGCGTGATCGTCCGTGCGATGGCCCANGGAGACATACTTGGAATAGCGCCACCGCTGTGCCTTAATAGAGAAGAAGCAAATATAATCGTCAAAGCCATCCATCAAGCGGTGACCAACTACTTCTGAAACCACACCATACTAACCACAAATGCGCTCCCAAAAAATTACCGTGAGTGNTATGCCTTTANTAAACTAAAANATTCTGATCTGCCAAGTACCNCAAGCTTGATTACTCTGTAACTGCAGATTTAATTATTATTATCCGTTGTGAGTACTAGATTAGCTACTCACCGTTTCCAACCTTTTCTTTCTCAACGAGTGAATCAATGGCTGAGATTTCATGGCGAGGACTNATCGTCAACACGGAAGGTGAGTTGCCCCAAGTAGGCAGCAAGGCACCAGACTTTATACTGGCCGCACANGATCTGAGTGATCTTCATCTCAGTGACTTCACTGGAACAAACCTTATTCTGAACNTATTCCCTAGTATCGATACTAAGACGTGTGCCACGTCTGTTCGCACCTTCAACGTTAAGGCTGCTAATCAAGACAATACTGTGGTTCTCTGCGTTTCTATGGACTTACCCCAAGCNCAAGCTCGCTTCTGTGGCGCAGAAAATATCGAGAATGTTCAAACGGGCTCAGCATTCCGTTCACCAAATTTTGGGGTGGACTATGGGGTCATCATTAAAGACAGCTTCAGACGCGGTCTGATGGCTCGAGCCATTGTGGTGATCGATAGCAATGGTATCATCAAGCACAACGAGTTAGTTCCCGAAGTTGCTCAACAACCCAATTACGACACCGCCTTGGCTGCTGCCTCTTAAGTTTAAAGAGTCACTGCTGACATTTGAAAAGATCAGAGGGTTGTGTTCGGAATTCTCTCCCCCAATTTGAGAGTAGATTCTCTCTTCTCCTAGTTGAGAGATACTATTTTCGCTACTGTATTTTAGAAAGTACCATCCAATTCCGACTCAAACATATATTGATGGCTACAAACAACACTTGCTGCACTGAATCGTACNAGGATGATTGAGCTATGTTGCNATCAGTTGAACTGGCCTTCACGATCTCACCAATTTGCTTGCCAAGACTTTTGGTATAGCTAAAATTGCATCTGATATCTTTGACANGATTGACAACAAGTCATTCAGCAAACTGAAGATAAATTTATCTAGAGTCTTTACCTACAACCTATAAAAAAGGGTATTTATGAAAACTGCTGAATCAGCTTTGGCTGCTGCAAACGCAGTGGTACCAAAAATCAGTGTTGCTGATGGAATCCAAAAGCATGCTGATGGAAATAGTGTTTTTATCGATGTGCGAGATGGCCTTGAAATTCAAGAAACAGGTACTATTCAAGGTGCCCTGAAAATACCAAGAGGATTCATTGAGTTTGCTGCTGACTCAAGTACTCCTTACCATGAAGCAAAACTACAGAAAGATGCTCAGATTGTCCTAGTATGCGGNGCTGGTGGCATGGCAGCNTTGACAGGGNACACTCTTGTAGAGATGGGCTTCAAGAACGTCTGCAATGTTGGTGGATTTCCTGATTGGAAGGAGAACGGTGGGCCTGTTGGAAACTAATTCTGATCTATNAGTNTCCNCAAANATATGAATCAGAAAGACTCCCAAACNTTGCTTGTAGCAAGGATGTTTTTTTTGTTTGATATTGATANGGTTGAATTGTNAGTTCACTAAATTTTCAACCAAGAGGACAACCTAATTCATAAGGCTCCGCTGAGCANATATAGTTCAGCGAGCCTACCTTTTTAGGNCACCAAGGAAAGTGAGTGGANATTGTATCCAGCANCTTATCAANCNATNCAANTTTCCNATTTACGATAAGATCTTTCCCACTCTCATAAAAAATCAATTTTCNCTCCTAGTTACAACAATATTGATCTCAAAAGACATTTTCGGATTTCTAGGTCACAACCGTATAGGGAACTGAGNCCAAGGAAATTCATGCCGCAAACAGAGCAAGCTTCNNTATCAGANAGCAACAACTCGCATCAATAACATTCGAAATCCTGAAAATCAGGCAGAAACGTCNGTAGGGAGTACATTCAGCAGCACAGCAAAGAAATGAGCCGTACTACCTCCGAGGACAAAGAGGTGCCAGATGGCGTGATGGTAGGGAAGCCNGCGCCAGGAATAGAAAATCACACCCACACTGTAAGATATTCCACCCGCAAAGAGCAAGATTAGGCCAGAGGTTTCTANAGTCTCCCACATTTGTGGAAGAGCGATCAGGCAGAGCCAGCCCATCAACAGGTACATANCAGTCGAGGCCTTGGGNAGTTTACCNACAAAAAAGACCTTGAAGNCAATCCCCAGCAGTGCCATNACCCAGATCACTCCAAGGAGGCTCCAGCCCCAAGTACCACGTAGATTNTTNAGGAGAAAAGGTGTATANGTTCCNGCNATCAGCAGNAANATTGCTGAGTGATCGAGGATTTTGAAAATGCGTTTNGCCCGCTGATTTTGCAGGCCATGATAGAGGGTAGATGNNAGGTAAAGCNCAATCAGTGAACTGCCATAAANGCTAACACTGANAATTTGCCAAGCGTCCCCNTGCTGGGAGGCCAAAGTNACAAGCAGTGTGAGCGCTGCAACACTCAGGGCTGTTCCGATTCCGTGAGTAACGCTGTTGGCAATCTCTTCACCAAGGCTCTGNGTCNTGTTTTNTGAAGTCAATCTTTCGATTTCAGANAGGGTGTTCCANTATTGAGCAGTNCTNGTTATTGACGCTTTCTTCAAGATGTANNCTATNTCTNCCCAGAGCACAAATTTANCAGGTNAGCTTACATGCCCCAGCGTAGTCCTGCCGTGTGAACAGGTGCATCCCAGAGACCCAGCAATTCGTTATCAACCAAACTCAGTGTAACCGAGCATCCAGCCATTTCCAANGACGTCACATAATTACCAACCAGTGAGCGNGCAATTGTTATTCCGCTTCCAGCCAACTCCCCTTCAANACAGTGNTGTATCAGGTAGAGTTCCATCAATGGGGTTCCCCCAAATCCATTAACCAACAAAATGGCATTGCCCTTGGCCTGGTCCCCAAAATCCNTGCGGATGGCCCCAATCATCTCTGTAACAATATCNTTGGCTTCAGCAAGAGCAACNCGTTTTCTTCCTGGTTCACCATGAATCCCAACCCCCATCTCCATTTCATTTTCACCAATCTGGAACGTTGGACTACCAGCGGCTGGAACTGTACAGCTTGTTAGAGCAACACCCATTGATCGGGTNTGTTGATTGACCCGATCCCCGAGAGCNTTCAAGGTAGCCAANTCACTNCCTTGCTCNGCTGCAGCACCAACGATCTTCTCCACAATCATAGTTCCTGCGACACCCCGTCGACCTGTCGAATAGGTTGAACTTTCCACAGCCACGTCNTCATCGGTCANGACTGTAGCGACCTCACATTCTGCCATCTCAGCAGCCATCTCGAAGTTCATCACGTCACCTTCGTAGTTCTTAACGATNAGTAACACTCCACCACCACNTTCAGTGGCTTGTATTGCTTCCAGCATTTGATCCGGAGTTGGTGATGTGAAGACCTGTCCAGGACANGCCGCATCAAGCATTCCATGCCCNACAAAGCCACCATGAAGAGGTTCGTGACCAGAACCNCCCCCAGAAATCAGAANTGTCTTACCNGGCTNGATCTGCTTGCGGCGTACAAATTTTCCCTCAGCACCGAGCTCNAGTAAATCAGCNTGNGCGGAGACAAAACCNTTCAGGCTTTCAGTNAGTACTTGATCGGTCGCATTAATTAGTTTTTTCATGGTCTCTCCCACTGAAGAAATGAAGATGNGGAACAGATTAGNGCTCTTTCAGGANCGCTCAGAAATCTGTAGCAGGTGGCTTAATCGACGGGCNGTTTCCAGAATCAGGTCGTCAAGTTCTTTGTTGACATCATCGCTGCCAAGGTCTGGTAAATAGACGGTCATCCGACGAAATCGCATTCCCTCCCGATNCGCCTCATGGTGCTGGTAATTTGAGCCCTGTCTTCGGCTAGGATGTGCCTGGTCGTAGTAGTTCAAGAAGTCTCGACGAGCTTTTTCAGAGAAATGACAAACTTCGAAGATGATCTCTAGATGACGGGCAGGGATCGGTGTNGCGTAGCTAGGATTGGAAATCTGGGAGATAAAACTNCGATTCTTGCGCAGCATTGTTGCCAGTCGCTGCCGGGTNCCAGAAGGGCGATTGCTCAGCATCTCTGCAAGGATCTGCTTATACTGAGCAACCAACTGAGCTTTTAAATCAGCCGTCACATCCCCTCCAGATTAGTTTCACGAATGGTCCACTTGGTCTTCCCCAAGCGCGCTGGGGCCACTGATAAATTACGCAAGCCTGCTCCCAGCAACTGTGCAATGAAGTTTGGATCACTACCCATATCTCCACAAAGGCTCAGCTCTTGACCGGAACGATCACAATGCTCCGCTAATTCTTTAATGACTCGCAAGACCGCTGGATGGCCAGGATCAGCTAGATCTGCAACATGATGAAGGTCACGAGCACTGGCCGTTAGGTATTGAACCAGATCATTACTACCAATCGAAAAGAACGNAGCNTCAGCAAACAGCTCAGGAGCCAGAGCAGCAGCTGGCACTTCTATCATCATTCCAAGAACTGGCTTACNNAATTCGGTGCCTTCTGTGGCAAGTTCAGCACAGACAACNCCCAACAATTCTCGGGCGGAGTCTAATTCGTCAGGNACNGTGACCATCGGCACCATTACCTTCAGATTCCCATGAACAGCAGCCCTGCACAGTGCGCGCAATTGAGTACGGAAGACATCTGGTTGTCTTAGAGAGAGTCGNAGTCCTCGTAAACCGAGAAACGGGTTACTTTCAGTTGGTTGCTCTANCCCAGGCAAAGGCTTGTCACCACCAGCATCAAGAGTGCGAATCGTTACTGGCTTTCCTCCAGCCCATTCCAAGAGTTTTCGATAGGATCGGTACTGTGATTCTTCGCTAGGTAGCCCATGATGAAACAGAAACTCTGAGCGCATCAGGCCGATTCCATCACAATGAACTGAATTGAGCTTTGCCAATTCTTCTGGCAAAGCCACATTGATCANNACCTGAACCGCTGTTCCATTTACGGTTTGTGCGGGTTGATCTNATANAAGAGCTATTCGTTCTGCTTCCTCTGTAGCTATTCGAAGCTTATGCTCAAAGTCTTGAATTTGCTCTGCAGAAGGATCTACTTGCAGCANACCTCGATCAGCATCCAGCAACAATCTGGTTTGATCTGGGAAAGCNCCAANTGGTAGGTTTTCGATTCCNACTAGCATCGGCACTCCACGNGAACGCGCTAACATGGCTACATGACTGGANGGGCTACCTCCCTGCAAGACCACTCCCCCACCCTTGTTCCAATTCAAGCCCAGAAAGCGACTAGGAGTTAGATCTGTTGCGAGCAGGATCGCCCCCTCAGGGATCTCGACNTCTGTTTCTCCACGTAGGATCCTTAGGACTCGGTCACGAATATCGCGTAGGTCACTAGCTCGTGCCTGAAAGTACTCGTCCTCACTTTGCTCGTAGTCNNTGACATGTTTATTCAACGCCTGTTGCCAAGCTTCGATCAATGTTGTACCTGCTTCAAAAGCCNTACNTACAGGGTCNTTGAGGGTTTCATCTTCGAGCATCGCAAGCTGGAACTCTAGGATTTCTGCATCTTCTCCTTCGACTCGATCCATCAATTCTACCAACTGGCTACTAGCCAATGCCAGTGCTTCTGGTAAATCAATCTTGGCTTCTGAAGAGTCNACAGAATTTACTATGGCAGNTGCCTCTACCCAGAATGCACCACCCTGGGCAAGGCCAGGAGCTGCACTGATTCCTTTGAGTTTAGGCTGACTGGGCATCCTGAGATTCCTCAAAATTCTGATTGACCAAATCAATCAAAGCCTCAACAGCGGGTTGAGCATCTGTTCCANTGGCTCGCAACTGCAGNATAGTCCCCTGTGGTATCTTGGCACCCATCACCTTGACAATACTNTTGGCGTCGATCCAAGGTCCTTCNGGATCAGCAGCAATTTCAATCNGTGNCGAGAAGCGTTTGGCAAGCTTGGTCAATTTGACAGAGGGCCGAGCATGGAGACCTACGTCATGAGTGATTTCTACCGNACCCTCAGAAGTCCAAGTATTTTCTTCAGTCATGCATCCTCACATTTCTTCTGCTGAGCTTTTGACTTCTTCCAAGCTTGCACCGCCGGATGCTTCTGTAGCTGCGATTACGCTTCCTTCAACAATTGGNGCATTGCAAATCACTATCTTTTTTTGTCGTTCAGCTGGCAGCATTTCAATCGCCATCTCACTATTGGTTTCAGCTCCGCCAAGATCAACCATTACGGCTACNCCAGCATCNGACCAGGCTCGGGAGATCGCTTCCATGATTGCTTCCAGATTTGTTCCCAAACCACCGTCAGGGTTGCCACCACACCAAGCAAGAGGTACTTCATCTCCCACCATCTGCAGCACCATTTCAGCTGTACCCATAGCTACCTCCTTGGAATGCGANACGATNACAATGCCTACGTTACTCATGATTTCTNNTCCAGCAGTTGACAGATAGTTTGAATCATCAATGCAGAGGAAAATGCCCCAGGGTCCATGTGCCCNATGGAACGATCACCCAGGAAAGAAGCGCGTCCACGAGTTGCTTTCATTGGAATTGTNGCTTCTGCGGCTTGCTGGGCAATCGCAGAAATCTCTGCAATTGNTTTATTTNCTTTTAAGGCTTGCTGGACTGGAGCTAGCACATCCAACATGGTCTTGGCTCCAAGGTCTGCTTTGCCTCGTTTCTTCAAAGCTTCGATGGATGCCGCTAACATCAGACCCAATTTTGCCGAATCCAGATCACCTTCGGTGGGCCATTCCTTACCCAGCGTCATTGCCAGGGTGCCAAAGAGTGGACCAGAGGCTCCCCCAACTTTCATCACCATGGTCATTCCCACCGCTTTAAGGATCTCAGCTGGTGGTTTGGCCGTGATATTGTCCAAATCTNCGAGCACGTTCTCCAGGCCTCTCTTCATATTGATGCCATGATCACCATCACCAATAGCTTGATCCAAAGCAGTGAGNTGCTCTGCTTGNGCAATCACCGCTTCTGCANTTCCTTGAAGTAACGATCTAAGTAAGTCTGGAGTCATCAGTAACTTCTCCCTCGAGTTGCCTTGCCCTCAAGCAGACAAACGGTTTCCNGATTGATCGAAGAAAAGAGGTTGCACCATCTCAAGTGCCACCTCGTCACCTTCCTTCAATAATGTTGCTGGATCNGCCAGCAAGGTGAGATTTTNGCCCACACAGAGCAGATGCAGGTGTGTCTGGTCACCAAGATATTCAACACGCTGAACTTGGGCTGGNACCGTGGATTGTGCCTTTGTATCTGCAGAATGCAACTGAACATGGTCTGTCCGTAATCCAAGCTGTGTTGCGTTGGCAGGAGCCTGTACGGGCCATTCACTGTTCAATGGCAACAGATTGATCGAGGGTTGTCCTAGTCTCTCAGCCACATAGGTGTTGTTCGGCTGTTCAAAGATTTCCTTGGGCGTGCCNAGTTGTACCAGTTCTCCTTCCCGGAGCACTCCAATGCGATCGGCCAGAGTCATTGCTTCTACCTGATCATGGGTCACATAAAGGATCGTCGCCCCGAGGTTCTGTTGAATGTGCTTCAACTCCACTCGCAGTTCCGTTCGTAACTTTGCATCAAGGGAGGAAAGCGGTTCATCCATCAGATAGATAGNTGGCTTTCGTACCAGTGCCCGTCCTATCGCAACACGCTGCATTTCACCGCCGGATAAAGCCGTTGACTTGTTTTCCAGCTTGTGATTAATCCGCACCATTTTCGCGATTTCTTCAACCCGACTGGCAACGGCTTCTTCAGAAAGTCCGGATACTGGCGAGCGAAGCGGGAAGCTCAGGTTATCCCGAACCGTCAGGTGTGGATACAGAGAGTATTGCTGGAAAACAAANGCAACGTCTCGCTCAGCAGGTTGAGACTTTGTCATGTCCAGACCATTAATCNGAATACTCCCATAATCTGCCACTTCCAATCCAGCAATCAAACGGAGAGTGGTTGTCTTGCCAGCTCCCGATGGTCCCAACAAAACAACCAGCTCTCCATCTCTAATGGTCAANTCGAGGTTGTTGATCGCAAGTGAATCCCCAAAACGTTTCTGTATACCTTGGAGAGATATCTCAGCCATAAGTCATCTCAGTGGACAGCGCTTTTCCATCACTCTTGTCAAACAAAGAGGCTCTCTGAGAAACAAAATTCAATCGCACTGATTGTCCTTTCCCAAATGAATAAGTGCTAAGTACTCGAGAAAGTGCTTGTCCATAAGGAGTTTGGATAGTCAGAATCTGGGTGGTCCCCAGGTACTCCACAGCACTGATTTCTCCCGGCAAAGGACCTTCCTGNTCTGGAAGTAAGTATTCCGGGCGAACACCCAAAACAAGATTGCCAGCTTGAACTCCCTGTGCTGAATTCGGACAACGAAGCGTTCCACANCCATCATCTGGCAGATTGATCTCCGTTTGTCCAGGCTCCAATGCATTGGGCAACGCGAGCAGGTTCATTGGTGGAGATCCTATAAAATCAGCNACATACATGGTNCCTGGCTTATTGTAGATCTCGCTTGGTGTCCCCAACTGCTCAATCATGCCATGGTTCATCACAGCAATCCGGTCAGCCATTGCCATCGCTTCCAATTGGTCATGTGTAACGTAAACCGTTGTTGCCTCAATGCGGTCATGCAATCCTTTCAGTTCCTGGCACATCAAATTACGGAATTCNGCATCAAGAGCACCGAGAGGTTCATCCATCAGAAAGGCTTTTGGTCGACGAATGATAGCCCTTCCAAGAGCAACTCGTTGGCGGTCGCCTCCAGATAGTCCGGAGACAGAACGATTGAGTAGATGATCAATTCTCAGTAGACGAGCAGCTTCTTCAACTCTCTGCTTGACTTCTGCAGAAGGTGTCCCAATGCACTTCAATGGNAAAGCCAGATTCTTCCGCACATTCATGTGTGGGTAGAGTGCAAACAACTGGAAGACAAAAGCAATGTCTCGTTGAGATGCTGGCAGGAAGGTAACCTCCTCTTGGTCTAGCCGAATCTCNCCAGAAGTTGGNAACTCCAGTCCAGCAATCATCCGCAACGTCGTTGTTTTTCCACATCCAGAGGGACCTAACATTACGAAGAACTCACTGTTTTCAATGGTGAAGCTGGAGTCTTGGACCGCAACGAAATCCCCAAAAGATTTTTTCAGGCGACTGACTTGAATCTCGGCCATTTGCTATTCCGGGAAGTGACTCACGATGATGAACAAAACAGTGCCTGTGAGGATCACCGCGAAGGAGTAAGTATAAAGCACAAGCAGGAAGGGCTGCATCAACATCACCACCCCAAGCAGGATGATCACTGTAGCAATCCACTCCCAAAAATTTCTCCGAAAGTAGCGCTGAAGGTTGGATGTTGTGTTCTCTGACATCAGACTCTCTTTATTTGCGGACTGCGCCAAAAGTGATTCCACGCAGCAGATGCTTGCGGAGCATGATCGTGAAAAACACGATGGGTACTAGGAAAAGTGTTGCGCCAGCCGCTACTGCGGGCCAATCTAGTCCCCCTTCCCCAATGATAGTTGGAATAAAAGGTGGTGCCGTTTGGGCGGTGCCAGAGGTTAGTAACAGTGCAAACGCNTATTCATTCCAACTGAAGATCAAACAGAAGATCGCGGTTGCTGCTATACCCGTAGTTGCCTGGGGCAAGACCACTTTGCGGAAGGACTGGAAACGAGAGTAGCCATCAATCATTGCGGCTTCTTCATATTCCCGTGGAATCTCATCAATGAAGCCCTTCAGAAGCCAGACCGCNANGGAGATGTTGACAGCCGTATAGAGCAGTATCATTCCTAGGTGTGTATCTGCCAAGCCTAGCTCGCGGTACATCAGGAAAATGGGAATAGCCACAGCAATTGGAGGCATCATCCGGGTGGAAAGAATGAAAAACATCAGGTCGTCTTTGAGCGGAATCCTAAAGCGCGAGAANGCATAGGCCGCCAGGGTTCCCAGGAAGACCGAAAGAAATGTAGANCCGAAGCCGATGATCATGGAATTCAAAAAGCGTTGCCCAAACTTGGAAGGTCCTGCGATCACCATGCTACGTGAACGAACCAACTCATCNTACCAAGTTTCCGGAGGTGGCAATGTTTCCATGTACTCTGGAGTTTGCCNAGTACGAGTGGTGAANACATTNACATAGCCTTCCATGGTTGGGGAGAACATCATCTTTGGAGGATAGCTGATCGAATCCTGTGGCGACTTGAAGCCAGTTAGGAATATCCAAATCAGCGGAATGATACTGACCAATGCATACACAATGACTAACCCAGCAGCTAGTCGCTTACCCCAGGGCTTTTCGTGTGGAAGTACGGAACTCATCGTTGCTTCACCGCATTGAGAGCTTTGACATAGATATTGGCCACGCCAAAGACAGTCACAAAAAGAATAATGGCAAAAGCAGAAGAATAGCCAGTCCGCCACTTCTCAAAGGCTTCTCGTTTCAAGTTGATTGAAGCTAGTTCGGTTACTGATCCAGGACCACCGTTGGTCAGCTCCACCACGAGGTCAAACATCTTGAAGTTCTCAATGGCTCGAAACAACACAGCCAACATCAAGAAAGGCAAAACCATTGGAACTGTAATCGACCAGAATTGACGCCACTTTGAGGCTCGATCGACCTCAGCCGCCTCATAGATGTAATCAGGAATTGATCGCAATCCAGCCAAGCAAATCAGCATGATGTATGGCGTCCACATCCAGGTATCCACGATCACAATGGACCAGGGCGCCAAATTAACATCTCCAAGCATCTGGAATGAGGAGGGGTCTGCACCTGTGAAGAAGGTGATGATATAGTTGAAAAGCCCAATCTGAGGTTGATAGAGGAAACGCCAGAAATTGCCCACCACAGCTGGTGAAAGCATCATCGGCAATAGGATCAGCGTGGTCCAGAAAGAGTGTCCTTTAAATTGTTTGTTCAGCAGCCAAGCCAGACCAAAGCCAAGGAGCACCTGTAGCAGCATCGTCCAAATCAGAAAATGTGCAGTCGTCTGCAGGGTGATCCAGATATCTGCATCACCCAGCACACGCTCGTAGTTTCTTAGCCCAATGAACTTCTCACCGCGTGCTGCACGGTTAGCTTTGTAATTAGTGAAGGATAATTGAATGGTCCAGATCAACGGGAAAATGTTGATAACCAACAGCAGTAGAATAGTTGGAGTTACGAAGAGCCAGGCGATGGCTCGATCTGATAGCCCGCTCACCTTTCTTGCGACGGGTGCAGGTGTTGCGAAAGCTACGGAGGTGGCAATTTTTTGGAGTATGGAAGGACGAGACATCGGGCTCCGTTTAAATAAAACTGATCACAGGAATTCGACTGTCAGTGACAGTGAAATCCTGTGAATTCAACTTAGAGCTTGCCTTCGTCTTCGAAGGTCTCTGTCCAGTCTTCAATCAGCTTGTCGAGTGCTTCCTGAGCGGTTCCTTGATCAGCGACCACAAAGTCGTGCACACGTTTCTGCATCGCCAGCAGCAGTTCTGCATAAGCAGGCTCCTGCCAAAAATCCTGAACTCCATCCATCGCCTTCAGGAAGTCTGCAGCAAACGGCTGGGTGTTGGCAAAGCCGGGATCCAAAAGAACAGACTTGTGGCAGGAATACCCACCCAATGACCACCACTTTTTCTGAACTTCAGGAGAAGCGAACCACTTGATGTACTCCAATGCCTGATCTTTCTTTTCGGAGTAGGAAACTACGGAGATTCCCTGCCCACCCAATGTAGAAGCTTCTACTTTTTGACCTGGATTCACAAAAAATCCAATCTTGTCACCACCGACCACAGGATCCTTGTGGAGCCCCGGAAAGAAGGCAAACCAGTTCATCATCATGGCAACTTGCCCTGATTTGAAAGCATCTAGTCCCTCTTCCATATAGCTATCGGTATAACCTGGAGGAGTACAGCATTTGTAGAGTTCCTTGTAGAATTCCAATGCAGCTACAGCATCTGGAGAATTGACAAAACCTTCCATGTCATAAGGCTTATTAGGATTCTGGTACTGGAAACCCCAAGAGTACAGAGCACCAGTCGCACCCATGGTGATTCCCTCAGATCCGCGCTCGGTGAAGATCGCAGCACCATAGACACGCTTCCCATCAATATCTCGCCCCTGGAAGAACTCACCAATGTCCTTCATCTCGGTCCAGGTCTTTGGCGGCTCCAAATCACGTCCGTACTTGGACTTGAATTCTGAACGCAGTGCTGGCCTTGAAAACCAATCTTTGCGGTAGACCCAGCCATTGGCATCCCCCATCGCTGGTAGAGCCCAGTAGTTTGGGCTTCCTTTTGGCCAGGTTGAGTAGGCATAAACGGTTGCAGGCAGGAAGTCATCCATCGAAATGCCTTCCTTATCGAAAAAGCTGTTTAGCTTGACGTAATGCCCGTTCTCGGCAGAGCCACCTATCCACTGACTGTCTCCAATTAGCAGATCACAAAGTTTACCACCGGAGTTCAGTTCGTTTAGCATTCGGTCAGCATAATTTGGCCAGGGCACGAATTCAAAATTCATTTCAATTCCGCTCTGGGCTGTGAAGTCCTTGGACATCTCGACCAGAGCGTTTGCAGGGTCCCACGCTGCCCAGCAAAGAGTGAGACTTTGGGCTTGTGCCTTCTGGCTTGGCGCTGCAGTAACTGTCAGCGCCAGTGTAGCACCGGCTGCGGTCTGCAGCATTGACTTGATCCATCCCTTTTTCATGATTCCTCTCTTATTAAGGANATCCCATCACCCGATCTGAAATGATTCCGGGTGAACAGTTGTCGATTGTTCCAGGCTCCGGAATCGACTCCGGCCTGTTGCGCAAGGCGGTAAATTAGTAAACGTAAAACTAAACAAAAGAAAGGANAAAATACGCCGAACATAAATTTNGCACTTGCACAATCACTTATATTTGGGTCTAGAAAGGNACAGCTTCAGCTGTTTAGTGAAGTCCATACTCCACCATTTTTGTGGGAACGCAACACGGCATCAACAAAACGCATCCCTTGTAGACCTGCCTCCAAATCGGGAAAAATCACATCATCTGGTTGATCTTTTCCATTATGCTTAGCTTCAATTGCATCAGCCACCTCACGATAAATAGTAGCAAATCCTTCAAGGTAGCCTTCAGGATGCCCTGGTGGAATTCTGGTGACTCTTTCAGCAGCACTCGTCAGGCCAGGACCACCTCGTCCAAGTAGGCGAGAAGGCTCTCCAAGAGGTGAGAACGTTAAATAATTCGGGTTTTCCTGAGACCAACTCAGGCCTGCTTTGTCACCATAAATTCTCAGGCGTAGCCCATTTTCATTGCCAGGAGCAACTTGACTAGCCCAAAGCATACCTTTGGCACCGCCTTCAAAACGCAGNAGGACGTGGACGTTATCATCCAGCNGTCTTCCTTCAACAAAGGAATTCAGNTCTGCNAACAAACTCACTGGCGTCAGTCCAGAAACGAAACAGGCTAGATGGAAGGCATGGGTTCCAATATCTCCGAGACATCCACCTCCTCCAGCCTGATTCGGATCTGTTCGCCAAGAAGCTTGCTTTTGCCCTGTGTCTTCCAACTTTTCGCTCAGCCAATCCTGTGGATATTCGGCTTGAACTACCCGAATATTTCCAAGCTCTCCATTAGTGATGACTTCACGAGCATGGCGAATCAGCGGATAGCCACTGTAGTTGTAAGTTACGGCAAAAAGACAGCTCTTCGCCTTGACCAGTTCAGTCAGTCCCCCTGTGTCCGCAAGATGAGCAGCTAACGGCTTATCACAAATTACATGAATTCCTACTTCCAAAAAGGCCTTGGCAATCGGAACATGCAGATAGTTTGGAGTAACAATCACGACTGCCTCAATTCCATCAGGACGAGCTGCTTCCTGCTGGGCCATTTCTTGGTAGCTTCTATAGCAACGAGCTGCGGCAATCCCAATCGCTTGACCGGAACGTTTTGAACGCTCGGCTTCTGAACTCAAAGCCCCTGCAACAAGCTCAAAACGGTCATCAATCCGAGCAGCAATGCGATGCACTGCTCCGATAAAGGCGCCTTCTCCACCGCCCACCATTCCATAAGGAATACGTCGGAAGTTTGAACCGGCTTCATGCGCTTCAATCGTCATGTAATCCTCCAAGTATTTGTTGTGTTATTGCTGGTGTGCCACCGAATGAATGGT
Source organism: Deltaproteobacteria bacterium (assembly GCA_002684675.1). GTDB lineage: Bacteria > SAR324 > SAR324 > SAR324 > NAC60-12 > JCVI-SCAAA005. The sequence continues at coordinate 17,393 of NYVT01000089.1, forward strand.
CTGTGCGACCTCACTGTTACTCAACGGCCAAACATGAAGATCATGCAGACAGTCTACCTGATGCGAGTCAACCAGATACTGACTGATGTACTGAACATCGATGTTTCGAAGCACTGCATCCAGTGCGTAGTTCTTGGAATCTTTGAGCAAGCCCTAACTGTTGAAAATGATGAAAATGACCGCCAGCAGACTAAGTACTGGATCAACCCAGGGCTACTCTTGCCAAAACATCAACAAGCCACCAAGCACAACTGCTAGTGAAATCCCCGCATCAGCAGCCAGATTCAGAAAAGCAGCCCGCAAATTAAGATCATGTTGTTGACCAATCATGAAGAGCAGAGTCGTCACCGTATTGACCAGCATCCCAACCCCAGCCACCACAATGATGGTCAAGCTTTCATTGATTTTGGTGCAAGGATTCACCGAAAGGCCTTCCAGCCAAAGGCTCCTGTGGCAACGAGAAGCATCAACGATCTCACCAAGGAGGCCATCACAAGGACCTTACGTCACCCGTAATTGAGATTTGCTGTGGCAGGAGCTTTTGCCAGACAAGTAGCTTTCCAAGCGTGCAGTAGTCCTGTGAAATCACTCAGGTTATGACCAATATCCGCCAGCAAGGCGAGCTAACCTGAAAGCAACCCGAAAAAGAACTTCTCGACCATAAGTCCCAAGTTCAGCGTTACTACCAGCACAAAAGCTCGGTTGTAATCACCAACATGGTTTGCATGATCGTGTACCCTTCTGTTTTCAGTAGCTAGCAGCCTTTTAAATTAAACCTAGCATCCTCCGATTCGCCGCTTCATCGGTCCCAGCATCTGCAAAGTCATCAAAGGCCTTTTCGGTAACCTCGATGATATGGCGTTGAATGAAGGGAGCTCCTTCCGCGGCACCTTTTTCGGGATGCTTCAGACAGCACTCCCACTCCAGCACTGCCCAGCCTGGAAAGTCATACTGAGCCATCTTGGAGAAGATCCCTGGAAAGTCAACCTGTCCATCTCCAAGGGAGCGAAAACGACCTGCACGGTTGACCCAGGACTGGTAACCGCCATAAACTCCTTGTCGACCGGTCGGGTTGAATTCTGCATCCTTGACATGAAA
>NYVT01000090.1:0-25515 GCA_002684675.1 Deltaproteobacteria bacterium
GAGCTTCCTTTACAAGCACGCTACAGCGGACAACTGGGAGCAGGTTATCTTTTAGAGCAGATTGAGATTGTTCCCCCAACTGCTAGAATTCGAGGCCCTAAACGCTTGCTGGATCCACTTTCTCAGTTAATGACCAGAGAGATTGATCTAAATAATCTAGTCAGTACCATCGACATGATAGTCAAAATTGATTTGCCTTCTCAAGAATTTCAGATCGTGAATCAGGGGATTGATTATTACACCGCACATATTACGTTGGCAGCTTTACCAGTAAAGAAACGCTTTGACAATGTACCGATTTACTTTAGAAATTCCGAATATGTTTCATTGATCAACCCCAGTACCTTCAATTTGTTTCTTGAAGGTCCACCTGAAGTGGTGAATTCGCTCAATAGCAGTGACGTATACGGAACATTAGACTTACTTGAGTACGTTCCAGGTAGTTATCAAATGACGCCTAAACCTGTTGTACCAAGGCAAGTTAGTGTGTTACAGCAGTGGCCAATCATTTCTCTATGGGTCAAGTCAACTCAACTCTCTGACGCGGAAAAAAAGGAAAATGAACGATTGGTTGAAGAATTGACAACCCCATATCCCTATCCTCCTGAGCCCTGAAAGGTTTCAATGATCGCTCTGCATGTGAATGTAGATCATATTGCTACTGTGAGGCAGGCCAGACGTGCCTCAGAACCAGATCCTGTAACAGCAGCTGCCTTGGCTGAAGTTGCTGGTGCAAACGGCATCACCGTTCACTTGCGTGAAGACCGACGTCATATTCAGGATCGGGATGTTCGTGTTTTGAGGGAAACTGTTCAAACTGTTTTGAATTTGGAAATGGCAACAACTGCAGAAATGCTGAAGTTTGCAATTGAGATTCAGCCTGACGTCGTAACAATAGTTCCTGAAAAGAGAGAGGAAGTAACTACCGAGGGTGGTTTGGACGTTGTTTGTGGAGGGGATGATTTGAAGAAAGCCATTGGTGAGCTACGAGATAATGGAATGAGAGTGAGCTTGTTCATAGATCCAGACATGGAGCAAATTCAAAGCAGTGCCAAATTAGGAGCAACAGATATTGAGCTGCATACTGGCCCCTATGCTCATGCTAAAGCAAGTAATAAAATTCTTTCTCAGGCCTTCCAAAAACTAGAAGGTGCTGCTTTGGAAGCTCATCGGCTAGGGATGCAAGTGAACGCGGGTCATGGGTTGACTTATCAAAATACTCAGCAGATCTGTCATCTTTCACACCTAAGTGAACTGAATATTGGTCATAGTATTGTTAGTAGAGCAGTCTTTGTTGGCTTCGGGCCCGCGGTTCGAGAGATGAGAGAGTTGATTAATCATCAGGAACTTAGTCTTGGTTATGGGGACTCGGGAACCTCATGAAAGACATTATTATTGAGCATTCGCCGCAAGAGATTCGTGTTGCAACTCTAGAGGCGGATACATTGACTGAACTTTACCATGAGAGACCACAGGAGAGGCGGCTAGTTGGGAACATTTACAAAGGGCGGGTAGTGAAAGTCTTACCGGGAATGGAATCCGCGTTTGTAGATATTGGTGAAGAGCGATCGGCATTTTTCTACATCGATGACATCCTGCCTGAAAGCTTGGAAAGTGATTTTACCAAAGCATCAGAGGGGAAAATACCTATTGATAAACTTTTATCCGAAGGCCAGGACGTTATTGTCCAAGTTTCTAAAGGACCTATCAGTACAAAAGGCGCCCGCATTACAAGCCACATTTCCTTACCTGGTCGGAATTTGGTTTACATGCCCTTTTCTAATACAGTTGGTGTCTCAAGACAGATTACTGATGATTCGGAGCGAATTCGGTTGAGAGATATTGTTTCTAGGTTACGACCACAAAATGCAGGTTTTATTATTAGAACAGTTGCCGAGGGAAGATCAGAAGAAGATCTCCATTCGGATATTAACTTTCTGGTTTCACTCTGGGATGCAGTCTTGCGGAGGGCTGAGAAAAGTTCTCCACCAAGCCTTTTGCATACAGACCTGAATGTGGTTTACAGAACTTTGAGGGATTCTCTCTCAAAAGAGGTTCGGAAACTGGTTGTTAACGAACATGAAGAGTACAGAAAAATTCGTCAGTTTATAAAATCCTATCTTCCTAAATTTTATTACTTAGTTGAATATTATGGTGCTTCTCAACCGATTTTTGATCATTTTGGTATTGAAAATGAGATTGAGCGAGCACTTGGCCACAAAGTCTGGCTTCCCTCGGGTGGTTCGCTCATCATAGATCAAACAGAGGCCCTCACAGCTATTGATGTTAACACGGGTAGATTTGTAGGAAAAGAGAGCCATGAACAGACAATCTTGCGAACAAATCTGGAAGCTGTTGAAGAGATCGTTCATCAACTACAATTACGCAATATTGGTGGTATCATCATCATTGACCTCATTGATATGGAGCAGCCTCAGCATCGGCAGGAGGTTTATCAGGTACTGAAAGATCAACTGAGAAACGATAAGGCTCGCAGCAAAATTCTTCAAATTAGTGAGATGGGACTTGTCGAAATGACCCGTAAGCGTGATCGGGAAAGTCTGATGCGATATCTTTGTGATCCCTGCCCATATTGCTCAGGGAGCGGGCATATCAAATCTGTGAGTACTGTCTTGGCAGAAATTTTTAGAGAACTGAAAAGAGTCTGTCAGGACAAGCAGAGGGGATCCGTTACAGTCTACGTGCATCCAGACATCGAAATGAGTATGAGAGAAGACGAGCATTTCAATTTAAAAGATATTGAAGATGCAGTCGGGGTTCCGTTGAGCATGAAAGCTTCTAATGCTCTGCATCATGAGCAGTATGAGATCTATGACTACTGAAGCCCGAAGATTGGCGGAGCAGAATCTTAAAAATTTATCAGAGAACGATTATCCAGGCCGAGGAGTCGTAATGGGCCGGCTTGATCAAAACCATTGGGGCGGGCTTTATTGGATCACGGGGCGGAGTGCAAACAGTCGAAACCGATGTTTGAGATATGAGAATGAAATTTTACGAACTGAACCCGCTGATCCAGCACTGGTCGAAGATCCTTCACTCATTCTTTACAATGCACTTAAACGATTTGATAGCATGGTGGTTGTGAGTAATGGTAGCCAAACAGATGTGATTGTTGAATCCTTGAAAAAAGGAAAAAACCTAGCAGATGGAATGGAAAGCCAATATCATGAACCAGATGAACCAACTTTTACCCCAAGAATTTCTGGAGTACTCGATTTCCGCAAACCAATTCCTCAAATTTGGCTATCTTCATTGAGAAAGAGTCAATTAGTGAAATCTGAGTCAGACCATGCCATCTACCACTACCGTCAATTTGCAAAGGCATTTGGAGTCGGTTTAACTACTTATCTTCATAATGGCTCACCTCCTCCCATTTACGACCGCCTTCCAATGATCTTGCCACTTGTTGGAAATCTTAAAGAAATTGTTGAACAATATTGGCAATGCCTCCAATCAGAGCATTTGATTTCACTTGCAGGTTTCCAAATTGACGCCCGCACTCTGGAACAAGAGATGCACATCATCAATCGCTATTTGCTAAAGCCAGACTAATTAATAAATTAACACTAGTGCTGACTAAGGTGGTCATTCTAGCCAACTAAAACATCCAGTGGAACAATTGCTTTATGGCTGAGGAACGAAGACAGTACCTGCGAGTCATTTTTGAGGAGACCATTCAAGTAAGCACGGAAGAGTGGTCGGATCCAATTGCAACTGGGTTAGATCTCTCCTTGAACGGCGTTCGCTTCCATTGTGAATATCCACTATCTGAAGGTGAACTGGTAAGCATAGAGTTCGAACCGTCTTTCACACTTGTTGGCACTGCGATTTGGTGCTGGCCCATTGAATGGTATTATCAGGCGGCAGTTCGCTTTAGTGAAATAACTGTGACAGAGCAGGAGAAACTTCGAAATTATATTGAGACAACTACAAAACAAGATTACCCAGATTTTGTTGGAGAAGTGAAGATAGGAACCGACGATACTGAAACTGAACCCGAAGAAAAGAACACAGAATTTATATCCACAAAAGAAGACCTCACCTCAACGGACTACTCAAAGTCAGAGCCCTCCTTCCCAGACGCCGAACTCCATTCACAAACATATGCAGGGAGCCAGGTTGCAATGGTAACAGAGCGAGATAGTCCTCACAACGACATGATAATGCAATACCTCTCCGAAAGAACCGGCTTTAAGATGAGTCTGATGGAGAAGCAGGGTAATCTTTGGCCAATGTTACGGGAAAATGCCTTGGACCTAGTACTTTTGAACCAATCCACCTCGAACGAGGATGAAATTCTTGGAGTGATTCAGAGGCTAGGAGAAGAGCATCCGGACATACCTTTCATCGTGTTCGCAGGACCAATCAGTCTTGATGATCGCTTGCACCTTCTTTCTTTGGGTGCAGTAGATGTCATAACTCGTCCAACACATCTCTCTACAATTGCCCAAAGTATTTTACAGGCTTTCTACGATAACAGAACAGTAGCTCCCCCTGTTCTTGAAGATGAGTTAATTGATGAGAGTTTGGGTTTAGATAGTGATCTTGACTTGATGGAAGAGAAGTTTTGACCAACTAGTCAAAGCTTTTTCCGCTTTGTAATCAACTTCCTGTAAGTACTCCGAAGAAAATGAATTGAGGACTTCTGTAATCATTATCCCCAACTGGATAGGCAATCTCGAACTTCAAAGGAATTTGGATCAATGAGGCGGCATCTACCCCCCAGCGAATTCCAATCCCAACATTCCTCCGATCTTTCGCCCCACCAATATCTAGTTCATTCTCCCATGCACGTCCTTGGTCGTAGAAGATAGTCCCCTGCAGGCCCAGACTTGAAACATTGCTCCACAAAGGAGTAGTGACAAGCGGAAACTCATAGTCGAGACGAGTTAAAAAGTAATTATCTTGTTGTAGAGCCACTGTTTGTGGAAAACCCCTTAGGCTTGCCGGACCTCCCAATGAAAATTTCTTTTGTGATGGAGAATTACCAATCGTATTTCCCAAAACTATCCCCAACTTAAAATTGCTACGAAAGCCTGTTTTAAAAATTTGTGTGAGACTCTCAGATAACAGAGTGTATGAATAGTTCGTGTCCAATTCTTGTGATGGCTGTTCGGCAAGCACTTTGAGATTGATTAAGTAAGTACCTTCAGCCTGATTCCAACCATCAAATTCAAAGGTAGTTACATTTGAATTTCCGGTGTCTCCTGACGAAGTCGCTGCCGTAGAATACAGATACTCCAAAGCTATGCCTGCTTTTGCCTCAAAAAATTTCTGATCAGGATACTCTGGACCAGAGTATCCCAAAAATACACCATTTGAAACAACTCCTCCAACCCTCTGAAGAAGCAATTGTCCAAAGAAATTTCTTTTGATGAAATTCTCTTCCGTAAAATCTAGCTGGTAGACTAGGTCGGCACTCCGTGTTCCGTAGCCGGGAATTGCATAAATACTGGTGTCGCCTTCTTGATGTCGAAGTCCAACTCCAAAAGAGTTTCCGTCCACAGCGTTATTTGTAAACCCTGGAACAAAAGTAATTAGACGTTCACGCTGTCGATGCCAATCGTAGGCAAAACGAATACGGAAAAAAGTGAAGGAGTGATTATTGACACGCGAAGTCTCTAGCAAGAATTCATCAGGGTCTAGCGAAATTTCATAGGGTGGAGATTGTGTGCGAAACTCAACAATGTAAAGAGGGCGCTGACTAAAAATTTGTTTTCTATGTTCTTTATCATCTTCAGTACGCAACAATACCTCGATGGGCATCGTAGCCTTGCTAATCTTTTGAACTTCAACTCGAATCAAGAATTCACCATTTGGCAACTCTTCAAATGCTGTTTCTCCAACCGCATAGTCCAAGCGTTCAACAGTCTCAAACCATTGTTTGAAGAACCAGTCCAAATCTTTTCCAGCAGCGTGCTCCATGTGACTCTGAAAGTCATTGTGAGTCACAACTTTGAACTGACCTTCACTTATGAAATTTTGAAGTCCATCAAAAAATGCTTTATTTCCTACCTCGTATTCCAGCATGCTGATTACTGAGGCGGCTTTATAATTGACTGCCCGCAAATGAGCTTGTGTCGCTGGATTCTCACGAAAGGAACTAGCAATCGGTTTCAACAACTCCAGATCGTTGTCCCGAGCCATTTCTTCAATGAAGTGTTCTCGAAATTCCGGATTCATCCAGTTGATGAAATCAAAGATTCCCCCATTCTTTCCATACTTATGCTCATAAAAGTGAAGACTGAAATAGATTGGAAGCCCGTGGTTTAGCCACATCTGGGTGTCCTTATCATTCCATAGAGTGGAGCCAAACCAGATTCGACCAAGCTTCATGCTAAGAAGGCCCAAGACGCGCCGATCTAGAAGTTCGCTTCGCTTGTAATGAGGTTGGGTAACCATGATAACGTTATTCCATACAGTCACATCTTCACTTCTGCCAGGAACTTGAACGATCCGAAGTTCATCCCATGGAGGCTTTAATCCATAGCGTTGTTCGATAAAGGTTATGAATTCTTCTGTCCAGCCATGAATTAATCCCACCCGTCTCTCATAATTGTTTTGATAGAATGACTCGACGAGAGGAGCATCTTCATGTCTCTGGAATTTGTTCCCAAAAATTAGTGGGAAGGAGGTGAGTGGTCGGTTTGTCTTAGGTAATAAAATCGGTTCATTGGATGCCACTGAAGACGCCAAAGGAGTGCTAATTAATTGACCAGATTCTTCAGAACTCCATTCAATTTCAAAAGTTCCAGGAGAGGGCAAATCTAAGCGCGTATCCCATCCGGATTTGGTTGGAATCAATAACTGTGGATACCAGAGGGTACTCATCAAGATGCCATCAACAATTCCTTCTTGAAATCGCTCAGGAAAATTTGTCTGAAACTCAATCTCAATTTCCTGAATTACTTCATCAAATTGAACCCGCAGTAGTCCATGTTCAATAGAGTATCCGATCTCTAGCGAGGGGTTTGCTTCGAGTTGATATTTGAGTGGCCGAGTTCCATTGCTTACACTTTTAATTTCAATGCTCCCTAAACTGAAGCCATTAGGGAGCAAAGGATCATCATTTTTACTGAAGGGTCTTTTCGCAAAGATTGGAGTTTCTCTGGGCCGACGTAGCCCTCGAGAATCTTTTTGGGCAAAACGATTCATCGGTAGAGCAAGCAGTAACTCTTTGTTTCGGGCAGATTCTGGAATTTGGATTCGAAGATTTCCCTCGAGGCGCTTTTGCTGAAGAGAAAAACGAACTTTTCCTTGGTAATGTGGGAAATCAGTATTTTGGTGGGATTGAGCACCCAGCCAAGTTGAGGTTGCCAGTATCAGAATACTGACCATGATGAGAAATCTCAGCTGGTGCATAGATCCGATACGAAAATGATAAAAGAAGTCTGGTTTGATTAAAGCCAAGAGGTTTTAAAGAGCCTTGGATGCAATGTCTGTACGATAGTGTAAATTCTCAAAATGTATGCTCTGTAAACGCTCATATGCTTGAGTTCGGGCTTGAGCAAGGCTTCCCCCCAATGAGGAGACATTTAAGACTCGACCACCATTAGTAACTAGTTTTGTCCCGAAAATTTCAGTTCCTGCATGGAATACGAGGTCATCCACTCCTGGTTTAAGACCGGATATAGGAAAACCTGTCTTGTACTCACCTGGATAACCTCCAGAGGCCATAATAACGCAGACACAAGCATCTTGCTTCCATTTCAGTTTTATTGAAGATAAATTGCCTCCAATTGAAGCCTCTAAAATCTCAAGAAGATCATTCTGGAGTCTAGGGAGAATTACTTGGGCTTCTGGATCTCCAAAACGTACGTTGAACTCTACTACTTTTGGTCCTTCTCTAGTAATCATCAGCCCAGTGTAAAGGATTCCCTGAAAGTAAATATTCTCCTTCTGGAGTCCCTTCACCATTGGATCAACAATCATTTTCTCAATTTGTGAGAGCCATTTCTCAAGGTGGGGAACTGGAGAATAAGCCCCCATTCCTCCTGTATTTGGCCCCCGATCTCCATCAAAAACTGGTTTGTGGTCTTGAGATGGAACCATTGTGAGGTAATCAGGTCCACTGACGAAACTTAAAATGGTCATCTCTTCACCGTCAAGAAACTCCTCAATCAAGACAGTGGATCCTGCTTTACCAAATCTATTTTTTTCAAGGGATGCCCTTAGAGAAATCTCTGCCTCGTCTACACTCGTTGCAACGGTGACTCCCTTCCCAGCCGCCAAACCATCAGCCTTGATTACGATAGGTGCGCCATTTTCCTTGACATATCTTAAAGCTGGTCCCAATTCAGTAAAAGATGCTGATTTTGCAGTTGGTACTCCATAAATTTTCATGATTTGTTTCGCAAATGTTTTGCTACTTTCCAGTTGCGCTGCCTTTTGGTTTGGTCCATAAATCTGAAGTCCAGCGGCCAGAAAACTATCGACGATTCCATTAGAGAGAGGATCTTCAGGGCCCACAACTGTTAGAGAAATTGCTTCTTTCTTTGCCCAATGAATAAGGCTCTGGTGATCATGCAGTGGGAGCGGGACACACTTTGCCAGTTGCTCAATGCCAGGATTCCCCGGGAGGCAAAACAACTCTTTGATTCTTTGACTTTGGCTCAGTTTCCAGACAATAGCATGCTCACGTCCACCACTTCCAAGGACAGCGACCTTCATATCGTTTCTCCAACTTCATCAACAAAATGGACAATTTTATCCTTCAAGTAGAATCCTCCCTCGCTCCAACGACGCACGGTCTTGGGTAAAAGGCTGTACTCGGCTTGATGAATTCTCTTGGTTAGAGTTTCTNTGGTGTCAGTCGAAAAGATGGGCACGGACTCTTGAGCGATGATGGGTCCTGTATCTATCCCTTCATCGACAAAGTGGACTGTGCATCCGGTTAACTTAACTCGATACTTAAGGGCATCTTGGATAGAGTGCTGACCAGGAAATGAGGGAAGTAGGGAAGGATGAAGATTGATGATGCGTCCCTGCCAGTGCTCGAGTAAGGCTGGGCCAATCAAACGCATATAGCCNGCTAGAACAATTCCATCAACCTCTTGTTCGGTNAGGACTTGGTGAAGCGATTTTTCGTAGTGAGTTTTTTCAGCAAATTCACTTGGAGAGTGAACCCAAGTCTTTAAAACCTTGGAGCGAGCCTTTTGAATGACTGGTGCATCCAAGCGATCACATCCCAATAATACCCAATCAACNAAAGGAAGTTTNCCAGATTGTTTTTCTGAAAGGAGAACTTCTACATTGCTACCTGTACCTGATGCCATCAAGGCCAGTCGCATTACCAAGTTCCTTCTATTCGTATGGCTTGCTTACCTTTTTCGATCAAGCCCAAAGGATATATGTTCTCTCCCAATTCATTACAGATCTGTTCAACTGAAGTTNTATTTTCTGNATCGATGACAGCAATCAGGCCGATTCCCATATTAAAAACTTCAAACATCTCTTCTGGTGGTAGGGCTGCCAACTCAAACAACCAACTGAAGAGTTCTGATCTTGGCCATTGATCCAACTGGATACATGCAGAGATGTCTTTTGGAAGAATCCGTGGCAGGTTCCCAATTAGTCCACCCCCGGTTAAGTGAGACCAGCCTTTGATCAATCCATTTTCATTGAGTGAAGACGCAAGAGCAGCATAAATTTTTGTAGGTGTGAGAAGAATATTTCCCACAGATCTTTCAGAGNCTTGAAATGATTGTTCAAGAGGAATCCCTTTTTCAAGAAGAAGCTTTCTTACCAAAGAAAAACCGTTGCTATGCAAGCCAGATGAGCTNAAACCTATCACCAAATCTCCAGGNGTAATCTGTTCACCAGTGATTAGTTTTTCTTTCTCGACCACACCTACAACAAAGCCTGCAAGATCATATTCATTTTGGGCATATATGCCCGGCATCTCTGCAGTTTCACCCCCTAATAACGCACAGTTGGCCTGCCGACAACCTTCTGCTATACCACCAACAATTTTTTCAATTTTTTCTGGCTCAANTTTTTCACAAGCAATGTAATCAAGAAAATAGAGTGGCTCAGCTCCAGTGACAAGGATGTCGTTGACGCACATCGCAACCAAGTCAATGCCAACGGTTTCGTGTTGATCAAGCTCAAAGGCAAGCTTAAGCTTTGTACCTACACCATCTGTTCCTGATACAAGGATTGGTTTNCTATATTTTTGGGTATCTAGTGTAAAGAGGCCACTGAAGCCCCCCAAGCCTCCAATAACTTCTGGCCGANGAGTGGAACGAGCATGGATTTTTATACGCTCAACGGCCTCATCTCCTGCACGAAGATTCACTCCAGCTTTTTGGTATGCTTGGCTCACTGTTGTTTACCAGCACCATAGGTTGGAGTTGGATAGCTACCATTGAAACAAGCTAAGCAATGCCCTCGGTTTGGAGCAGAGTCCTTTCTTCCGACGGCTTCGATCATTCCCTGTTCTGAAATGAAGGCCAAGGAGTCAGCATCAATTTCTTTGGATATTTCTTGGACTGAATATTGTGCAGCAATCAATTCAGAACTCGTTGGTGTGTCGATTCCGTAAACACAAGAATAACGAATTGGAGGAGCGCTGATTCGCATATGAATTTCTTTTGCACCAGCTTCTCTAAGGAGTCTAACAATACGAACGCAGGTGTTTCCCCGCACAATTGAATCGTCAATAAGGATAACCCGTTTGCCTTCAATCACTTGCCGAACAACACTAAGCTTCATTTTGACTCCTTGCCGCCGCATCATCTGGTTCGGTTGGATAAATGTACGTCCAACGTAGCGATTTTTGATCATACCTACCTCATACGGTAAGCCTGAAGCTTCTGCATACCCAATTGCTGTCGAAAGACCGCTATCGGGAACACCAATAACGATATCAGCTTCTGCAGGAGATTCTTGGCAGAGTTTTGCTCCAAGTTGCTTTCGGGCAAGATGGACACTCACTCCGCCAAGGTCACTGTCAGGTCTGGCAAAATAGATGTATTCAAAGGAGCAGAGGGTTCTGGGAAATTCTGGAGCAAAACGAGTGGAATGGGGTCCTTGCTCATCAATGACGAGCATTTCACCAGGGTGTAAGTCACGCACAAATTCAGCGTCGATGACATTTAAAGCACAACTCTCAGAGGCAACCACCCAACAATCCTGACCTATTTGCCCCAAACAGATTGGACGAAAACCACGAGGATCCTGAGCCACAATCATTTTGTCAGGTGTCAGTATAACCAACGCATAGGCACCCTCAATCGCTACTAAAGCGGTTTGTAGAGCCTTTTCAACACTTAGTCCTGATTGAGCCATCAGGTGAGAAATTACCTCGGTATCACTGTCGGTTTGGAAAATAGAGCCTCTTCGTTCCAGATCACCACGTAACTTTTGAGCGTTTACCAGGTTCCCATTATGTGCAATGGCGACTTGACCACCGGTATAACGAAAGCGTAGGGGCTGTGCGTTGGTGATAACACTGGCACCGGCGGTAGTGTAGCGGACATGACCAATTGCATGTGAACCAGGTAGTGTTTCCAGAGTTTGTTTGTTCAGTGCTTCTGTGACTAGGCCCATCCCGCGAAGAACGTTTAGTACCCCTTCATCACTCACACAAATGCCAGCACTCTCCTGGCCCCTGTGTTGAAGGGCATGTATTCCATAGTAGGTTAATTCTGCAGCGTCCGGATGATTAAAAATGCCAAATACTCCGCATTCTTCGTTCAGGCGATCTTCGTCAAACCAAAATGACATGGATCCTTTAATTGATTTTTTTTTGATTTAATCAAGTTTTGGTGAAGTAGTCTCTGAAGCCATTGCGCCAGCAAGCTTTCAAAGATTGAATTTGTTCTTCAATTAGAGACTCATCTTTGAAAGAAATACTCAACTGATTCGAAACAACCTCACCAATCATCATTGCAGAGACCCTTTGGTCGGCCATTATGGATTGGAGAGATGCTGAAGACTGACTGGGAATACTTAGGAGGATACGTGATTGACTTTCACTGAAAAGAAATTCATCTGTCCGGAGAGCCGATTCAAAACTTACACTAGCTGTGAAAGATTCAGTAGAAGCTTTCACAAGGGCAACAGCCAATCCTCCNAAAGATATATCATGGGCGGAGGAAACCAAGCCGCTTTTAATTGCAAGGAGAACGGCTTCCTGAAGACGTTTTTCTCTATCCAATTCCAATTTAGGAGCATTGCCAAAGATTCTACTCGCTCGGATCTCTTGATAGCAAGAACCCNCTAATTCCGCAAAAGTCTCACCAAGAAGCCAGATTTGATCACCTAGACTCTGAAAATTTGAGGGGGTTANATGATGAAGATTCTCAATCAATCCAACCATTCCAATGATTGGCGTTGGGTAGATTGCTTCTCCTCCGGATTCATTATAGAGGCTAACATTTCCACCTGTAACTGGGAGTGATAAAAACTCACAGGCCACAGCCATTCCTCGTACAGATTCCTTTATTTGCCAGAAAATTTCTGGTTTCTCAGGTGAGCCATAATTCATCCCATCAGTCAAAGCCAGCGGTCTGCCCCCAGCACAAACAACGTTGCGAGCTGCTTCAGCCACTGNAATCAGTCCTCCCAAATATGGATCGAGAAAAACGTAGCGGCTATNNCCGTCCATGCTGATTGCCAATGCTTTTTGGCATTCTTCTAATATGATGACAGCAGCATCGCCTCCAGGCCCCTGTGCGGTCCGTGTCCCCACCATCGAATCATATTGTTGATAGACCCAAGATTTATCTGAGATATTTGGATGAACAAGTAGTTCCTTTAGAACTGANAGGTAGTTTNCNGGTTCTTTTTCTAGAGATAAACTTTTTGGAAGCATCTCTTTTTCTGGAGGANGTGCTTCCCTNTGGTAGACGGGTGTAAGCCCACAACATGCATCAAGCGGTAGATCTGCCACTAGCTGGCCGTCTTGGAATAAGCTCAAGTGCTGATTGTTGGTTACNTCTCCAATAATCGCGTTAGGCACTTCCCACTTTTCACAGATTTTTTGAACTTCTGACTCACGACCTTTTTCAATTACAAAAAGCATTCTCTCCTGGGATTCTGAGAGCATGATTTCATAAGCTGTCATTGCTTCAGCACGCTTCGGAACTTTATCAAGGTCCAGGTCAATCCCAGTTTGACCCTTGAAACCCATTTCAATGCTGCTGCAGGTTAATCCTGCTGCTCCCATATCCTGTACACTGACCACGGCTCCAGTATGGTAAATTTCCAAGCAGGCTTCCAAAAGTCTCTTACCAGCAAATGGGTCACCAACTTGAACAGCAGGACGTTTACTTACAGATCCCTCACTAAGTTCTTCTGAAGCGAAGGTCGCACCATGAATTCCATCTCGGCCTGTTGCATTACCAAGGTAGAGTAGGGGATTTCCCAAACCACTCGCCTTGCCATGCTGAATTTGGTCATGCTTTACAATTCCTAGNCAAAAGACATTGACCAGAGGGTTTTCATCGTAGCAGGCCTCAATAAAGACCTCACCACCAACANTTGGTACACCAATGCAGTTCCCATATGCAGCAATTCCTGAGACTGCATGGGAAAGCAGATAACGGTTATGTGCCTTGTCAAGCTTACCGAATCGAAGAGAGTTCATCAGAGCAATGGGTCGTGCTCCCATTGAAAAAATATCTCTCAAGATGCCACCAACACCAGTCGCCGCACCTTGATAAGGCTCGACCGCCGTAGGGTGATTGTGACTCTCAACTTTGAAAACTACTGCCCACCCATCACCGATGTCAACAATCCCTGCTCCTTCACCAGGACCCTGAAGTACTTGTGGACCTTCCGTTGGAAATAACTTCAACAAAGGCTTTGAGTTTTTGTAGCTACAGTGCTCCGACCACATGACTGCAAAAATGCCAGTTTCTGTATAGTTTGGCTGGCGGCCCAAAAGTTNTACAATGCGGTTGTACTCGTCTGGAATCAATCCCATTTGGCGATAGATTTTTTTCTCTGCGATTTGTTGAGGGGAGGGTTCCTGAGACATTTAATCAGGCTATGTAGTGTTTAATCATAGATTTAAAGAGTCCAAGTCCATCAGAAGTGCCAAGCCACTGCTTCACAGCTCTTTCCGGGTGGGGCATCATTCCTAAGACATTCCGTTGTTCATTTAGCAAACCGGTGATCCCAGCAATAGAACCATTGGGATTGTTTTCTGTGGGAAAGCAGAATGCTATTTGACCGTTCACNTCTAGCTTCTTCAGAGTAACTTCGTCACAATAATAATTCCCTGAGCTATGCGCGATTGGAAGTCTCAGGACGTCGCCTAGTTGATAGCTAGAGGTGAAGGGNGAATCAGACTGAGCTACTTTTACGGGGACTACATCACAGATGAACTGCAAATTCTGATTTGGTAGCAAAGCGCCGGGTAGCAAGCCTGCTTCAATCAAGATTTGGAAACCATTGCAAATTCCCAGAATCAATTTCCCNGATTCGGCAGCCTTTTTCACAGTGGCAATCACTGGAGATACGGCAGCTAAAGCGCCAGGTCTCAGGTAGTCACCATAAGTGAACCCACCAGGTATCAAAATCACATCGAAGCGGTCCAAATNGGTTCCTTTGTACCAGACGTATTCCACGGTTGCTCCCTTTAAATGTAGAACTGCNTTGTAGAGATCAACATCNCAATTTGAACCAGGAAAAACTAGAACAGCACAGTGCATCAAGCTTCCTTGATATCAATCTGGAANTCTTCAATCACGGGATTNGCTAACAATTTCTTCCCCATTTCACTTAGTTGGAGACGAGCAGACTCATGGTCTTCTGTAGGCAAGATCATTTCAATTTGGCGGCCGATACGAACCTGCTCCACTGACTCGAAGCCTAAGTGCTTCAAAGCACCCTCAACAGCCTGGCCCTGAACGTCCAAAACATTGGGTTGCAACATAACGGTGATGACCCCCTTAAGCATCTTCTCCTTTGTTTAATCGGTTCCAGACCTCTTGATATGCTTCCAATAAACCTCCAAGGTTACGACGAAAACGGTCCTTATCCATACTTTCATTGGTTTTTTTGTCCCAAAGTCGACAGGTGTCTGGAGAAATCTCATCGGCAAGGATCAGAATTCCATNAGGCTGACGACCAAATTCTAGCTTGAAATCCACTAATTTTAGATCAATCGTGCTGAATNTTCTGATGAGAAGCTCATTGATTTTTAGAGCCTGCTCTCTCAATTCATTGATTTCTTTGGCTGNGGCCAAGCTAAGCAGGTCAATGTGATTTTCATTCAGCAGAGGATCCCCAAGGTCGTCGTTCTTGTAGTAAAATTCTACGATTGGCTGATTTAAGGGACGTCCNTCCCCCCAACCAATCCTCTTAGCTAAAGAACCNGCTACTACATTCCGGACTACTACTTCCAATGGGATGATGTCTACACGACGAACNAGTTGTTCAACATCAGAAACCCTATCGATGAAATGGCTGGGGACACCAAAGTTGGCGAGGTCTTCGAANATATGAGCACTGATCAAATTGTTTAAAACACCTTTGCCAAGGAGTCTGTCGAATTTTTGTCCATTGAATGCTGTTGCGTCATCTTTGTAACGAACCCGCAAAATTTGAGGATCAGCTGTCAAAAAGAGTTGCTTGGCTTTTCCTTCGTGTATAAGACTGGANNGCGANNGGTGGGTACTCTGCATCAAAGATCGATTGATGTATTTGTGGGAAAAAACNGAAATAGTTATCGGTCTCCTCTAAAATGTCAAAGGGTTATCCGATTGCGTAGCAAGGANTTTTGCATTNGTCAGCGTTGACGATTCAGATAGTTGCGGCGAGCTTGTCGAAAACCCTGGATGTCCTGAGGAGTACGGGAAAAACGATTGGATTTTCTAGTCATTTCAGCNGCTTTGTAAGCCGAGTTGATTTCGGCCTGACTTTGGGGGATCTTTGGAATCGGTACCATTTGATTGACAGTCTGACTGGTCAGGAAGTGTCGTTGGTAAAGGCTGGGATCACGTGCNCCCCGGTAGGGGGGAGACTTTAATTCATCGACAAACCAGAGATTATTGCGGATCATATGTTCTGCAGCATAGCCAGACTCTCGATCTCTGGTNCGCGGTCTTGGCTTGCCATAGCGGTTCTGCTCGGCCATAAATCGTTGGTAACGTAATTGATCATCTCCTGCCAGCACATTGGGGAGAAGACCCAGCCAGATAAGTAGGGTTACCAAGCTGAAAATAAAGAGAGTTGGTCTAATTTTCGCCACTCTTTCATGAAAGATACCAGTTCGTGTCACTTTGAGTTGCGAAGTCTTTTGTTTTAAGAAAAACATTTTTGCCCTTATNAACTTGCAGNGGGCTCTAGCAAATAGAACGTTCCNGCAGCAGCCTGTCAACTACAGGAATTTTAATGAATCAAGAAGAAGCACTCCTTGAAATGCAGGAAACGGTACTCCAACTCCCAACTGGAAACCCAGATCAAATGGCTNAGGCACTGTTTGAAAGCCAAATGGGGGTAACTGATTCCCACATGCGTCGTGTACTGCAAGCTGCGCTNTCCCGTGGAGGTGACTACGCAGATCTGTANTTTGAATATGCGTACCGTACCTCAGTAGTAATGGAAGAGGGTATCATCAAAAACTCCTCAATTTCCATATCAAAGGGAGTGGGCGTCAGGGTCCTGAAAGGAGATCAAACGGGTTATGCTTACAGCGAAGATCTTAGCTTGGAAGCAATGCAACGAGCGGCCCGAACTGCAGCCTCAATCGCGGCCTCAGCTACGGTCAAAGAACATGAAGGCTACCGATTTAACAAAGTAAAACCCTCGAATCATTATCCTGTGGTGCGGACGGTAACCGATCTACCTCTGGCAGACAAGATTACGAAAATTCAAGATGCAGAGCGTGCAGCCCATGAATATGATCCACGAATCAAGCGAGTGACCGTTTCAATGGTGGATACAGTTGATATTGTAAGAATCGTTACTTCAGATGCGCGTTTTGTTAGTGATGTTCGGCCGATGTTCCGAATGAATGTACATTGTGTTGCNCAGGAAGAAAAAAATGTTCAGACAGGCTCATCTGGTGTTGGAGGACGAGTTGGNCTACCCTTTTTGGAAGCNGAGGATCATCCTTATCAAATTGGCAAAAAAGCAGCAGCTGAAGCAATTCTTCTNTTGGGAGCGGAACAAGCGCCATCAGGCTCAATGCCTGTGATTCTTGGCCCAGCTCAATCAGGGATTTTGTTGCACGAGGCGGTAGGNCACCCACTTGAGGCGGATTTCAATCGGAAGGGATCCTCAGCCTATAGTGGGCGCATTGGTGAAGANGTAGCGTCCCCNCTTTGTACTATCTACGATACGGGTA
Source organism: Deltaproteobacteria bacterium (assembly GCA_002684675.1). Taxonomy (GTDB): domain Bacteria; phylum SAR324; class SAR324; order SAR324; family NAC60-12; genus JCVI-SCAAA005. The sequence goes on from NYVT01000090.1 coordinate 17,321, forward strand.
TGATTGATCATGATCGGGGGGCNNTNAATTGTGATGATGAAGGATTTCTGCCGAGTCAGAATCTACTAATTGAAAACGGAATTTTACGGGGCTACATGCACGATCGGATCAGTGCTGCACATTATGACCTTGAGCCTACAGGCAATGGTCGAAGGGAATCGTATGCTCATTACCCCATGCCAAGAATGACGACCACCTACTTAGCGAATGGTAAAACTGATCCNAAAGAGATTCTTGAGGCAGTTGATCACGGAATTTACTGTGTTTCCTTCAGCGGAGGACAAGTTGATATTTCCAATGGGGATTTTGTCTTTGTGCCGACAGTAGCCTACTTAGTAGAAAACGGAAAACTAACCAAACCCATCAAGAATCTGACATTGATTGGCAACGGGCCAGATGCAATGTCAAGGGTTAGTCTTGTTGGGAATGATTTTGCGTTCAGTGAAGGGATTTGGACCTGTGGAAAAGATGGACAAAGTGTACCAGTGGGTGTGGGTTTGCCAACCGTATTGGTCTCAGAAATGACTGTAGGGGGAATGTGATTGATCAATACAAGGAGTTAGCATCAAATATTGTCAAATACGGAAAGAAACTTGGGGCAGATCAGGTCTCAACCTCACTTGTTAACGCAGTCTCCTTTCAGGTGGAAGTTCGAGATGGGAAAATCGAATCTTTGAAAGAATCTGGCTCAGCAGGGATGTATGTGACACTGTGCCAGGATCAGCAACGTTCAACAATTTCTTCGAACGACCTCCGATTGGAAACTCTACATCCTTTGATGCGTTCAGCTATGCAGTCTCTGCCATTCATGGGAAAAGATCCTTTTTACAGTCTCCCTGATCCAAAACAGCAGGGACGTGCGGAAGTTACCTTGGAATTTTCAGATCCTGATTTTCCGATTCATCTATCAGAGCAAAAAGTGGCGATGGCCATGGANTTAGAGGAGTTGACACTTGCATTGGAATCTAGCCTGCGCTCCGAGCAGGCCTACTACTCGGACCTGGTTTCCCACACAGTGCATGCCGATTCAAACGGGTTTTTGGACGGTTATTCTAAAACGCTTTACAGTGTTGGTATTTCCGTAGTTACAGAAGATAAAGCGACTACAGGTCTCAATACTGGAAGAAAGCAAACAGATGGCTGGTTCAGCAGTGCAAGATTCTGGGATAAACTAGAGTCCCTTGAATCAATTGCTGACAAAGCATGTCAACGGACCCTTCGTAAGTTGGGAGCAACTAAACCACCTACCTGCGAAGTGCCTGTTGTTTTCAGCGCAGAGATGGCCCGTAGCTTTTTGGCGAGTTGCAGTGCAGCGATGATGGGGGACCATGTTTTCCGGAAACAATCTTTTCTGATGGACANGCTAGGCGAACTGGTAGCAAATCCTCAAATCCAGCTGTCGGATCAACCACTTCTGTCAGGAATGTTAGGAAGTCGTTATTTCGACAGTGAGGGAGTTATCGCCAAACCATTGACATTGATTGAAGACGGTAAGCTCATTAATTACATGCTCTCAACTTATGCCGGAAACAAATTAAAGATGAAATCCACCGGCCATGCAGGTGGCATTTCTAATCTAGTTCTAGAACCCGGAAAATACACAGAAGACGAGTTGATCTGTAGCGTGGATGATGGGTTGTATTTGACCTCGATGAGTGGACAGGGAGTCAACGTTACAACAGGAGATTATTCAAGGGGAGCACAGGGGATTTGGATTCGTGATGGCAAGTTGGCTGAACCTGTGAGTGAATTCACCATTGCCAGCACCTTCCAACAGATGTTACAAAATCTTGATCTGATTGGCTGTGAAGTCGATACTAGAAACCCAATCCTAACCCCTCCCTTCCGCATTAGTAAGATGAGCATTAGTGGCACTTGATCATGTCTTCATTGTAAAAACCGATGAAAGATTGGTGCACCTACCACCACTAACATCAAGCGAGTCAAGTGATGAGTGAGCACGTACGTTAAATCGGCTCCAGTGATGACTGCAATCATCATCATTTCTGCCTGACCCCCCGCCAGAAAAGCCAAGAGCGCATTCAATTCTGATGCGATTCCTAGTTTGATGATCATAATGATAAAACAGCCACTTATGGTGGCTAGAACCAAGCTGTAAACGACTCCAGCAAAAATGTCTTTACGTACTTCGGTCAGGGTAATCCCTGTGTAATGCACTCCCACAGAGAGTCCTATAAAAAACTGTGCGCACCACATGATTTCTGCTGGTGGGCGCGTATGAATCAGCCCCGATAACGAGACGATTGCTGTCAGGATCATTGGACCAAGGATAGATGCTCCAAAAATTTGAAAACGTTCCGCTATTTTCCAGCCCAACAAGCCACAAATTGGCATCAGTAGTATTTCGAAACAAGGTACTGAATAAATTGGCACTCCAGGAGGTTTGTGTAAATCAATCTGCCAGATCATCGCCATCAAAGTTGGTACTACCCAAATGATTCCCATTACGCGGGTTGCGTGAATCAGGGAGAGTGCTCTTGGGTTGCCCCCTGCTTCTTGACCAAAAACAAGCATGTCTGACAAGCCTCCTGGCATAGATGCGTAAAAAGCTGTGGCCTTGTCGTAATGAAATACCCGACGAAAGAGTGGATATCCTACGAGTCCAATTATAAGTACGAATATTGGGATGAAGAAAATTGACTGCAGGTAGCGGGGGAAATCATGTAGCACTTCAGGCGTTATGGAACATCCGATTGCGACTCCAAGGAAGGTACGCATGAAAATGCTGAACACTCCCATATCCTGCATAGGTTGTCGACAGAGCGCTGCGACCAAACAGCCTGCCATTGGGCCAAGGAGAATTGGAAGAGGAATCCCCAATAACAGGAAGGCAACTGAACCAACAGAGGCTGCAGCTAAGGCAACCCCACGTCTTTGGTTCAGCCATTTCAAAATAACAAAATTCACTGGGAGTGAACCTTTTTTTGAATGGAGTTGATTAGGGTTGGTGCAAATAGGCTCACTAAAGCAAGGCCCCAGAGGGTTAAGCAGATGTTGGATTCAAAGAAAATGACTATATCCCCACCACTGTAGATCATAGCTCTGCGGAAGTTGGTTTCGATCAGATCTCCTAAAACGACCCCCAGAATAAGGGGAGCTAAGGGAAAATCTGCTCGACGAAGGAAATAGCCGACTAGTCCAAAGATCAGAATTAATAAAACATCGAATTCACTTCCATTGATAGTGTATGCACCGACCACACACAGCATAGTGATTAGAGACATCAAAATCCATCGAGGTGTCTGAAGAATTTTAGCAAATAGGCCAACAAGTGGGAGGTTTAAAATGATCAGAAAGAGGTTGCCTATGAACATGGAAGCAGCCAACCCCCAAAATACATCTGGACTGGTTTCTAATAACAGAGGGCCTGGCTTGATGCCGAAACTGATCAATCCACCGAGCATCACCGCAGTTGTTTCGCTTCCCGGGACTCCCAGAATAAGCAGAGGTATAAATGAACCNACAGAGGCTGAATTATTGGCAGATTCTGGAGCAGCGACTCCACGAATATCTCCACTTCCGAATTGGTTTGGTCTCAGGATTTTCTTCTCCGTTGCATAGGCAATGAAGCTAGCGATGGTTCCTCCTGCTCCTGGTAAGACCCCAATCAAAAATCCTGAAAAACAGCTCCTCAATGAGGTTGCCAAGGATTCTGTAATCTCCTTAAAGGTAATCCACAGGCTTGTTAGTGGCTGCATCTGGNATTGTTTACCTTCCTTTTGTCCGAGCATAATCAGAATTTCGCTGACAGCAAAAAATCCGATCACAACAACGATAAAGTCGATACCATCGTACAACTCCATCATCCCGAAGGTCAATCGACTGACACCGGTAGTGGAATCAATGCCAATTGCAGCAATTGCTAACCCTAAAAACGCGGAAATGATAGCTTTTAGCAGACTCCCTTGGCTAAAACTAGACAGAGCAANAAAAGCAAAGACCATCAAGACAGTGTACTCAGCAGGACCAAAATTAATCGCAAGTTCTGCTAATNTTGGTGCGAANAAAGCGAGGAAAAAGATAGAGAGGGTACCACCAATGAAAGAAGCAATCGCTGACATGGCAAGTGCTTTTCCGCCCAGGCCTTTTTTTGCCATTGCGTAGCCATCAATAGTGGTGACGGCTGCAGCAGATGTGCCNGGAACATTTAGCAGAATGCTGGAGATTGAGTTTCCGTATTGGGACCCATAGTAAATGCCCGCGAATAGAATCATCACGGTTGCAGGAGGAACCTCCAAAGTGTAAACGATGGGAAAGAGTACAGCAATGGCATTGACGGGCCCAATTCCAGGCAACATGCCAATCACTGTTCCAAGAAAAACCCCTAACAAAACAAATAGGATATTTTGGAAAGTCAGGGCTGTAGTAAAGCCATCAAAAAGCAGTTGGATGGATTCGATGTTTCCTCCTAGCTCTATTTCAGCCAGAGGCCACGACCTAGGGAGATCCCCAGCAGGTGGTCAAATAGTAATAGACAGAGGAGAGAGAGGGTGACAGAGCAGAGGGTAGCCTGCTTCCAATTTGCTCCGAAAAGTTTGGCAACAACAATCATCATCACAATCATAGCACCAAGAAACCCCGTGTAGGGAAGGAGCACTGAATAAATGATGATCACACCCACGAGAGGAAGTCGCTTACGCCAATCCTCCCAATTTTCGATTTCAAACTGATGTTGTGTTGGCCGAAGAACTAGTCCAAAACCTAGTAAAACCAATACGGAGGCGACCATGAAGATCCAATGATGAGGACCAATGTCCCCATTATAGAATCCTACTTGAATGAATTTGCCTGCGTATCCGTAAGCCAAACCAAATCCCAGTATGATGAGTGCAGACAGCCTGTCTGCTCCTCCCTCTCCCCAAGACTTCATTACTTCATGAAACCAAGATCATTTGAAATTTGGGCAACTTTACCAATTTGCCCACCTACAAAGTTCTCAAAATCTTTACCAAAGGAGGCGAAGGGAGCTAGGCCATTCTTGGCACTCAGGTCAGCCCATTGGCTTGAATTAGCAACTTTTGTGACGATGTCNACCCACTCGTTGTAGCGAGCATCTGAGATGTTTTTGGGGACATAGAAACCTCGCCAGTTTGCTCCAATAACGTTNTACCCTTGNTCTTTGGCAGTTTTTGCTGAGGGAACAGCTGGTATTCGATCTGGGGCAAGGATCGCGAGGATACGGATGTTACCCTGCTTATTGTATTCTACTAACTCGGAGATATCGCCGGTGAAAGCATCGGCTCGCTTGGAAAGGATTTCCAACATTGCTGTACCACCGTTGTCGAAGGAGATGTAATTGATGGCTTTCAAATCAGAGATTCCTGCTTTGTCAGCAACAATCAGAACTTTCAGGTGATCCCACCCACCTGCGGAACTACCTCCAACAATTGCTGTACGACGGGGATTGTCTTTCATTGCTGTGACNAGATCACNCAGAGTCTTGAATTGAGAGTCTTTGTGAACAGCAATTGCTCCATAGTCGGCNCCTAGGGCNCCNACCCAGCGAACATCAGATGCTTTGAAACCAGAATAAACATTCTGTCCCAAGCGNGCTGCNGTAGCCATACTAGCTGCGACAATCAGATTTTCATCATCACCTCGCTTTGTTACAACGTGGGCNTAAGCTTTNCCTCCACCGGCACCAGACATGTTAGTTACCGCCATTGTGCCGTCAATTAGGCCCATGTCTCCCATTACTTGCGCAGCTGGTACACGACAGGTAAAATCCCATCCTCCCCCAGCACCAGCCGGCGCGATACATTCGGTATTGCCCGGTTTAGCCACCGCAACCCCAAGCATCGTGGTTGCCGCAATTGCGGTTCCAGTCAAAATCCCCAAAATTGATTGCATTGAATTGCGCATGCCATCCCTCCTAATTTTCTTTGAACATGAAATGAAAATGAAGCTTCTCAGTTCGTGAAATCGACAGTCCTTGGATTCCGTCAATTTTTGGAATTGTCACTTCGACCTGGTTAATGCTTAAGGATAAACTCCTTTGCACTTTCGCTGCAAAGAAATATGTTTAACCTCCCTTCAGGTCAATCTTCTGAGTTTAAAATTTTTTGATTCTGTTTCGTGCATACTGTTCATAAAGTTCACAATCAAGCTGAGGCACTGATGCTTCCTGACCCAACAAAAAATTATGCAGGATTTCAAAATTTGATGCCTCGCTCACTTGGAAAAAAGATGTTGTTGTTGATGATGGGATTGTTGGTTCTGATGGTTTGCTCGACGGGATTTATTGGAAATCAAATTGTCACAGGAATCCTCAACGAGTATATTGGTCGGGTGGCACTGAATGTTTCCCGCTCAGTGTCTCTTTCACCCTTAGTCACTCAGGGGCTTGTTCAGCTTGAGTCGGATGGGATCCAGAGATACGCGGAAAGTGTTCGTGAGGCAACAGGGGCAAGCTTTGTTGTGGTTGGTGATTATGAAGGCAAACGCTACAGTCACCCTGTACCTGAGCGCATTGGTAAGTACATGGTTGGGGGGGATAATGAGAGAGCACTTGTACAGGGGCAGTCCTATATCTCGATTGCCGTAGGAACTTTGGGGCCTTCTCTACGTGGTAAGGTGCCCGTTTTCTCAGCCGAAGGAGAAATCCTTGGGGTTGTTTCTGTGGGCTATCTCATCGAGAACCTTCAGGATGTAATACAGCCTTATCAGCAGAGACTTCTTTTCTGGATTCTAGTGTTGTTCGCAGTCGGAACATTGGGAACTTGGTTCATTGCTCGGGAGGTAAAGCGTTCAATATTTGGTTTAGAACCCTACGAGATCGCTGGGTTGTATAGAGAGCGTACGGCGTTATTGGAGTCGATTCGTGAGGGGATCATTGCTATCAATGAGAAAGGGGATGTGACCGTGATGAATCATCAGGCAGCCCAGATTCTGGGTTTCTCTCCAGAGGATGCCTTGGGACGTCCCATTGAAAAACTCCTACCAGAAACGAGAATGCTAGAAGTTCTGAAAACAGGTAAAGGGGAGTATGATCAGGAAATGTTGATCGAGGAGGAAGAGGTGGTGGTAAATCGGGTCCCTATTCTTGAGCAAGACCATGTAACAGGAGTAGTTTCCAGTTTTCGTCGAGCGCAGGAAATTGACCGACTTGTTCAAGAGTTGACAAGTATTCGAGAATATTCTCAGGCTTTGCGGGCACAGACGCATGAATATTCGAACAAATTGCATACTCTCGCAGGGCTAATTCAGATTGGCGCAACTCAAGAGTCACTAGACTTGATCGGCCGTGAATCTTCGGGTTACAACGCGTTATTACGCCAGCTATCTGACCAAATCCATGACCCATTTCTCTCTGCGATCATTGTTGGTAAGTATCATCGGGCTCTGGAACTCAAAACTGAGCTGGAGATTGATCCAGAAAGCTCAATGGGTAACATGGGCCACTCCAGTCGCAGTGAAAAAATCATTACAATCATAGGAAATCTGCTGGAAAATGCTCTGGAGGCGTCGGCCCTGGTCGAAGGTAGAAAAAAAGTATGCTTGTCGATGACAGATGTGGGTAATGAGTTGATTTTTGAGATAGAAGATGCCGGAGCAGGTATCAGCCAGGAGCAACAAGAGACAATTTTTGATGAGGGTTTCACAACAAAATCAGGGATGGGGCGCGGAATTGGTCTGAGACTGGTGCAGAAAAATCTGATTCAAATTCATGGGCACCTGACGATTGGGAAAAGTTCACTAGGTGGTGCCCGCTTTACTGCTTATATCCCAAAAATTACAATTAACGAAGAAGATGGTCACCAGAGTTCTGATTGCTGATGATGATCCTCGTATTACCGAGATCCATCAGCACTACGTCAGCAAATTCGCTGGATTTGAAGTGATTGGTCTATCTAATACCCTTGAGGATACCAAACTCCAGATCGAGGTCATGGAGCCACAGTTGCTGCTGCTGGACATCTACTTTTCTGATGGTTCTGGGATTGACTTACTCAAGGAAATTCGTCTTCGTTCTCAAGCGCTTGATATAATTCCAATCACGGCAGCCAAAGAAGTCCGTCTCCTTCAGGAAGCTCTGCGAGGAGGGGTCTTCGATTACATTTTAAAGCCCGTGGTGTTCTCTCGCTTTGAACAAACTCTTCGGCGTTATCGAACTCATCATTCCAATCTACAATCTTTGGACAGCTTGAATCAGTCTGATATTGATCGGATTATCC
>NYVT01000091.1:0-8092 GCA_002684675.1 Deltaproteobacteria bacterium
ATTCAGTAGTTTAAAATTAATTTCAGCAGGGTTAGATTGTCTGACCAAAATTTTGAACTGATATGTCAATCGACCAAAACTTACCAAGAGTTAAAATTTGATACAATAGGGTATTTCAGGCCTCGAATGAGCCTTAAGCTAAGATTTGGGGTCAAAATAATCTCTTAGAGCGTCTCCGAGGAGATTAAAGATCATTACAACAAACAGAATAGCCAGGCCTGGAAAAACAGAGACATGGGGAGCTTCCCACAACACATATCGGCCTTCAGAAAGCATTGCTCCCCAACTTGGAGTTCCAGGGGGAGCTCCTAGGCCCAGAAAGCTAAGGCTGGATTCAGAAATGATAGTGCCAGCTAAACTGAAAGTGGTTTGAACAATCACTGGTGGCAAAATGTTTGGTAAAAGATGGAGGAACATCACTCTCCAAGATGGCATCCCTGATGTTCTAGCAGCTAGCACGTATTCTTCTTCCCTAACCGACAGTACCTGTCCTCTAACAAGTCGAGTGTAAGCAACCCAACCAAGTGCCGACAAGGCCAAGATGACATTGTTGATATCAGGCCCAAGGACCGCCACCAGGGCAATTGCCAGCAATAATCCTGGAAATGCTAGGAGAACGTCAACGATTCTCATCAACACAATATCTAGCCAGCCTCCAAAATAGCCTGAGAGTAAACCCAGGCTCACTCCAATCACAGTTGAAATTCCAATGACCCAAAAGCCAACATAGAGTGAAATACGTGCTCCTGCCAGCAGGCGACTAAAAATATCAATGCCGTTTTCATCAAGTCCCATCCAGTGATCGAAAGAAGGTGTCTCCAGTTGACGGATCAAATCCATCTGGTCAATGTCATGCGGGGCAATCCAAGGAGCCAGCAAAGCTGGAATTACAAAAAAGCTGAGGAGGATAAGAGAATAAAGGCGAATACGGCCTAGGGGACGGCTCATGAGAGGCGGATACGAGGATCTAAATAAGCATATAGTAAATCAATCACTAGATTTACCATGACGTAGCTTCCGGCAATGAACAGCACGCAACCCTGAACTAAAGGATAATTTCTACTGTTGATTGCAGAGATCAACAAGTTGCCTAGACCAGGCCAGTCAAAGATGGCTTCGGTGATAATCGCCCCGCTCAATAAAACCCCGATTTGTAGGCCAATCACGGTGACGATTGGAATGAGGGCATTTCGGAGCGCATGTCGTAATAGAATCCGTAATTCCGAAATTCCTTTTGATCTGGCGGTACGGATGTATTCAGCCTGAAGAGTTTCAACTACCGAAGATCGAGTGATCCGGGCCAGAATAGAAGCCAATGAAGTTCCAAGAGTCAATGCTGGAAGAATGAGATGTTCCAAACCACCTCTCTCATTAACTGGTAAAAGGTCGAAATGGATTGAGAACAGCAGGATCAACATTGGCCCAAGCCAAAAATTTGGAATGGAGACACCCAGCAAAGAGAAGATCATTGATCCCTGATCGATCCAAGTGCCTTTTTTGACCGCAGCAATCAGTCCAAGTGGCATTGCCACCAGAATCGTCACGACCATGGCACCAAACATCAGTTCCATGGTTGCTGGGACGCGTTCCATGATTTCGTCAAATACTGGCTTCTTGCTAAAAAGAGAAGTCCCCCAGTCTCCCTGTAAGAGGTCACCAAAGTATCTAATGTACTGAATAATCAAGGGGTCGTTGAGGCCCAGTTGGTCTCTAAGAGTTTCTCGATCAGTACCTAGGGCAGAATCCCCCAGCATCAAGTCGATAGGATCCCCAGGTATGAAATGTAGAAGCAGAAACACGAGGGTTACGACTCCCCACAGAACTGGAATCAACAGCAGGAGTCGACGCAGCAGGAAATTTCCCAAGGCTCAGTATTCCTTGGAGGACACCGGTTGCTGCTTGGATTTTGAGGAAGAAGAGTCCTTCATGGTCTCCTGTTGATTTGAAGTTGATTGGTTGGCCTGGTTCAACATGGACTCCATATTTTCCATCATGGAGTCCATGAAATTCTTGCTAAACTGCAGAGTTGGCCCCATAAGTTCGCTCACCACATCTTTGTCAACCTGCCCATCCTTTAGGTTTTGCTGAAATTGCTTCAGGAAGAGCCCTTGAACGTCTTGAATGTCTGGGAGGCCAAAGACCTCGCGAATCTCTTGTGGAGTTGCCTCAATGGAGATGTTGATTTTCATATTTCCTTGCCATTAATGGACAAACATCCAGGGAGCTTTTTTCTGGTAATTTGCCTCAAAATTCTCAATCTCTGACTGGAATTGTAATGTCCATCCAATGTCATCCAGTCCGTTTAGTAACCGATGTTTGACAAATGGATCGATTTCAAAACTAAATTCCAATCCTTTGGGGCTCTGGACTTTTTGGTTGGGTAGGTCAACTGTCAGTTCACAGCCAACATCTTCTTCAATTTCTGTGAAAAGCTGCTGTACAGAATCCTCTGGCAGAGCTACGAGTAAAATACCGTTTTTAGCGCAGTTATTATAGAAAATATCCGCAAAACTCGGAGCAATAATGCTTTGGAAACCATAATCGAGAAGAGCCCAAGGAGCATGCTCTCGGCTGGAGCCACAGCCAAAGTTGTCTCCTGCAACTAAGATTTGAGCACCCTGATAACGGGACTGATTTAGGATGAAGTCAGGATTTAGATTTTGCCCAGCATCGTCAAGAAAGCGCCAGTCATGGAAAAGATGAATTCCAAAGCCAGTCCGTTCAGTTTTCTTCAAAAATTGCTTCGGAATGATTTGATCAGTATCAACATTGACCTGATCCAACTTAGCTGCTGTCGCAGTGAGTGTTTGAAATGGTTGCATTCTTATTCCAGTAGGGTCAGTTAAAGAGTTCGTGGATCTATAAAGTGTCCTGAGATTGCAGCGGCAGCTGCCATGACGGGACTTACCAAATGGGTACGTCCACCTTTCCCCTGCCTGCCTTCAAAATTTCGATTACTGGTCGATGCACATCGTTCACCCGGTTGTAGAATATCGTCATTCATTGCGAGACACATTGAGCAGCCGGGTTCTCTCCATTCAAAACCTGCTTCGACAAAAACATGATGAAGCCCTTCCTTTTCAGCCTGATTCTTCACAAGCCCACTCCCAGGCACAATCATCGCGTGAACCTTAGGATTGACTTTGTGTCCCTTCACAAAGTCTGCAACATTGCGGAGGTCCTCAATTCGAGAGTTCGTGCATGAACCAATAAAAACTCGATCAATGTTGATTTCAACGATCGGAGTATTTGGTTGGAGATCCATGTAAGCTAAAGCGCGTTCGATGGCTCTTCGTTGGTTGGTATCTTCAATTTGCTGAGGATCTGGAACTTGCCCATGAATGTCTGTGACCATGCCAGGGTTCGTGCCCCAGGTCACTTGTGGAAGGATATCTTCGGCTGTTAAGATCACTACTTTGTCGTATGTAGCCCCTTCGTCTGAAGCTAGCTGTTTCCAAAAGTTAACTGCCTGCTCGAATTCATTACCTTTGGGGGCGTAGGGACGATTTACCAAGTATTCGAAGGTTCTCTCATCGGGAGCAACCATTCCAGCTCTAGCGCCTGCTTCAATGCTCATATTGCAGAGAGTCATCCTACCTTCCATCGAAAGTGCACGAATCGCTTCACCACAGAACTCTAGTACATAGCCAGTTCCTCCGGCAGTCCCAATCTTCCCGATAATCGCCAGTATGATATCCTTGGCTCCCACTTTATTTGGCAGAGAACCACGAACTTCAATTTTCATGGTCTTCGGTTTCTGCTGCTGCAAAGTTTGCGTTGCAAGCACATGCTCTACTTCGCTTGTCCCAATCCCGAATGCTAGTGCTCCAAAAGCTCCGTGAGTAGCTGTATGCGAGTCTCCACAGACAATTGTGGAACCAGGTAAGGTCAGTCCCTGTTCAGGGCCTACCACATGTACGATACCTTGCCGCTCATCACCCAAGTCAAAAAGTGTGATGCCAAATTCCTTACAGTTCTGTCTTAGTGTTTCTACTTGTTTGGCAGAGATGGGATCGGCAATTGGCTTATCTCTGTCCTTGGTTGGAACATTGTGATCTGGAACGGCGTAGGTCGCTCCAGTACAACGAATGGGTCGTCCCGCCATCTTCAGTCCCTCAAAAGCTTGAGGTGAGGTGACTTCATGGACCAAGTGACGATCAATATAGAGGATATTATTGCCATCTTGTTCGGCGATGACATGAGAATTCCAAATCTTTTCAAACATGGTCTGCGCCATGGTCCCTCTTGCTTGGTTAATACGAGTGGTTGAGCTTGGCAGAACCAAGAATTCTATCTAAAGAGTTATTGATTGAGGAAAGTCAAAAAAACCTAATATTATTGGTGAAANTACCGTGAGTCAAGTGATCAGCNGACTGTGTGNTTNATNTCAACGCGATTCAGNTGTAGCTGGACTGGTTAGTGGATCGANCTTAGTTGATCCCAGATTTGCTGGTGAGTANAGTCTCAGCGCACGAATTAGCCTTCCTTCCTGTCTCATTAAGACTTCTCCGAGGTCAGTCAGTTGAACTCCCATCTTCTTTTCAAAGATTTGACTAGAGTGATCACATTCGTAAAGAGAACAAACGAAGAGGAAAGCTGACTTCTTCACTTCCTCTCTCGGAGACCAGAGATTTCTCTCAGTCTTTTCTAAGCTGTGTGGCCATGGATGGTTTGGGAAATAGAAACTAAGAGCGCTGCTCAGTTGGTATTCTCTGCTGACAATGTATTGAGGATCACCCAATCCCTTTGCCACCAGTAATTTCCTCATTTCATCAACAGTTTCTGGCCACTGAAGAAACTGATTGAATCGATTGCTGAAAGTGTCGTGGCTGACTTTTCTAAGTTGGTCACCATAAGCCTTAATTTCAGAATCTGTGAGATGTTTGCTTAGGAATTCCTCAAAAGCTTCAAAGCTGTAGAGCCTTTTGTGATGTGCTTCCAGCTTGTTGATCACTTCCTCAGGGATACCATCACTAATCAGAAGTTTTGGACTGTCTAGTTCGTGAGCCTCCCATTCATAAAGTGGATCATAGGTGTTAACTACGGCTGCAGTGATCAAGCTGGCATTGATGAATAATGCTGCTCCAACCAAGGCCATCCTATATTTTTTCCAATGAATTGAGAGTACTTGGCCCAGAAGAATAGATAAGCCAAGGTAAAAGAGGTTGGTCCAGTGTGGGTCTGCGATCGATCCTCTTAGACTCATNATGGTGAAGAAGAAAAGTGGATACAGTGAGAGCACTAAAATGACGGATTCAGGGTGCCGACCNGAACGAAAACGATCTTTCAAGCTTGTTAATCCCAGCCAACCCACCGTTGCCCAGAGTGGTGAAAACAAAAGTATATGGCCAATCAAAAAATGAAACGTGTTTTCACCAAATTCATNACCCCCCATNCCTCTACCAAACTGAAAACGGAAGGAAATCCAATCATGGGTGGCATTCCAAAAAATTACGGGTGAAAAAATCGTAANTGAAATCACTCCAGCCATGTAGAGCCAGGGTGATTTCAAAATGTCTCGGGCATCTCGATAGATCAAAGCATGAAAGAAAAGTCCGATATAAAAGAGAAGCATGATGAACTTGGATAAGGCTCCAAGCCCACAGNCAATTCCAATAAAAATGAGCCACCGAGGATGAGGATCTCGGTGATAGCGGACGAGCAGCATTAGTGCTATCACCCAACAAAATANAAAGGGCTGGGTGATGTGAAGAAAGACAGTTCCCAATGTAAAGTAGGGCATTGAACTCAACACAAGAAGCGTANAGAAAGCTGCCCTGGCGTGGAAAATGGAGAGTGCTAAACGATAGATCAAGTAAAGAATAGCTAAATTTACAAGTTGNGCNCCGATTTCTANGGCGGTCTCNTGATGTCCACNGAAGGTGGTAATGATNCGCATCANAAAAGCNACCATCGGAGGGTGCTCGTAGTAGGAAGCACTCAAAAAACGTGACCACACCCAATGGTCNAGCATATCNGGATGCGGGTTCANAAATTGGTTCAGAACNAGAAATNTAAGAAAATTCAGCNCAAGTAGGGCGAGTGCGGNTAGATGAGTTCGCATGCTTCGGAGCTACACCATTAGATGGTTGTTGTCGGNTGCTGACTGTTAGTCAAAGTCTCCAACCNATTACGAGGCCTTGGTTTTGCGCTTTGGACGAGGAGGTGGGGCTTCTGAGATAATTTGCTCGCAGGTGACCTTGTCTAGTGATTCAGTATCAGTNTTTTTTGGGATTTTGAAATTCTTCTTATTGTATTTGATGTAAGGGCCATAGGGTCCCTTGAGCACTTGAATTTCGCCAAAATCGTGTAAGACCTGCTTTGCTTTNCTTTCTTTGCCTTGACGNATTAACTCTANTGCTTCTTCACGATCAATCTGCAAAGGGTCAATTTCCTTNGGGATAGAATAGAATTGATTGCCAAGTTTCACATAGGGACCAAATCGGCCTCTATTAACGATAATTTCCTCTCCAGAGGAATCAAAGTTGCCCAAATGTCTTGGAAGACTAAACAGCTTGAGTGCTTCTTCCAGTTGAATTTCATGCATGCTGCGATCCTTGGGAAGTGAAGCAAACTTGGGTTTNTCTTCATCATCCTTAGTGCCAATCTGAACCATCGGACCATAACGACCAACCCTAACGCTGACCTGACGGCCGGTTTGTGGGTCAGTTCCCAAAACCCTTTCCCCTTTGTCAGGGGGTAACTCCTGTTTTACCGCAATGTTATCGTGAAAGGGCTGATAGAATTCGGTCATCATAGAGACCCAATCTCGTTTTCCNTTGGCNATNTCGTCAAGGTCTTCCTCAATTCGTGCGGTGAAATTTAAATTCACGATGTCGGTGAAGTGATTCACNAAGTAATCTGTAACGACCTCACCAAGATCTGTTGGCCTGAGCCNTTTATCTTCTCCTCTTTCAGCATATTGCCGATCTTGAATCGTGGAAATAGTCGGAGCGTATGTGGAAGGTCTACCAACCCCTTCTGCTTCCAGTTTTTTAATTAGACCNGCTTCNGTNTAGCGAGGTGGGGGCTTGGTGAAATGCTGCTCTGGAATCACCTNCTTGATCCCCANTTCCTCTCCTTTCTCAACTTTCGGTAGGATCACATCCTTTTTTTCAAGATCTACATCTGGATTTTCNGAGCCNTCTGTGTAGGCTTTTAAGAATCCNGNAAATACAAGCCGCTGTCCCTTNACCTCAAGGAGGCACTCTTNCTGAANGCCACCNNCCAACTTNAGGGTTGTNCGTGCNANGATTGCCTCNNNCATNTGACAGGCGATCATCCTNTTCCANACCAGATCNTAAAGCTTTGCCATTTCNNGGCTNAAATGTGNCCNAACNTCNTGAGGNTTCATGCTNANGTCNACTGGTCGNATNGCTTCNTGNGCCTCTTGNGCNCCNTTGGCTGTGGTGGCAAAGNGACGNGGCTTNTTAANAGNGTACTCTTTCCCATATTCTGAAAGAATNACTTGTNTAGCTTGNTGNAAGCTTTCTTCGGAGAGCGTTGTTGAGTCTGTTCGCATGTAAGTGATCAAGCCACCGCTGTACCCAGGGATTTCAAAATTTCCCTCGTACAACTGCTGAGCGACAGACATTGTTCGCCGAGGCGAGAATCCTAGTTTTAGAGATGCTTCCTGCTGTAGAGTAGAAGTAGTGAAGGGTGCTACGGGTTTTCTGGTTGTCTCTCTTTCTTCGATATCAGCAATTTTACAGATTTCCCCTTGCTCTAATGATGAGACAATTTCCAGAGATTTTGCTTCATTAGGGACAGATTTTTCAGTTTTTTTTGATTTGTAGGAAACTACCTCTGCTTGGAAAGCGTACTTTTCAAAAGCGGTTCGAATTCTCCAAAATTCAAGTGGCTTGAATTCCCGGATTTCTCTTTCTCGATCAACAAGTATTCTAACTGCTACACTTTGAACTCTACCCGCAGAGAGTCCGGGTTTCACTTTTTTCCATAGAAGTGGTGACAGTTCGTAACCTACAGCTCGATCTAAAATTCTTCGTGCCTGTTGGGCATCTACGAGGCTGGTGTCAACATCCCTTGGATTCTTCAAGGCTTTTAAAATGGCAGGCTTAGTGATCTCATGAAA
>NYVT01000092.1:0-9251 GCA_002684675.1 Deltaproteobacteria bacterium
ATGGATGTACGAAGCATGCAGGTTTCGGTAGCGATAGCCCTCCAAACGGGAATTCATGCGATTCCTTTTTGTAACAGTCCAGGCATTGGCCTGGCTTGTTTCCTGATCCCACTTTGAGTGGTGGAACTCATGTCCTCGCCAGCTTCCCTGATGGTTTGTTGGTTTGGCCTTGCTGTAGCCAAAGTGCTGTAATCTGGGTGTCATACTGACAGTTCCAGGGATCACCCCTGCCATCGGATACTCTTCACCGTTCAACAAACGCAAGGAATCTGCGAGTAGCATCAAGCCCCCACACTCGGCATAGCAAGAACCGCCTGCTTCAATGAATTCCTTGAGCTCCTTCAGCATGGATCGATTGGCACTCAATTTCTCAGCAAAGCATTCGGGGAAGCCACCGCTGAGTAGAATTCCACCCAGCGCTGGGGGTAAGGTGCTGTCTTCAAGAGGAGAGAACTTGACTAACTCAGCACTTTGTTGACGAAGCCACTCCAAATTCTCGTGATAATGGAAGTGAAATGCTGCGTCTTGGGCCACACCGATCCGGCAGCTCGGTTTCACAGGAGTCTTAATCGCTTCGCTCACCGAACATTGTTGAGGCTGAGGAGCCAGAGAAAGTAGTTGATCAAGATCCAGGTACTGCTCTGCCAACGTTCCTAAAGAAGCCTGATCCGGCAGGGATGTTTCACTGACCGCTTGCAGGCCCAGGTGACGCTCCGGCCACTGTAATTCTGGTAATCGTGGCAAGGCCCCCAGGATGGGAATCTGCAGATCAGCTAGCACTTGCTTCAGGTAATCCGCATGAGATTCACCACTGACCTGGTTGAGGATCAAGCCCCGAATACGATTTACTCCAGCCTCCAACTGAAAGCCTCGAATCGCAGCCCTGATCGAGCGTCCTGCTTTGGCTACTGGAACGACCAGCAAAATCGGCCAATCTAGCAAGCGAGCTAACTCTAGGGTGCTGCCTTCATCGCTGACGGGACTGGCTCCATCGAAGAGGCCCATCACACCCTCCAGCAAGCCGAGTTTGCCAGTTCCGTACTTTTGAACAAGCCGCACCACTTCTAATCGCCCCATCATCCAAGAATCCAGGTTGATGCTAGGACAGCTGGCAAAATGTTGATGGTAGGCAGGATCGAGATAGTCTGGGCCGGCCTTAAAGGGCTGAACTTGAACTCCCAACTTTTGCAGACCGGCCAGCAACAGGCATGTCAGGGCTGTCTTGCCACTAGAACTTTGTAGACCTGCGAGCACGATTCCTGAGGGCATGGGTCAGAATTCAATGCCCAGACGAGCCCTTACTCCCTTATCGAAGTGGTGCCTGATTTTCCGCATTTCAGTCACCACATCGGCCCGTTCGATCAATTCCGTAGGGACATAGCGTCCTGTGAAAACCAGTTCGACCTGAGGTGGTCGGCTGTCCACCAAGTTCAGCACTTGTTCGAGGGAGATCAACTCTCGATGCAAGCAGTAGTTGATTTCATCCGCAATCACCAAGTCGTACTTTCCAGAACAGACTATGTCCTTCAAAGCAGCTACTTCCGGGATCAATTCTGCCCTCATTCGTTCGACATCCTGTGGCACCTTGCGACTGACACACAGGGCCCAGTAGTGCGGGACGTTTCGGAACGTCAGATTCGGATGTAGGTCTGGACAAAGTTTCAGTTCTCCCGTTTTCCAGCGTGGCTTGAGCATCCGCAGGTAATAGACCTTCAGTCCGGCCCCCAGTGCTCGGAGCATCAAGCCTAGCGAGGCTGTACTCTTGCCCTTGCCCTCTCCAGTGTAGATCTGAAACGCTCCCACACGCTGCTTAGGCCTGGGCGGTTCTTCGAACTCGAACTCTGCTGAAACGGCTATTTTTTCAGTCATCATTGTCCATCACTTGTTGGATTCGCTGCAGCAGGGCAGCGATATCAGAATAGGAATGAGCCACGTGGATGCGGGGACGTTGCAGCACAATCAATGTTATCCCCAAAGCTTTGGCTGCCTGGTATTTCTCAGGGTATCCTCCAGCTTTTCCAGAATCCTTGGTGACCAGGACCTCAATCTTCCAACGCTCCAGAAGCCTGTGATTTTCTTCGATGCTGAAAGGGCCCTGTTGCGCACATATTCGTGAAAGAGGCACACCAGCCTGTTCCAATTCTCGCAGAGATTCACTGGTGGGTGCACAGCGCACAAACCACTCAGCTTGCCGATGACGATCCTGGCGCAGAAACTCTGCCACTTGGTGACTTCCCGTTGCCAGCAAGATGCGCTTACCGTACTGCAGTGCTAGGGTAGTGACTTTTTCAATGGAATCTTCACACAACTCATCCCCGACCAGTGTCGAGGGTCGTTCATAACGCAAACACGGAACTTCTAGATCTACGGACAACTGCTGCAATTGCAGGGTCATCCGAGATGCATAGGGATGGGTTGAGTCTACAAGCAAGCTTGGCTGGTGTTGGTTCAGAACCTGATGCCGTCGTTCACGTCCAAGTGATCCCCAAACCACTGGGATCATTTGTTCTCGCCAGGTCTGGGCTCCTTGCTCGGTAGCCACGGAAACAATAACCGGAATACCCTGCTGGTGTAGGCTGTGGACAATTTCATTGCCATCGCTGGTTCCAGAAAAAACCCAGACTGCTTTTCTTGGAAGGTCCGCCTGTTGAGCAGAGGGGGATGGCTCAGCCCAGCCTAGATACCCTCGCGGAGTGAAGAGAAACTCCCGTTTTGGTTGTGTGAAGCGGTTCCCAATCACGAGCGTCGTAAGCATGTCAAACTGCCGATGACTCAACTCTTCGAGCTTGCAGCATTCCACCGACTGTTCTTCGCGGTAAGCGTTGCGCACGATCCCACACCAGGTCTCGTCACTTTTGAAGGTCTGCAGGATCTCCAGGATTCGATAGACCCCCTGCGAACGGGAACGACTCTGCACATTGTAAAGCACGATTACCAGATCGGCCTGGGCCAGGTGCTGTGCCCTGGTTTCGATCAATTCCCACGGACAGAGCAGATCTGAAAGGGATAAAGTGGCAAAGTCATGAGCCAGCGGGGCTCCCAGCAAAGCGGCGCAGGCATTGGCCGCTGAGACTCCAGGAATCACTTCGACAGGGAAGGTGTCTTCTTCCTTCAGCAGCTCAAGCGCTAGCGTTGCCATCCCGTAGATACCTATATCTCCACTCGAAACCAAGCTCACCTGCTTCTCCTGACGTGCTAGTTCCAAGGTTCGCTCAGCACGCCTTCGTTCCTGGGTCAGAGGAAAAGTTTCAATCTGCTTGTTCTGAATCCAGGGCAAGACCCAGCGTAGATAAAGATCGTACCCGACAATCACTTCGCTCTGGGTCAGAGCTTTTTTCGCGCGCTCCGGCACGAGATCGANGAATCCAGGTCCAACCGAAACGAGAAAAAGCGCCCCTTCAGTNGACATNGACGCNTTCCAACACCTTGCTTAGCATTGCTGTTGAGATNCAACTGGNGAAGGACCAGCCCAGCAGAAAAATCGNCGGATCTCCTGCGCTGAACGCACAAAGCTGATCATAATCNGCCTGTCCCANGTTCGTACTTTGTTGGCGTTGCGTGGGCAAAGTNGCCTGAACAACAAGCAGCAAGGGTAACTCTGCATCGACCCCAACTTCTAGTAGATTCGGCAAAACATGCTGTCCACGGAAAGTGGGCATGTAGATCGCAACCCCTGAACCGCGGTTCAGAAAGGTCATCACAGCCTGGCACGTTTCCAGATCGCTGTAAGTGGAGACAGTTGTGATCAGTAGTTCCGAACCACAATCTCTCGAGGTCAGGGGCAATCCCAATGCTGCAGCTGTTCCGGACAGGGNGGTGATGCCAGCCAGTACCTGGTAGGGAATCCTGGCTTGCTGCAAAACTGCGAGTTCATCGGCTAGGCGAGCATAGATCAGCGTGTCTCCACCCTTGAGCCGGACAACACACTCATGTTGCCTGACCATGTCCAGCAGCAATTCGTTGATTTCCTTCTGTTTGTGGGAATGGTTCGTAGCACGTTTCCCAACATAGATCTTCTGGGTGNGACTAGNAATTAGATCGAGGACTTCTGGACCTACNAGCGCATCGTAAAGCACGACGTCNGCTTCCTGCAACACTCGATAGGCTTCCAGCGTAAGTAATTCCGGATTCCCCGGTCCGGCTCCCACGAANATNACTTTNCCCTGCATCACGCTTTCTCTGGCCAGGGGGGGTCATGCACAACGGCCACGGTAACCCCATTGTGAGCCGTTTTTGGAACNAGCAATTTTCCAGCGTGGCTGGCCAGNAGNGCGCACGGTTCACAGACACCAGCNACTCCCAACGTCTCATGAACCCAATCAGAAGATTTAGTGACCCAGGGCCGGTGCTGCAATAAACTTAAAGAGATCCCCCGCAAGGGAAGTTGCTGTTGGCGGCACCAGGCCAACAACCCAGATTCCTGTAACTTAACATCAACGGTGGCTACCATCCGTAATTCTTCAAGCGAAATTTTGTAGTTATTCAAGACGTTCATAACAGCAGTATCAATTTGTGTCAGGGTGACATCACGCCGACAACCAATTCCAAGAATCAGGGGTCTCAAGCTTTCTGTAGCCGTGGTGAGAATTGGCTGAGCACCGAGCAAGTTCGCCACTCGCACAGACAGTTCGTTGGCTCCTCCTTCATGTCCCCCGACCAGTGAAATCACTTGTCGGCCAGCTTCATCCACCAGCACGACACCTGGATCAGTGTGCTTGTCCTCTAGCAAGCCCTGCAGGTAGCGCACAGCGATGCCGGTGGTACCTATAAAGATCCAGGCCCTATATTTCCGATAGACCACACGAAAGAACTGCTGATTGGATGGAGCGCTTCCTCCTTGAGGTTCTGCGGCTAATAGGTGTTCAGCCAAGAAGTGCGCCATAGGTTGCGCCATTCCTCTCACTGACCAGACTGCTAGATCGTGACCCACCTCCATTAGGCCTCAGTCAGGTTTTTCTCTCGTCGTCGAAAGCGATGAGTGTACTGCGAGGAATAGAGCCTTGAGACATCTGGCAATTCTTCCTCTAGTACTTCCCCCACTAAAATCATCGTGGACAGTGCCCATTCCTGGGGATTGACTTCATCCAAGACGGTTTCCAAGGTGCTTTGATGTTTTTGTTCCTGGGGCCAGGTGGCTTTCTGGATCATCCAGATCGGTGTGTTGTCCGGATAGTGCTGGCGTAGATCTGCAACCATTGAGGCCAGATGAGGCCCAGACAGAAAGATGCAGAGTGTTGTTTGATGGGCTGCTAACTCCGCTAGTGCTTCACGCTCGGGCACCCCAGAGGCTCTACCAGTGGTGCGGGTCAGTATGATCGATTGGGCTACCGAGGGCTTGGTCAACTCTGCTCCAAA
The DNA here is from genome assembly GCA_002684675.1 of Deltaproteobacteria bacterium. Classification (GTDB taxonomy): domain Bacteria; phylum SAR324; class SAR324; order SAR324; family NAC60-12; genus JCVI-SCAAA005. The sequence continues at coordinate 5,356 of NYVT01000092.1, forward strand.
ACAGGCTGCTGCAGCGGTGAAGGAAGAGACGCCTGGGACAATTTCAAAGTCCACTCCCCATTCTCGTAAATGACGCATCTGTTCGGCCGTAGCTCCATAGATAGCTGGATCACCAGAGTGTACGCGAGCTACGAGCCAATCGTTCTGCTTGGCTTGGCGATACCACTCCAACTGCTGCTCCAAATGAAGACCAGCAGTGTTGATACAGGTAGTTCCTTCTTGGCAGTACTGCAGGATGTCCTCACTGACCAAGGAGCCGGCATAAAGCACGAGATCCGCACGACGCAGAATTTCAGCACCACGGACTGTGATCAGGTCAGCGGCACCAGGCCCGGCACCAATAAAAAAGACTTTCATGCAGTTGGCTCAGACAAAGTTTCTCTAAGAGGTCGAGTTGGCAGTTGATGACGCGGCTGATGTGCCTCTCTGCGGATCAGCATGGTTGACAGGTAGCCCGTCTCTGTGTCTCTGGGCAGGTCAGCCAGGCCACAGCTCGTTCGTTCTTCCGCAAAACCTAGTCTCTGGGCAAAGACACAGTTTTCAGAGATTCCCAGTTCTTCAAGCAGAGCAAGCACCTGCGGTAGGCGTCGTCCGATTTTCATGAGAACCACCAAGTCATGCGTCAGAATATCCGCTCGCAGGGCTGGCATTCCCTCTGGACAAGGAAGCAACAACACCCTTTCCTTGCCTTCACCAAGAGGCCAATCGAAGTGTGCAGCAATCGCAGCGAAGCTAGTAATACCAGCATATGTTCGATGTCGTAACTGCGGATAGATTTCGCGTAAGGCGTTAATCAGATAACCATAAGTCGAATAGGTCATCGAATCTCCCAGTGTCAGATACCCTACCTGACGGCCCAACTCCAACTCACCACGCAGGCTCAGCGCCAATTCCCTGTAGTATGTTCTTAATCGATCTCGATCCGAACTCATTTCGAAGAAGATCTCTCGCAACTCAGCTTGAGGAAGTTCTAGGCCTTCTAGAGCATGCAAAGCTGCCGAAGATTCGTGAGAGGTCGCCCTTGGATAGCAAATTAAATCGCAACATTGCAACTCCTCCCAGGCAGCGACACTGATTAGTTGGGCTGGACCTGGCCCCACACCGATTCCAACAAATCGACCCACCAGTTTGCTTTCAGTCATTCGTAGCTCTGGGTCAGCGGCAAGCCCAAGGGATTTCGGTGCATGTCGAACAGTAGGGTCTGGACTTCCAATACGTGTTGAAGTCGAGGTTGGATCTTATTAGTGATGCGTTGCTCGACCAGTTGCCAGAACTGAGAACTTTTGGGGGTATCACCAAACTGCTGAATGATCGCCTCCACCGTCTTTGCGCTCTTACACTTCTCAAGCAGACTCGGCTTCACCCCAAAAGCTTTTGCCAGTTTAAGGATCCCCTGCATCGCCATTGGACTGACTCCAGAATGCGTATCCCAATGATCTTCCAAAATTTTAGCGAGTTTTCCTGGGTGTCCGACCAACCAAAGCTTTTCAAGTTTTCGATGGTGATTGCCAAGTTCCTGATCAACAGCATTCAGTGCAAAGCCTATAAAGTTCGCCATCGGTACGACTCTTTCGGGAGTCAGACCGAGCTGCTGTTCTGCCACCAGTTGTCCAATGTTTCCAGGTGCCAGTACAATTGCCTTGGCATCATCAGCGAGGGCAATGCGCACATACAATTCAATGGATGCCAGCCAGGATGCGAGGGACTTGGGCTCGACGATTCCCTTGGTTCCCAGCACGGAAAGACCACCAACGATACCAAGGCGCGGATTGTAGGTCTTGTCTGCCAGTTGCTCGCCTTCGTCAATACCAACTATTACAGTGAATCCTTGCGAACGGTGCTGTGGGTAAGCCTCCAGTGTCTCCAAAATGGTCTGAATCATCATCTGCCTGGGGACCGGATTGATCGCAGGCTCTCCGATGGGTAGGGAAAAACCTTGTTTGGTGATCGTTCCTACACCACTTCCTGCACTGAATTGGATTCCAGTTCCCTCAGCTTTGAGTTGAACCCTTACTCGACTGCCGTGGGTTACATCNGGATCGTCGCCTGCGTCCTTGATCACGCTGGCTTCGGTGCACNCGTCNGTGAATTGTTGGACTCGCTCGATCGGTACTCGTACAAAGTAATTCCCCTCTGGAAGATCGACTTTTACCTCTTGGGGTACNGGTTCTCCCAGCCAAAGGCGCAGCGCCGCTTGCGTGGCAGCCGTAGCACANGTGCCTGTCGTNAAGCCTCGTCGTAGACCATTAGGGGCTGGGACGCTGAGGTCGAATTCAATTCTTTTGTGNGCGGTCCGAGGACTTTCTGGTTCCATGCCTGAATCATCAGCGCGTTGACNACAGCTGCGGCCCAATTTGATCCTCCTCGAGTCCCTCGGTTGGTGATTCTAGGGACAAGTTGGCATTCTTGAAGTTCCTGCTTGGACTCGCGAGTTCCCACAAAACCAACGGGCAACCCAATAACTAGCCTTGGTTGCCACTNTTCCTGCTGAATCAGCCGNAGAGTTTCACGAATCGCNGTTGGTGCGTCACCAATCGTCAGGATGATTTGGTCATTTTGGTGTTGGAGAAAAGCCCTGCGAATCCCGGCTGCAGAGCGTGTCAATCCAGAGGCTTCAGCCAATAAGTGTGTCTCTGGATCATGCACCAAACAACTGGTAGTCAATTCCAGGNTGGAGAGCAAGCTNCGTTTTAGACCACTCTGCNCCATGGTTACATCCGTTACTATGATAGCTCNGTNTAGCANCGCCTGAACACCTTGCTGAATCGCAGTTGGTGATAAGAAGACATNTTCGACGATTCCAAAGTCTCCGCTGGTATGCACTAGTCGCTGCAGGATGGCCTTGACCCCAGAACTGTGAGCACTCCAGTCGTAGTTCGCTTCGATCAGCTGGAAGCTCTCTGCCTCAATCGGATGCGGAACGTAGGCGCTGGAGAACTTTACGGCAGATTTAAGCTCATGAGCATGCGAATGTTCGAGAGTATGGCCCACATCCGCAGTGTGATCGTGCGTGTGCGGAGGGGAGTGGGAATGTGCTGCTTCAGTTCCGTGGTGGTGCGTATGCGAGTCTCCCAGAATCCCCCGCACATGATGGTGGTGGGCCTCCTGTACTTTGCCAACTTCACCTTCGTAACCCACGATCTGGGTGCGGTACTTACACAGGCTACAGTTGGAGGAATTGATGCCAACCAACGCTTCACGGGCCTTTTCGACCCAGACATCTGTCACATGATGATGAACTCCCAGATAGCCTGCTTTGAGAACTTCTACATCAGGAAATTTGGGCTGAATCTTATCGATAGCGCTGTAAATCCGCTTGATCAGGATACCAGTGAATAGAAAATAAGGGATCACCACGACACGCCGATAACCCATTTGTGCAGCCCTAGCAATTCCATCAGCAACTAGGGGCTTTGCAGTTCCAGAGTAGCAGACATAGGAACTCCCAAAACCCATCCCCTCCTCAACCATACGTGCTAGCTTATTGACATTGGAATTCACATCTGGATCGGTGGTCCCACGCCCGACAACGACCAGTAGCGATTCATGCCGAGGGATCATCTGGGCAGATTGTGCTTCAGCACTGATAATTCGCTCTTGAAACAGCTCGAGCAGCAGTGGATGAATACCCATCGGCCCACCGTAGTGGAATTCGATTTCTGGAAATTCTGGCTTTAAACTCAGTAATTCAACAGGCATGTCGTTTTTTCCATGACTTGCCGCAAACAGAATTCCAGGCACCATTACAATCTTGCGAGAACCCATGCGGGCATTTTTGCGCAAGGCATCATCAATTGTAGGAGTTGCAAACTCTAGGAAGCCATGTGTGATGACCCGATCTGGCTGACGCTGCTTGAGAAGCATAAGGGCTTCTTCAAATTCCCTAGTACCATCGG
>NYVT01000093.1:0-20688 GCA_002684675.1 Deltaproteobacteria bacterium
TCAAGCAAAAAAAGGCAGAAATACTGAGTACTTGTGACAAATGCCTTATGTTTGTATGTGGCCGTTATGAAGGCTTTGACGAAAGAATCAGAGAATATGTAGATGAAGAAATTTCTGGAGGAGATTTCATCTGCCTAGGTGGCGAAGTCATCGCAATGGTATTAATTGAAGCGATTAGCCGCTTGAAAGAAAACATNCTTGGGAATCAAGACTCAGCTGAACAAGAGACNTTTACTGAAAATGGGCTTCTCGAATATCCTCAGTATACGANACCTTTAGAATTTAGAGGGCAGCATGTCCCAGAAGTGCTTCTTTCAGGACACCACGCCCGAATTTTAAAGTGGCGNAGTCAGCAAGCTCGGCAACGTACCTTGCAGCGTCGTCCTGACTTACTAACAAAAAAAGACAAAGGCGAAAATGCCAGACCTGATGAAAGTGGTTGAACAAAGTCAACTNCGTGGAGATATCCCTGCCTTTAGGGTAGGATGTACAGTCCGAGTTAATTACAGAATTAGTGAAGGAAACAAAGAGCGTATCCAGGCATATGAAGGTGTTGTCATTCGCAAGCACCTTGGAGACAAGAACAGTAAGGCTACATTCACTGTTCGGAAAATGACCCAAGGGCATGGTGTCGAGAGAATTTTCCCACTACACTCCCCAAGAATTGAAAGTGTTCAAATCCTCAAACACGGTCATGTGAGGNGGGCAAAACTTTACTATCTCAGAGAACGCCGAGGTAAAGCAGCGCGTATCCGTGAAAAGATCAGTGCCCGTAGCAGGTCTTGATATCGAAAAAGCCCTTTGGAGTCAGGGNTANNATNACATTGGAGGTGTCGATGAAGCAGGCAGAGGGCCACTTGCAGGACCTGTAGTCGTAGCTGGTGTAATATTAGATCCGAACANAGTAGAATGTTTNGAGGTGGATGATTCGAAAAAATTAAGTGAATCTCTTCGAGAAGCCNTATACGAAAAAATCATTTCAGAATCAGTTGATCATCAAATCCAGATTCTTGAAAATACCGAAATTGATNAGTTAAATNTCTTGAACGCTACATTGAAGGGCATGCGACAAGCAGTAGAAGCTTTTCAGCCAATTCCTGANTATGTTCTGATTGATGGTAACAGGCTGCCTAAGCTTTCATTACCNGCCCAAGCCGTTGTGAAAGGGGATCAAAAAAGTANATCAATTGCAGCAGCATCAATTTTGGCAAAAGTAANGCGTGATAGAATTATGAAAGAATATGACCGAGATTATCCAGAATGGGAATTTTCAAAACACAAAGGTTACCCTACCAAACGTCACAAGGAGTTACTGAATAAATTTGATCCCACCCCAATTCATAGAAAGACTTTCCGGTGGTGAAAGATGTCGATTAGAAANAATTTGGGAGTCGATGGGGATGAATTTGTATGCAAAATATTTGGAGAAGCTNGGATAGATTAATTTGGAGAGAAACTTAAGANACTATCTCGGTGAAACTGATACTGTACNCGAGAAAGAAAGCTGTCTCGCAATTTGCGAAGTGAATTATANATCTGGTGTTGTAGTTGGTCCATCCTTTTCAGTTTCAGTTTCTCTAGTCAAGTAAACCAAACTGAAAAAAACTTTATGAGATATTCATTANAATTCTCCCAAGTAAGCTGATAACGCAGCTTTGATTAACGAGATTTCAACAACTTTTCAAAAAACCATGCACCAGTGTTGGAGCATATTCCCAATGTNTTCTGAAGGAGAAAAATGGCTCACCATAAATCCGCACTAAAGCGCATCCGTCAAACGATCAAGCGTACGGCAAGAAATCGCTCTGANCGTTCATCCTTGAGAACTTCAGTGAAAAAATATCGAGAGNTCTTGGCAGGAGACNACAAGGTTTTAGCTGCGGGTGAGTATCCAGAAATTCAGAAGAGAATTGACAAAGCCGTAACAAAAGGGATTCTACATGCGCGAACCGCTGCACGGTACAAATCTCGCCTCTCTTCGGCATTAAACAAAGTTTCAGAATATTGACATCTNGGGATNTCGTCGACTAGATTGTGCCTTTCTGAAAAATTTTANGAAGTTTGGTTAGAGAGAAGCACCGCTTTAACCTGCGATTTTTTCTTGGGAAAGGTCTAGATGAACTCACACTTTTTTGCACGACGTCTCCACAGTCTTACTGGTATGGTTCCAGTNGGCATTTTTCTGGTCTACCATCTCTANCTCCAACTCTATCTTCACCAAGGGGCCGAGAAATACAACGAACAAACTAATTCATTTTACGATAGCCCCCTCGCNATCTGGCTTTTAATTATTTTTGTCTATATACCCCTTTTCTACCATTCAATTTTAGGAGCAAAATTATCCATAGAGGCTACNCCACAGCCTTCTTATCATTACTTCGCTCATCTGCTGTACTGGCTTCAGCGAATTAGTGGTATTGGAGTGCTACTGTTTATATTTGCNCATCTCTACAACACTCAGGTGATGCCTCTGATGACGGATACTTACGGCCAACACTTCGAGCACTTGGCTGACGGATTTGCTTCTACAGAAACTGGCTGGCTAACAAAAAGTGTTTATCTGCTTGGAATTTTGGGTGCAACCTTCCATTTTGCAAATGGTATNAATACATTTTGTATGACNTGGGGGCTTGCGCTGACACCTAGAGCACAGTTGAGAGTCAGGGTTTTGAGCATCATAGTTTTTGTTCTCCTGACNGCAGCAGGATTGTATTCATTGTCCGCGATCTGGTAGACTTCAGTACTAATTTTTCTAGAATCACCCGCTTTCATTCATCCAATTAAAATGGAGAAAAATCCATGGCAAAGCAGAGAACCATCGTCGTAGGTGGGGGTCTCGCTGGATTGGCTGCGACCATGAAAATTGCGGAACAGGGAATGTCAGTTCTGCTGGTTTCCTTCCTTCCAGTAAAACGCTCCCACTCGGTTTGCGCCCAGGGTGGAATCAACGGAGCAGTAAATATTAAAGGAGAAGGAGATTCCCCTGAAATACACTTCTACGATACTGTAAAAGGAGGAGATTTTTTGGGGCACCAACCTTTGTGTAAGGATATGTGCTACCACGCCCCCTTTATNATATATCTATTGGACCGAATGGGAGTCCCATTCAATCGAACCTCTGAGGGAAATTTGGATTTTCGTCGATTTGGCGGAACTCTCCACCATCGGACAGCTTTCTCTGGAGCAACCACCGGNCAACAGTTGCTTTATGCCTTAGACGAACAGGTTCGAAGATACGAAGTCGAAGGCTTGGTCGAAAAGATTGAATGGCACGAATATCTTGGGGCTGTTCAAGACGCGGATGGCAAATGTGTTGGGGCGGTAATCCAAAATCTGAGGACAGGCGATATCCGGGCAGAGAGGGGTGATGCTGTCGTGTTGGCCACAGGAGGACCCGGGGTCGTATATGGTCGGTCTACCAATTCTGTAGTTTGNACTGGAACTGCAACGACNTCAGCTTATTTACAGGGNGCCAAGTATGGNAATGGTGAATTTATTCAAATTCATCCNACAGCTGTTCCCGGACGAGATAAACTGCGCTTAATGAGTGAATCTGCAAGAGGTGAGGGNGGTAGAGTTTGGGTTCCTAGAAAAGCAAATGATCAAAGGAATCCAAAAGANATCCTAGCNGAAGAGCGGTTATATTTCCTTGAAGAAAAATACCCCAGATTCGGGAATTTGGTTCCAAGAGATGTGGGAGCAAGAGAAATCTATGATATCTGTGTTAATCAAGGCCTTGGTGTACACGGAGACATGAAAGTCTATTTAGACCTTACTCATCATTCACGTGAATTCTTGGATAGAAGGCTTGGAGGAATTCTTGAAATTTATGAAAAATTTACTGGGGTAGACCCTCGTGAAGAGCCAATGGAAATCTTCCCGGCTGTCCATTATTCAATGGGAGGGATTTGGACTGATTACACAAGGACAGCTGACGGTTTTATTGATCACCAGTCTCCACGTAACCAAATGACTTCAATGGAGGGGTTGTATGCTGCAGGAGAAGCTGATTATCAGTACCATGGGGCCAACCGACTCGGGGCAAATTCCCTGCTAAGCTGTATCTACACGGGCCTGATGATGGGACCTGGCATCGTGAATTATATAAAGAATCAAAAAAAAGAATCTGCTGATGACCTTCCATCATCCTTGTTTGATCAGGCGCAACAACAATGGCAAGAAAAGTTTACTAATATCAGGCAAATGAAGGGTACGGAAAACCCATACAAACTCCATGCGGAATTATCAGAAACGATGATGTCAAATGTCCTTATCGTTCGCGATAATGCTAGACTTGCTGCAACTGTTGAAAAGATAGANGAATACGATGAACGCTGGAAGGATGTNGAATGCGTAGATACTAGNGACTGGACCAATCCAGTNCCCAGCTTTGTAAACCAACTCTACAATATGATTCAGCTTTCAAAGGTGATTGCTAAAGGTGCATTGCTTCGTGATGAGTTTCGGGGGGCCCACTATAAGCCCGAATTTGAAATCAACCAGCCTAGTGATTTTAAGCCAGAAAGTTTCCTTGAGTACACCAAATTAAAGGCTGAAGGGNGCCTCAAAGAAGATTCTTTCAAGCCAGATCACCTAAAGTATATGCGGCTTTACGAGGAATCGAACGAGAAATGGCTGAAAAGTTCAATTGCGACTTTCAATGGNAAAGGNCCTGATATCAATTATGAAGCTGTAGATACCTCACTGATTCAACCACGACCTCGCAAATACGATTGAACTAGGGAGCAAAATGTCAAAAAAGACAATTACCTTTAAAATTCTCAGACAAGACGNCCCTAATCAGCAGTCTTACTGGGAGACGTTTGTTATACCTTATTTGCCAAACTCGAACGTCATTTCCTGCTTGATGGATATTCAAAAAAATCCGATCAATTCAGAAGGGAAGAAAGTACGCCCGGTNGTTTGGGAGTGTAACTGTCTAGAAGAAGTATGTGGAACTTGCACCATGGTGATCAATGGCAAGACTCGCCAGTCCTGTAGTGCGTTGATCGATAAGTTGATGCAACCCATTACATTGCAGCCCCTCAGCAAATTTCCCGTCGTCAGGGATTTAGCCGTGGACCGCTCAAGAATGTTCGAAGCTCTTAAGCGAGTAAAGGCTTGGGTTCCGATGGATGGTTACCATGATCTTGGGCCAGGAGACAAGATTCTACCAGATCATCAGGGAGTCGCTTACAAACTCTCAGAGTGNATGACCTGNGGCTGTTGCGTTGAAGCATGTCCTCAATACAGCCGNGATAATGATTTCTTGGGAGCAGCGGCTATAAGTCAAGCACGCCTGTTCAATATGCATCCCACCGGAAAATTAATTGCCAATGAAAGACTTGATTCCTTAATGGACGATGGTGGAATAGCTGCTTGTGGCAACGCTCAGAATTGTGTGGAAGTGTGTCCAAAATCCATTCCATTGACTGAAAGCATAGCTGAAATGGGTCGGCAATCTTCTAAAAGATTTTGGAAAACTCTATTCCAAATCTGAATCTATTCAACCCTCTCGTGGAGACAAGAGGGTATTTCCTGTCCCCCTTAACTTACTCTACTTCAATTGACGGCAGGCTCTTCGCTAACTCATCTTGCTTCTTAATCTGCACCAGTAAAGCTTCCAATTTGTTCAAAGGCCATGCACTGGGTCCATCGCATTTTGCCTCAGAGGGATTGGGGTGAGCTTCCAGAAAGATTCCCGCTATCCCTGTGGCTAAGCCTGAGAGAGCAAGCTCACGGAGTTGCTGTCTGCGACCGCCAGCTGCTGAGCCTTGCCCACCAGGAAGTTGTACCGCGTGGGTTGCGTCAAAAATTACAGGTACCCCTAGCTTTTTCATTAAGCCAAAGCCCAATATATCCACGATTAGATTATTGTATCCGAACATCGTCCCACGTTCGCAAAGCATAAGTTGGTTATTGCCTGCGCTTTCAAATTTCTGCAGAATATTGTCCATTTCAGAGGGAGAAAGGAATTGTGCTTTCTTGATGTTGATAGCCTTTTGGGTTGAAGCGAGTGCTATGACCAGATCAGTTTGCCTCGATAAAAAAGCGGGTAGCTGTATAATATCAACTATGGAAGCAACAGTACTCGCTTGATGAGGTTCGTGCACATCGGTGATAATGGGAACTTCGAAAGTGTTGCGGACCTCCTCCAGCCATTTCAATCCTTGATCAAGTCCAGGCCCACGAAATGATTTAACCGAGGAGCGATTCGCTTTATCGAAAGACGCCTTGAACACATAAGGGATCGAGAGTTTTTCTGTTAGGGTACAAAAGGTCTCTGCTGTTCTGAGTGCTAACTCACGACTTTCCAACACATTCATCCCACCAATTAAAACGAAGGGAAGATGGTTTCCGATTTTAATTCCAGTGGGTAAGGAAATAGTACTAAGTGGCATGATTTTGATTTGGTAGAATGTAAGCTTCGGATAGACGATACAATCAGATAGACTTAATTTTAATCAATGAAATTAATTATTTGTCACATTATTTTCACATGAATCTACTGGGGTAGAAAGACATAGAAATAGCTTTACGAAGGGGGAAAATCTGCTAGCATCCATCATGTCAAAATATTTCAATAAAGTAATGATTCAAGGTTTTATAAAGGAGTCTAGATGAAATTTCAGTACCCTGGTTTGACTGAAGCAGAAGCGCTACAGTCGAGAAATCAGAATGGATCAAACGCTGTAACTAATCAGGAAGTAGAGAGTTTTTCCGATAAGCTACTGGCAAACCTAAAAGACCCAATTATTATCATTTTAATTGCGGCGCTTGGGATTACAGTTTTCCTCTCAGTGATTGGCTTTGCTCCTTGGTATGAAGGTGTAGGGATCGCGATTGCTGTGGCAATAGCTACTCTTGTTGCAACCTGGTCAGAATACAGTAATGAGAATGAGTTTCAAAAGCTTCTCGAAGAAGCCTCGTTAGTTAAAGTGAAAGCCTTCCGGGATAACAATCTGCAAGAAATCAGCATCAACGATTTGGTTTCAGGTGATCACGTCGTTCTCCAACCGGGTGATACGGTGCCGGCTGATGGGTACTTGCTCGCAGGGAAGCTGGAAGTAAACGCTGCTGCACTGACTGGGGAGTCAGAACCGATCAAGAAAGTGCCGGTTGAAGATCCAAGTAAAATCAATGAAGAGCAAAACGAACTTCCACGTGCGGCTTTGGTTGATGATGGTGAAGGTGTGATGTTGGTTACTGCTGTTGGTGACAAGACTAAATACGGTCAAACCATGAAAGAGCTGGTTTCGGCCGAAGACCGTTTATCTCCTTTACAAGAAAAGTTAGCAGATCTAGGGCAAAAGATCAGTCGCTTTGGGTACATTGGTTCTGTGATGATTGCCTTTGCATTCATGTCAAATCACATTTTCATTGAAGCTGAAAGTGTCGGCGTATACTTTTCGCAGCCATTCGGAGAGATTGTTCATGATATTGTAACCGCAATAGTACTAGCCATCATCATCATCGTGGTAGTAGTTCCGGAAGGACTCCCAATGATGATTGCAACAGTCCTTTCGATGAACATGCGCAAGCTTTTGAAAGCTAAAGTTCTCGTGAGGAAGCTACTTGGAATAGAGACAGCTGGTAGCTTGACGGTTTTGTTTTCCGATAAGACTGGGACCCTGACTCAGGGATTATTGCAGGTTGCTGACACTCTAGATGGCACAGGCAAGCATCACTCTAAGCTTGATGATATTCCTAATGGCCTGCGCGATGAAATTATCTTCTCCTTGCGCAACAACACCAGCGCCGGCATTGACACTACCGGACCAAAACCTGTCATTGTAGGGGCCAATCCAACTGAGCAAGCACTTCTTAGGTACTTAGATGAAAACCTAAAAGAAAAAGACGATGTAGAGCTTGTTCAAAGTATCCCCTTCAAAAGTCTCTATAAATTTTCAGCATCAGAGGTTAAAGGTCAGAAGTCAGTCACGATGTTTAAAGGNGCTGCAGAAATTGTGCTGGCTAACTGTACGGCTTATATAGATGAAAATGGCGAGCGCCAGCCTTTACCTTCGCATGAAAACTTGCTGAATGAGATGAATAAGATGTCTGAGCGAGCCATGCGTTTAATCGGACTAGCAGTGACTGATGAGTCAATTAGTGAGGGGCCTTCCCTACCACAAAATCTTGCATTAGTAACCATCTTCGGGTTGAGAGACGAAATTCGTCAGGAAGCCAAAGTCGCTGTTCAAGAGGCTCAAGCTGCAGGAATTCGAGTGGTCATGATCACAGGTGATGCAAAGAATACAGCGCGTGCGATTGCTATGGAGATGGGGATTATCCAGGGTGATAATCCAGTGTTGACGACATCTACAGAATTAGGAGAGATGTCTGATGCTCAGGTTCGCGACATACTTCCGAATCTTTGTGTAGTGGCGAGAGCCTTACCAACCGATAAAAGCCGCCTTATTAAAGCTGCCAAGGAACGCAATTGGGTTGTGGGCATGACGGGTGACGGCGTTAATGACGCCCCTGCTGTAAAAAATGCGGACGTTGGGTTCGCCATGGGGAGTGGGACTGAAATGACAAAGGAGTCCAGTGATATTGTTATTTTGGATGATAACTTCTCATCACTTACTCGTGCCGTCCTTTATGGAAGGACGTTGCTGAAATCCATAAGAAAGTTTCTAATTTTCCAACTTTCGGTAAACGTTGCTGCGATCCTCGTAGCTTTCTTTGGCCCTTTCTTTGGGGTGGACCTGCCGCTTACCATGACTCAAATGCTCTGGATTAACCTTGTCATGGACACTCTTGCCGCTATTGCTTTTGCTGGAGAGACTGCGCTGAGTCGATACATGAAGGAGCCACCAACCCCCAAAAATGCTCCACTGATCACTCCAGACATGTGGTCTGCCATTTCCACGAATGGAATTGCAATGGCGATTCTTAGCCTTTTTTTCCTAACTAGTGATGGGCTAGGTAGCTTTTTTGCCTGTGATGAAAGCCGCTGTGGATTACCAACAGATCCGGGCTANAACCCAGATGCTGTACTTTTAACAGCATTTTTCGCATTCTTTGTTTTCATNAACAATTTTAATAAATTTAACTCACGTACTGAGAGTACAGACTTGTTTGAGCATATTGGTGAGAACAAAAATTTCTTGCGTGTCGTTGGCTTGATTTTTTTCCTCCAAATCCTATTCACTTACTTGGGAGGTGAGGTTTTACGAACGGTTGGTTTGGGNNTTAGCGAGTGGTTGATGGTTCTTGTTCTTGCAGCTTTGATCATTCCTGTTGACCAAATTCGTAAAAGAATTCGCGATCNGATTATAGAAGCCATTGAAGCAAAAGGGCGCCAAGGTCATCGAGAGGGTATGCTTCGCGGCCAAGAACATGAGCGAGTTGAAATCGCCCGNAGGCTAGTCAATAGTGAAACAAGTATGAATCCTGACATNGTTGCCGCAGCGACCANGATGAAACCTGAAGATGTAGAGAGGTTGAAATCTTAAACTTCCAAAAATAGCTGTTTTCTCGGCCTGGTGATTGCCACGCCGAGGAGATATTATCAAAGAAAGTTGACATTCCAAANATGTCGTCCCCCCTTAGAAGAATCTTCCGTTACTTGAATCTCNAATTCATGCCCTAGAGACAGAGTTTTTTTAATATGCATTCGGACAACAAGGCATTATTGATAACTCCAGTATTGTTGTCTGGTTGTTTCATTCTAATGGTTGGTTTTGCAATCAGGGCGAGCTTTGGGGTTTTTCAGGTCCCTATTGGTAGTGAGTTCCTTTGGCCNCGTTCTGAGTTTTCTCTGGCGATTGCTATTCAAAATCTTGCTTGGGGAATTGGACAACCACTCTTCAGTGTTATTGCAGAAAAGTGGGGAGACCGAAAAGCAATTGTGCTTGGAGCCCTCGCATACGCTCTGGGATTAATTCTGAGTAGCTATGCCGTCACTCCGGAAGCACTTCAAATACTAGAAGTTTTAGTAGGTTTTGGAATCGCAGGGACAGGNTTTGGAGTGATCTTGGCAGTTGTTGCGAGAAGTACGAGTCCTGAAAATCGTTCTCTCTCGNTAGGAATTGCAACAGCGGCGGGATCAGCTGGCCAGATTGTTGGTCCTCCAACAGCTAGTTGGNTACTTGGNANAATGCCGTGGTCCGAAGTTTTTCTNGCTTTTGCAGCCTCGATTNTACTGGTCTTAATTGTTCTCCCTTTTTTTCGATCAACNAATTTCGCAACTCGGAAAGAGTTAGAAGAGGGCCTAGGAAAAGTTTGTAGCATGGCTTTTAGGGATCCCAGCTACATTATGATTTTCTTAGGATTCTTTTCTTGTGGTTTCCAACTCGCTTTCATTACTGCACATTTTCCAGCTNTAGTAGAGGAAATGTGTATGGGAATTCCAAAGGATAGTTTTTTACAGAGCATGGGGGTCTCAACAACATCGGCGTTGGGTGCATTTTCGATCGCTGTGATTGGCCTGGCAAATCTTTTGGGAACCATAGCTGCAGGGGCAATGGGAAAATATTTTCANAAGAAAAATTTGCTATCGTTGATCTATTTAGGCCGGACAATTGCGGCTGCAGCTTTCATCATGATGCCAATTACATCGAACTCAGTTCTCTTGTTTTCAGCTACTATGGGGGGCTTATGGTTAGCAACTGTTCCACTCACCTCGGGATTGGTTGCCCATATTTATGGCCTTAAGTACATGGGCACTTTATATGGAGTAGTTTTTTTGTCTCACCAACTGGGTGGTTTTTCAGGGGTATGGCTGGGTGGTNTGCTTTATGATGAATTGGGGTCTTACGATGTGGTTTGGTGGGTNGGCGTCGGAGTAGGAGCTTTTTCAGCGATCGTTCATCTTCCAGTGAAGGAGCAACCACTACTCAACCGAATAGCAGTAGGATATTGAATCGAATTGCGAGGATCTTTGGGAGGGTGGGAACGGTTGTCTGAGCGGTGTATTAGAACTGATTGCAATTTGTAAGGCGGNATGGCGCGCCCGGGAGGATTCGAACCCCCGACCCTTTGATCCGAAGTCAAATGCTCTATCCAGCTGAGCTACAGGCGCCCATGGGGCGAGAGATGGGACTTGAACCCACGACCACTGGAATCACAATCCAGCGCTCTACCAGCTGAGCTACTCCCGCCATCAGCAAAGCCNTCTATNTTACTTTGATTGCTGTCACTTGTCAACTTTGATTAAGGATTTTATTTGGAAATTTTAGCAAAAGATTTTCTACAACTTAACGAGTTGAACAAGTTCTATCTGGAAGGTGGTGAGAAGCGTGAAGTTCTTCGAAATCTGAGTCTTAAAATTCAAGAAGGACAGATCGTGGCTTTACTGGGGAGGAGTGGTTCTGGTAAATCTACATTGCTCAACTTATTGGCTGGAATTGATAAACCGTCTTCTGGAAGTATCAGGATAGCTGAAAACATGCTGAATGAATTGGACGAGCATCAAAGAACTCTATTTCGCAGAAAAAATATTGGATTCGTTTTTCAGTCCTTTAATTTAATTCCTACATTGACGGTTGAAGAAAATCTCTTGCTACCAATGGAATTAAATGGAGAATCTACAAAAATTGCCAAAGCTAGAGTTGCTGAGCTTATGCAGGAGTTGGGTTTGGGAGATCGTTTGGAAAGCTTCCCTGATCTTCTCTCTGGTGGGGAACAGCAGAGGGTGGCAATTGCCCGAGCACTGATTCATGATCCAAATTTAGTCTTAGCTGATGAACCTACTGGTAATCTTGATCGACAAACTGGCAGGCAAGCTTTGTGTTTATTTCGGGAACTTATTCGAAAAGCAGGTAAAACCATGATTGTAGCCACTCACAGCAGCGAAGTGTTGGAAATAGCAGACAGGGTTATTTCTTTGGAAGAGGGTAAGCTCATTGAAATTGAAGCCCCCAATTGAGTTGGGGCGTCTATTGCTTGTGGTTTCGAAAAGTTAGCTGCAATCTAATCATAATTTTAAATTTTTTTCCGTTCTCTATTGTTTTGAAAAAACCAAAGTAAATCCTTACAAGATTTTAAAGTTTTGAACCATTACACTTTTTAAAGGTTATGGATACAGTTTCAGAACAGACTGCCTTAAAGGAGTCGCAAAAATCGTCTCTGCAGGTAAGTTTCTATATTTTTCGAGCGTTGGCATTTGCAGATCGTAACCGATCGACTGCATCGTTGATTGGAGTAGTCTTACTCGTTACTCTTTGCGACATTCTTTTTGATGCAGTCCTCTTCGAGCCATACAAGGAAGTTATTGCTATTTTCAGTGGTAGCTTCCCAGAAGGGTTTGAGGGTGTTGATATGGGATTTAGTGCAGAAGTCTGGCAAGCCTTACTGGGTATGATCTTGGGAACTTTGATCTTGGTCATTTCGATTGCTTCTCAAAGTATTCCAAAACTGATTGACCTCTATATGAAAGATCTGCCTAGCCTGATCTACGTGTGGTTTTTGATCGTTTCGGGGATGCACGCAATTCTCATCAATCTGTATGCCGATATTGACCTGGTCCGCCCTGCCAGCAGAGTGTTTAACACCCACATTCTCCTTGTGCTCTCAGCTTTTTTTGCCTTCCCCTATATTTTTTACATTTTACGGTATACTAAACCAAGCAACGTAATTAGTCGAATTTACGGTAATAATCTTGATCAAATTCATGATCTGACAACAGAAAGAGCCCAGGCACTCATAACAGTGCCCAATATCCGTGAACAGTACCAAGTACAGATGTTCGAGGCTTTGAACCAGTTAGATGACATTTTAGAGTATGTGTCTTTCAAGGAACTCAAGGCCGATATCATTCACCAGATGAGTCTGACGATTCATGAATACGTTCGAGTCAAACCTCACATCGGTGATGAATTTTTCACTGTGATGCCCAAAGTGCGAACTGATATCAGCTTCAAGACGATGATTGGCCAGTATGGGGACATGGAAAAAACAAAGACTTTTTACGAGCAGAAGTTGTTCCGCTTGCTTGGGAACGTCTACATACGGCAAATTGAAGACGGATCATTTGATCTGGCTTCCTTGGTAGCAGCAGAGATGTCTGAAATTGGTCTTACAGCAATTGAATTGGAGGATGATCACTTGGTCGATGTGATCATTATTCGATTCAACACNCTGTTAAGATTTGCGATCAAGCATGCGATCAAGAATAACGAAGCTCGGAACCTTTACAACGTCGCATTTCACTATGGGAACTTTGTAAATCACTTGGCAGATTATCAGCGGATTGATTATCTCAAACGCTGCTTCATGTACTTCAGGATTTACGGCATTGAAATATTCAAGCATGGGAAAAATAGCCCTGCCCTGTATTTCATTGTAGATGTCATCGCCACTGAAATGAAAAAGCTGTTGGAGAAGGTCTACAACGAGAAATGGGATAGGGATTTACAAGCTCATCTGCTCGGAGAAATTCTGCAGGTTGATAACCCGCCGGATGTTAATAAAGAGGATCTGGATCAAGGGGTATTGATAAATAACGGAGTCAGAATTTTGCAGATTGGATTAGCTCTATTCTATGAGCGGCAAAATGATAAGGAATTTGTTGAGAAAATCCTTAAGGACGTGATGGATGATGTTAACGTTCTTGGGGAAATTAATTTTAGCAAGGTGATTGAAATCTCATGTGGTCGGTTGAAATTCGCGGGGCCCACCTTTTGGGAGGATACCGACCGTGGGAATTTAAATATTTATTTCACACCAGATCAAAATTTAGTAGATGGCTTCAAGATAAAACTTTATGATCGCGCTCGTTTNAAATTAATAGAGACGGTTAGCAAAGAATTCCGTTTGGAAGAAGAAGAGGCTCAATTGTTGTGGGAGATGTCCAGATTGATGGATGTNAAAGACTATAAAGCAATNACACAGAAAGCCAAAATCTTTGAACAGNCAATTCAGAAANTAGGGCAACTAGACTATGAGAAGTTAGATCTCTTGGTCAAACTTAGGGAGAAGTTGAGGTTCACATCTGAAAATCCAGATCTGATTGTGGGGAGTTCACGTCAGGTAGCTCCAGGGGCTCAGTTGACAGCTAGTTTTAGATCACCAACAGATCATCNNACTTATNNAGAGTTCNGCGCTCTTGTCAGGTTTAACTCTCCTAATTTCATTTACATTGAACCCAGTGACGCAAAACAACTTCCTGCTTTAAATAAAGAGCAACAGTTGCCAATCACATTCCGTTTTACGACGAGCCGAAATAAACGAGTTTACCAGTTTACTTCACAGTTTGATCCATCGAAACCTCAGGAGCGGAACCTGTATCGTATTCTGCACACCGANAAGGTGAAAATCATTGCAGAGGGCTAACTTTCTAATATGTTGAGGAACTGTCATGTCTGACGCCAAAGCTGATCGCAAACAGTATCAAATTACAGTCAACNGTNACAGATTTGCCATTGCAAGTCCTTATGGTGAAGAGCATATAAGGAAAGTGGAGAGCTTCTTGGAACAACAAATTTCAACAATTCAGCAAAGTTCTAGTTCCATTTCCTCAAGTAATCTGTACTTANTGGTAGCCTTGAATCTGGCTGATCAGTTGATGAGACAGAAGCATCAACCACAGTATGGTGAAATGGAAAAAAATCTTCGTGATCTTTGCGAGAGACTTGATCAGGTTCTAGTCTAGGCCCGAATTCACTTGCCCAGATGGACTGTATTCGCTAGNATTTNAATGGTCTAAAAATCACATTGCCTGTGATTTTTTGCCGAGAAGTCCTGCGGTTCTTGTGATGACAAACTTTTGTTGCCTTTTCATCACCACGCGGAGATTGTCCCTGAGAATGGTGAGCACGCCTTTATTAAGGAAGCCTAAAATTCTTACACGCTTCTCCACCTATTCGGGCTAGGCATCAAAAGCCCATTTGTTCACACGGTTCTCGTGGGCTTCTCTCCCTCCNCTTCATTCCAAATTTGCTTNCTTATGGAACCGCTGCTTCAAGAATTTATGGAATGGTTGAAGTCGCAATCCTACTCAGACAGCAGCCTGAAAAACCACTACGATGACACTCAGCAGTTTCTGCAGTGGTACGCAGCCACCACAGAGGCTGGGGACCTAGGGAAGGTTAATCGATCTCTTATGGAACAATACCGAGATCAGTTGCTTGATTTTATGCAACCTAGCTCGGTTTGCCGTCATCTTTCTTCTCTAAAACTATTTTTAAATTGTGCAGAGGGAAAAAATTGGATTCGCGTCAACCCNCTCCATCTTGTAAAGTTTCCTGAAATTCCCCCAAAGCCCCCAGAACTCNTGAGTATACAAGAGGTTGAAGATTTACTGGAGGCTCCTTCAGATGATCATTATCTTGGACTGCGAGATCGAGCAATGTTGGAGTTGCTCTATTCAAGTGGTTTGAAAGTCCANGAATTATTGAATTTGGATATCTCAGATTTATTTTTGGATTTGGATTTTCTGAANGTGCGAGGTCGAAGGGAGCGAATGGTCCCGGTCACTACAATGGCAAGTGAGGTACTTCAGAAATACCTCAAAGAAGGTAGGCAGGATAGACTACGTTACGAGGCAGATTTGTGCTTATTTCTGAATAGAGATGGAGAGAGGATGACGAGGATTGGGTTCTGGTTCATGATTAAGAAGCACGCAAAACGAGCTGGAATTCAGAGCCGTATTAATGCACGTATNCTNCGTCATTCTTTCGCANCACACTTGTTGGAGAATGGGCTGGATCTAACAGATCTTGCTCAACTCTTTGGATACGTCAGTTTGGATGCTACTCTTCAATATGCCCANATCAACCGACCAGATTATGTGGAGGTTTATAGGCGATGTCACCCTGGGATCGTCGGAGTCGTGAATCGAGATCANAATGGGTCGTAAGCGTGTCTTNGTCACAGGCATGGGAGTNTTCTGTCCACTCGGTAGTGAAATTAAAGAATTTTGGNATAATCTNTCCCATGGGAAATCTGGTGTTCATCATATCACTAAATTTGANCCTACTCCTTCNCTGACCAGGGTTGCGGGGGTCATTCAAAATTATGACCCCAAAAGTTATTTTTCACCAAGAGAACAGAGATCTTGTGAAGCCTTTGTCCAATATGGTTTGCTTGCAGCNAGAGAAGCAATAGCACAGTCTGAAATTACTGGCCCTGACCTGCCAAAANGTGCTGTTGTGGTTGGTACGGGAATTGGTGGAATTGTTTCCTACAAGCCAGCATACGACGCACTGTATCTTCCAGAGAAAAATAGGAAAATCAATGCCTTTACAATTCCCAAAATGATGAACAATGCGCTCTCAGCGCAGATTGCAATCGAACATGGTTGCAAGGGTCGGAATCTCACTGTAAATACCGCTTGTTCTTCTGGAGCAAATGCAATTGGAATTGGCGTAGAATGGCTTCAGGCAGGTCTTTATGACACAGTGATTTGTGGAGGAGCTGAAGCACCTGTCACTTATGAATTATTACGAACATGGGAGGCGATGGGAGTGCTTTCTAGGAGTAAAGAAACTCCGGAACGGGTATGCAAGCCTTTTGCGATGGATCGAGATGGTTTTGTGCTCAGTGAGGGAGCTGCTATGATCGTTCTTGAGGTAGAAGAGTCATGCACTCGAAGAAATCAATCACCGATCGCAGAGCTGATCGGGTTTGCTTCGAATTGTGATGCAGAAAGTTTAACAAGCCCTGAACTGGAGGGAGTGAGCGATGCGATTCAAAAGGCTCTGAAAGATGCAGAAATATCTCCAATTGATGTGGATTGCATAAACCTACACGGAACGGGTACAAAGTTGAATGATCAAACGGAAGGGACAGCAATCAAGAAAATCTTTGGTGATCGCATCCCTCTTTGTAGTGCAAGCAAGTCGCAATTAGGACACAGCATGGGTGCTGCTTCTGCTATTGAAGCTGTAGTTTCTGTACTATCTATCCAGCATCAAATCGTACCACCAAGCTTGAACTGTCAACCTGCTGACCCGGCATGTCATCTGCAAAATCTTTTTCCAGTTTCACGCAGACATAAAATCCAAAACGTGCTTTCAAATTCCTTTGCCTTTGGAGGCAGCAATGCCTGCTTAGTGTTTCGTTCATGCAACTAAGCGAAGAAAAAATCCGAGAAGCTTGCCTTAAAACAATTGCTCGGGAACTAGATCTCCAAGTGGAAGAAGTGAAGCTGAATTCAAATCTAAGAGATGATCTGGATTTGACATCTTTAGATGCGATGAACGTGATTATGGCCTTGGAAGATGAATTTGGTCAGGAAGCTGACATCGAGCAAATCCTGGAACTAAAGACCGTTAAACAACTGGTAGACTATTTATTGAATCTACTACAACAATAGAAGTGATCATCTGCATCACCTGATTAGAGATGGAGTTTTCATGAAAGGTGTGATTTTAGCGGCTGGGTATGCAACGAGATTTTTACCGGCCTCTAAGACGATTCCGAAGGAAATGTTTCCTCTAATTGACCGGCCAGTGATTGATTTCATTGTTCAAGAGATGGTAGATTCTGGTATTGAAGACATCCTTTTGGTATCTTCACGCAGAAAAAAGGTTTTAGAAGACTATTTTGATAGAGAAGTTGAGCTAGACTCTGCATTTTCCAAGACGAACTTCATGGAAAAACTTGAGTTAATCAAGCCAACGAGTGCGAATATCTTCACACTGAGACAACAAGAGATGATGGGGACAGGCAATGCTCTGATGCTTGTAGAACCCTTTGTTCAGGATGCTCCTTTTGTGGTGGCGTATCCTGATGACATCGTGATGGGGAGTCCACCGTTGACACTACAATTAATTGAAGCTTACAAGGAAACAGGCAATACGATCCTGACTGTGGAAGCTCTTACTGAAGAAGATATCTCACGCTATGGAGTGATCGATCCAGTTAATGAAGGGGAGATCATGGAAGTCAGGCAGATGGTGGAAAAGCCAGCACCAGGGACTGAGCCCAGTAACTATGCGTCTTATGGTCGATACCTGTATACCCCAGAAATTTTTGATGCACTTCGTGCGACAGATAATACGCATGAGCACCAAGGTGAATTCACACAGACTGAAGCAATTAATCAGTTGGCTGCACGAGGCAAGGTCTCAGCAGTCAAAATGAAAGGGATCCGTTACGATGTTGGGGAGCCCTTGGGATATTTGCTGTCTTCACTACAATTTGGTCTGAGGCAGGATCGTTTTCGGGAAAAGCTAATCGTAGAAATAGAGAGATTGGTTCGGCAGGAAAAAGTTAGGTGATTAGATTGTATTTCAACGAAGGGTAGCTTGTTCCAGAAGGGCGTAGGCCTCACAAGTATCTCTTTCAGGCATGGTTGAATCTGGAAACCACTGCTGAATCAGACATTCTTCTTCGCAGCCTTTCTGCCAGGGGTAGAGGTTGTTTTCATCAGGCCAAACCAAACGAAGTCTGCCATTGGTCATCGGCTTGCCTTGAGGGTCAATTGGGTTTTCCACGAGGATCAGATCGACTCCATCTACAATATCTTCAAAATGGCAGTTGGAATGAAATTTTTCGCCATTGACGACTCGTCCGGCTAATTCATTCAGCAACATTGCAGCGATTTCTTGATTCAGACCAATGAGTTCAATTTCCTGATGTTCATAGCTCCAGCTTAGACCAACTGTGTGTGTGAAGAGTTCGTCGCGGTAAATTGACGAAATTAGACTCCAACCATACTGATCCAAATCGGCGCGAATCTTTGCATAAACGGTTTCCCGGGTGGGAAAATCAGATGGTTCCATGAAAATCACTTTTGAGGAGTGGTTTCAATCCAATGAAACACACAAACTTGCCAATTACATATATTTTGTAACTAAGGGCTGTAATGGTAGCTCAAATTAAGAAAAAAAGAAAACAAACTCCCTGGCACCGATTGGAGGGCACAACAAATTTTTATCCTCAGTATCTAGATGGAGCAAGAGACCGGGTAACTCCAATTGCACCAGTGCAACCAAACGAATTCCAGAGGGTGGAGCCTCGCTATCAATTGTCTATGAGTGAAACAAGAGATACAGGACTGGGGCCAATGTTCCTGGAAGTAGAATATCCAACTCCGGAACAGCGAGCCAATGGTTCAGTCAATGCCAAACAGCTTGAAGAAGAAAAAGAACCAGAGCCACTCTTCAGGTGTCCAGTCCATGCCAAGAAAAAAGTGCGGACAGACAAGTGGGGTTAAATGAGGGAGTTATGCCGAATATCCCCTTTTACCATCATCAATTTTTTCTAAAAAGTAGTTCCATACTTGTTGAGTCACGTCCAGGCACTGCGTTCCTCTTTTTGATTGGGAAGACTGATAAATCAGCTAATCAAAGCTTCCGGAAGGCGAATTGATCGATTTTTCGGGAGTTCCTCTCTGAGCAGAAATTCAGGAGGTCGTCCCCAACCCATGCCCTGCCTAGGAGTTTCAAGCTTCAAGGCGTGACCATTCACAGTCCAGCAGCCTACTTTCTATAGTACACCGAAATCCTTCCGATTGGCTTCAACTCATTTATGGAAAACTCAGGCTCCGCAACATTGAACTACGCGTTCGAGATGTTGCTGCGATTGAGAAGGAAGATATTAATTTTCTCCCTCTTATGAACTCACACCTATTTCTCTTTGAGCTCAGTGTCGAAACTAGGACAACTGCTTGAATATGAATTTCATTCTAAAATAATTTAATTTTTAAAAAGGCTGAGTGAGCAAATCCGTTGACACAGATCTGCCGGTTCTTCAATCCATCAAAGATCGCTGGAGCCCAAGAGCTTTTGACCCAAAACCAATTCCTGAGGTTGAGTTAGAAGCCATGCTCGAGGCCTTACGCTGGTCGTCTTCCTGCTTCAATGAGCAGCCCTGGCAACTTTTGATTACTCATCGTGGGGATGTACGACACCAAGTCTTGTTGGATTGTGTGTCGGAGGGAAATCGTAGTTGGGCTCAACAGGCTCCTGTTTTAATGTTGGCAGTCGCCAGATTGCTTTTCACTCACAATAGAAAGGTTAATCGACATGCTGGTTATGATCTAGGGCAGGCAATTGCTCAACTTGGAATCCAAGCTACCTCTCGTCAAATCTATCTGCATCAAATGGGTGGTTTCTCGATAGAAGCAGCTAAGGAGGCTTTTGGTTTGAATCAAAATCAGGAACCCTACTCTGTAATTGCAGTTGGATATTTGGGAGATCCTGACACACTCACTGAGACACAACGAGAAAAAGAACTAGGGGCTCGTCTAAGACGTCCACTTGAGGAAATGCTTCTCTGAAAGTATCAGATTTCTTTTCGATCAATTTCCTAAAAAGCATCCACATTCAATGCAGGAACTTGGGACTCATAGACCCTACAAAAACCTCTTGCTCCCGAATAAGCAAAGACCTGTTCAATCAGGTTAGCTGAAGAAGATACTTGGATGCCGTAACTGAGTGGGGCAATACCTTGAGCAAACTCATGTGCTACATCTTCTAGACGAACTCGCCAATCTTCGATGAGAGAATCCCAATCATATTCAGAGTGCCATTCTTTTCTTTGAGGTAGTTTGTCTAAAGGCCTGATCCCTGGCAGTGAAACTTCATCTGCTTGAACTCCCTTGAAACTACATTCTCGATTGTGAACCTGGGCAAAAGCAACGGCCGCAAGAGTCCCTTCCTCTAGATTCAAAGCATACAGAGGTAGTTGTGGTTCAGTGATTCTTTGCTGAAACCAACTTGTTGGGGAATTTCCTGTTCCAGATTTGTAATCGAGTAAAATGAACTGATCAGAGTGTTCTAGACGATCCAGCCG
>NYVT01000094.1:0-5523 GCA_002684675.1 Deltaproteobacteria bacterium
ATCTTCTGCTGGACAGAAATTCCGAGAAGTTGTGGTCGCTATGGCTACGGACTTGCTAAGCCTAACGCTCCTGAAACCACCAGGAGAAATGGGTGCTGATATTGTCTTTGGCAGTGCCCAACGGTTTGGGGTACCCATGGGATACGGCGGACCACATGCTGCCTTTCTGGCAACTCGTGACACCTTGAAAAGATCTTTGCCCGGAAGATTGATCGGTGTTTCTCAAGATCGGCAGGGTCAGCTTGCCTTACGCATGGCTTTGCAGACCCGTGAACAGCACATCCGCCGCGAAAAGGCAACCAGCAATATCTGTACAGCACAAGTTCTGCTCGCTGTCATCGCAGCTTTTTATGCAATTTATCATGGCCCCGAAGGTCTCAAAAAAATCGCGCGGAGGACTCATACTCTTACTGTACTACTTCGAGAAGGTCTAGATCAGGGAGGCTTTGTATCGAATGATCAGTTTTTTGATACTCTTTGCATCGATACCAAAACACAACAGCCAGAAATTCTTCAAAGGGCACATGAAGCTAAGATAAATCTTCGTCTGGTCGATGCCAGCCACCTCGGAGTCAGTCTCGACGAAACGACGACTCCCGAAGATGTCAGCAAGCTTCTCAAAGTTTTTGGAGTAGAAGCGGATTTAGATGCGTTACTCAGTAAAGCCAACTCTTCTGGTGTCGGCATTCCAGAAAACTTACGAAGAGAATCTGATTTCTTGAGTCATCCTGTTTTTCACCGATACCACTCCGAAACAGAATTGATGCGCTACCTCAGGAGGCTGGAGGAGAAGGACCTGGCACTGAATCGGGCTATGATTCCGTTAGGTTCCTGCACAATGAAATTGAACGCCAGCGCTGAAATGATCCCAGTGACCTGGGAAAGTGTAGGGTCTCTTCATCCATTTGTGCCCGTGGAGCAGGCGCAAGGAATGCAGAAAATGATTCATCAACTGGAAGATTGGCTAATCCAATTAACCGGTTTTGATGCCATTTCCATGCAGCCTAACTCCGGCGCGCAAGGTGAGTATGCAGGATTGCTGACAATCCGCAACTATCATATTTCTCGTGGAGAAGCACATCGTCACATCTGTCTGATCCCCAGCTCTGCCCATGGCACCAATCCAGCTAGTGCNCAGATGGCGGGAATGAGAGNATTGGTCGTCAACTGCGACTCCCAAGGAAATGTAGACGTCAATGATCTTCGCCAAAAAGCTGAAGCACACGCTGGCGAATTAGCGGCCTTGATGGTGACCTATCCTTCAACTCATGGGGTTTTTGAAGAAGAAATCCGCAGTATCTGTGAAACTATCCGAGGCTATGGTGGACAAGTNTACATGGACGGAGCTAACCTGAATGCACTGGTAGGTGTTGCCCAACCNGGTCAATTTGGGCCAGATGTGATGCACTTTAATCTGCACAAGACCTTCTGCATTCCACATGGAGGTGGGGGCCCTGGNATGGGCCCAATTGGAGTCCGTTCTCACCTGGCACCATATCTGCCGAATCACTCCATNATAAAGGTCGCCGNAAATCGAACAGGTGGNGCTGTTTCTGCTGCACCTTGGGGAAGTCCAAGCATCCTGCCAATCTCCTGGATGTACATTCGCATGATGGGGGGAGCGAATCTGCGCACCGCCTCTCAGGTTGCTATCCTAAATGCAAACTATATGGCGGAGCGACTAAGTGGTGCTTATCCAATCCTCTATCGTGGTCGCAACGGCCGCTTAGCACATGAGTGTATTTTGGACATCCGACCACTGAAGAACAGCTCTGGAATCTCTGAGGAAGACATAGCAAAGCGACTGATGGATTATGGATTTCACGCACCCACCATGTCCTGGCCTGTTGCTGGAACCTTGATGATTGAGCCTACAGAAAGTGAATCCAAAGAAGAGCTGGATCGTTTCTGTGATGCAATGCTCAAGATCCGAGAAGAAGTCCGCCAAGTGGAAGAGGGAAACTGGCCTTTGGAGGATAACCCGTTGGTCAATGCTCCGCACACTCAATTGAACCTGACCGCTGAGGTTTGGCCACATCCTTACAGTCGAGAAATCGCAGCCTATCCCTTGCCAGGCATGCAGGTCCATAAATTCTGGCCTACGGTCAATCGAATCGACAACGCCTTTGGAGACCGTAACCTGGTTTGCTCTTGCCCAACAGTGGAATCATATCGATGATGGAGGAAGCCGAATTTCAAACTGGTATTTTTGAGGAGATGCCTTTTGAGCAATATCAACAAGCTCAAGGGTTGAATCAGTCGACCCTTAAGCAGATTTTCCGTCCTGGGAACTATTATAACCCACACGGTGTCTTGATCGGAAATGCAGGCCACTGTCTCATGCTCGAACCTGAAAGATTTGAAAGGGATTATCAGCGACTTGCTCCAGGAATTTCGCTCAGAAAGTTAAAAAAACTGGAACCAGAGGAAGGTTCATCTAGTGAAAAATCTCATCCAATAATGCTGCCCACCAACATTTGGGATATATTGATGAATGCGCAAAATGCGGTCAATACCCATCCTAAGGCCAGTTGGATGCTGGAAAACAGCCTCAAGGAAGTCTCCCTTTTCTGGGAAGCCCCTGAGAACAGCTTGCGCTGTAAGGGCCGACTGGACTTGTTCTGTCCGGAGAAAGCCTTCATCGCGGATCTCAAATTTTCCTATCGGACCACCACAGAGGCCAATACACAGTGGCACTACGCCTTTCAGGCCGCCTGGTACCGTCAGGGTATTTACCAAATCACTGGTGAATGGCTTCCCTTCTACCTGATCTTTGTAGAGCGCAACACTCCATACAGGGTGGTAGTGGCTAAATTGGAGAAAGAAACTCTCGAGGTTGGTGATCGATTGTTGCAAGAGTCTTTGGTTGAGTACCACGCATATGCGGTCCCCCCTGAGTTTGACGATCTAGCTTGACCACTAACTATTACTGAAAATGGGACTTTGAGATTCATTCAAACCTTCATCCAAAAGACAACATGGCTTTTCTACAAATTCTGATCTTAGCTGCTACTTTTGGTCTATTTATTGGGGCTTTCACCTTGCTGCTAGCTGGTTGTGAACGGGCTGAACGTTACCCTGGATTGGCGATCATTCCGGGGGCTCTGGTTGGGTTGGACCTGGGTTTGACGTCACAGTGGGCAGAGTTTAGTCTGCTGTTGATTGGAGGATTGACAGGATATTTTCTGATGCTTGGCTTTTGGCGTGATCGTCCAGCGATCCAAGGTTTGTTGCCCTTGAACAACCAAAGTACTGACTCAGGCAACAAAGTGCTCAGTGATTCAACTTCAGCAATCGATGGAAAGTTGGAAGATAAATTGGCCAACTACATCTGAAAGCTGTCTGGATCCAAGCAGTTAGCTCCCCTCTCAATGATGGTACTGTAGAAAGATGTTTCGAGGAGTTATTTAGGAGCACTTTACCANCCCCCCTGTACCGCTTCAGAGGTCAGCACTTTTTTTGGATCAGGACCCACTGTCTGGGCTTGATGTAACCCACATTGACCACATCTTGAAGTAGTTTGGCCAGCAAGAATTTTCCATTCTAACATCTTTACAAATGTCAAAGCGTCATGCGTTATTAAGATTTGATACGAAAGTCTTTGCTAGGCTTCAAGTTCTCCCAGCAAACCAGGCTCCAAAAATTGCTGGGGAACATTTTTCGTGAAGGACTGATTTTGTAGAAATTGAGACAGTTGGACAACTGGTCCCTATACCCTCTCTCTATCAGTAGTTTGCGTCAGCTTCAGTTCAAACAGTATCAATTGCTGAAACTGGAAATTCAGCAACATAAATCAAATTTGAGACTTTTCAAAGCCTACCATATTGCCTGAAAAACNNGAGGATTCANTCAAGCTNCCACCTTGAATATTGAACTACAGCGAAAGAATGTGCAAAATGAGTTGGATGCTCATTTCACAGATCTTCCTGATCAGGTATGTCTAATGGATGATGTGATTACTTAGGGCGCTACCCTGAANGAGATCACACANGTTCTGAAAAATTAGGTGTTACTTTTGTCGGCAGTTTGATGCTTGCTCGACGTGTATTGGATTCCTAAGGCAAACATTCATGGCNTCTTCCCTTCTCTCCAATCCAATNAACCAAAGACGGCTGANGGCTTTCAGAGCNAACCGAAGGAGCTACTGGTCACTCTGGTTNTTCCTCTTTCTCTTCTTTTTCAGCTTACTAGCGGAACTAATTTCCAATGACAAACCNCTGTTGATTAGCTTTGACGGAGAGTTTTACACCCCTTTTTTAGTGGAGTANNCCGAGACTCAATTTGGNGGAGAATTTGCNACCGAAGCTGAATATACTGACCCCTTTGTCAAGGATCTGATCGAAGAAAAGGGTTGGATTCTCTGGCCAATGATTCGCTACAGCTATGACACGATCAACTANAGCCTTAGTGTCCCTGCTCCAGCCCCTCCTTCCNCTGAAAACTGGCTTGGAACCGACGACCAGGGACGGGACGTGATGGCGCGCTTGATCTANGGCTTTCGCATCTCGGTCCTGTTTGGACTCTGCTTGACGATNTTCAGTTCNATAATTGGGGTAGCTTTTGGGGCCCTGCAAGGCTACTACGGAGGTTGGGTCGATTTGGGTGGTCAACGCTTTATTGAGGTATGGTCTGGACTACCNGTGTTATTTNTATTGATCATNCTCTCGAGCTTCGTGGAACCCAATTTCTGGTGGCTGCTCGGCATCATGCTCCTGTTCAGTTGGATGGGACTTGTCGGGGTNGTGCGGGCAGAGTTTCTAAGGGGCCGGAATNTNGAATATGTCCGGGCCGCCCAAGCCCTTGGATTGAGCAACGCCACGATNATGCGTCGTCACATNCTTCCTAACGCAATGGTCGCNACCCTTACNTTCCTNCCCTTTCTGCTCAACAGCTCNATCACCACGCTGACCTCNCTCGACTTCCTNGGGTTTGGCCTCCCAGTTGGTTCACCATCTCTAGGTGAACTGCTTGCTCAGGGAAAAGCNAATATCCACGCTCCTTGGCTAGGTCTCTCCGGTTTTTTGGTATTGGCCTTGATGCTCAGCCTGCTCGTNTTCATCGGTGAAGGNGTGCGCGATGCCTTTGATCCACGGCATCGCGGATAATCAACCCAACTCNCTTTGCCCACAACCAAAAATTCGTAATCAATTTAAAATCACTTCTTGNTTGCTGANCTNTAGTGAGCTCATTTTGTGCAGAAANNGNGAAATTTTTATGATAATCAACCGTTANAACTTAATTTTTNAGAAGCCGTTACTATCTTAGNAATTAGCAAATAATGTATTCACTATGCTGAAATCTATGACCACAACAAAACAGAGATTCCCATTTCATCTCTNNAGTTTGTGGCTAATTTTACTTTCTCTTCTATTGAGCACCTGTGCTCCGGTTCCCAAAGAGGGAGAGTTTGTAGAGAAGGCCTCCGTCACACTGACTCTTCAGCATCGTAGTTCTGAGCGTATTCAAAGGACTGGTTCAAGTTCTCGTGCCACAGAGTTCATTGTAGTTGTTCCAGGAGGAACA
>NYVT01000095.1:0-7518 GCA_002684675.1 Deltaproteobacteria bacterium
AAAGCCAAGATTGAAGAGTTGGTAAAATTATTGAACGATAAGAAAATAAAAGGAGAAGATAGGGAAAATTTGGAGAAAGAAATGGAACGAATTGCAACTTGGAAGTTCCTGGACTCCAAATATTGATCGAGGAGTAATTGCTCTTGATGGTGAAAGGGAGATTGAGTTCAGAGTGGTTGATAAAGTCCAATTAAGTTTGGATCGTCTTGGACCAAGAGTAATTGATGTTAGTATGGCTTTGGGTGCAGCAGCAAAACACGGTATCATGCTGTCTCATTCAAATTAATAGTCTTGGGGCCATTTGATTTAGAACGAATGGAAGTACGTGATATTTGTAATTTTTCATTAATGAATGAACTGAAATTTTATTTATCACTTTTCTAAAGAAGTACAAAAAAAAGATCTTCGGTTAAATAGAAAAGTTGCTTTTATCATAGTTGCTAGCATGGTGTCAGGTTAAGCATGCGCTAGACAGGGCCAATTACCTTGCAGGAGACAAAATTCTGTTGAATGCTATATTCACTAGAAACCATCGAAGAGCCACTTTGAGGGGGGCTAGTTGGTTTGGGAGATTAAATGGTCTACTTGCTTTGTATGCCTTGGTCCGAAGTCATTGACGAAAATGCAAATCAAAATATTCCTTCGGGTCATTACTGGTCGAGAAATCAATGTTGAAAGTGGTACGGTCCAGACTTTTATTTGATTTCTGATCTTCGAAGATAATAACAATTAAGGGTGCAACCCAACAAGTAACTGAGGAATCTGATGAAGAAATTGCTTAATGACCCATATAAGTATGTTGATGAAATGTTAGTGGGAATGTGCGCTGCCCACCCTGAAATATACAGACAGGCTGGTGAGGGAGGACGCGTCATTACAAGGGCTGGATCACAAAGACAGGGTAAGGTTGGCATAGTCTCAGGGGGTGGTTCTGGACATCTGCCCGTGTTTACAGGCTATGTGGGTCCTGGACTTTTAGATGCTTGTGCAATCGGGGATGTGTTTGCTTCGCCCTCGGTCGAGCAGATGTCTGAGGCGATGAAAGTTGCTCATGCAGGCGCTGGAGTGTTACGTCTCTACGGTAATTATGGGGGAGACGTAATGAACTTCGATATGGCGGGAGAACAGTTGGAAATGGAAGATGATATCCAATCCACAACTGTTTTGTTAGCAGACGATGTGTCCTCAGCACCTCCGGAAGAGGCAGAGAAACGTAGAGGTGTTGCTGGAATGGTCTACGCTTTCAAAATTGCGGGGGCGGCGGCTGAACAAATGCTGTCGCTGGAAGAAGTGACACGAATTGCGCAAGAAACTGCCGATTCATGTCGTAGCGTTGGAGCTGCTTTAACTCCTTGCACGATCCCTCAGGCAGGAAAAGCAACATTTGAGATTGCTGAGGATGAGATGGAGATGGGTATGGGCATTCACGGGGAACCTGGAGTATGGAGAGACAAGCTCAAACCTGCGGATGATATTGCTCATGAGATGGTTGATCGATTAATTGCAGATAGGGCAATTGGTTCAGTTGATCGGCTTTCAGTAATGGTAAATAGTCTGGGTGCAACTCCTCCAGAGGAACTTTACATCCTTTACAGGATTGTCAAAAAACGGATTGAAGATCTGGGGGCTACGATAGTAATGCCCCTTGTGGGGCGCTACGCAACTTCGATGGAAATGTCGGGAGTGTCAATGACATTCTGCTTCTTAAATCCAGAGAGGGAGGCTTTGCTTCAAGCGCCTGCCCGGTGTGCGTTTTGGCAGGTGGGATAATGAAAGTTTCGTGGTTGGAAGACCAACTGCCTCAGTTGGCTGAACACCTGGAGTCAAGTTCTGAGGAACTCAATGGCCTGGATGCCAAACTCGGTGATGGAGACCTCGGGGTGACAATGGTTCGTGGTAGTCGACAACTTCTGGAGATTCGAGAGGAATTGCCAGATGATTGGGGCATGGCGCTGCTAAAGTGTGCCCAGGCCTTTACCAAAACCAGTGGTTCAAGTTACGGGACTATTCTTGCTACGGGTTTGATGGCGATGGCCAAGCAGAAAAAGGGACAGGCTGAAATAGATCCTTCAGAGTGGGCTGATTTACTCAAAGTGGCACTTGAGGCAATGCAAAAGCGTGGAAAAGCTGAGTTGGGTCAGAAGACCGTTTTGGACCCACTCTCGGCAATACAGAAGAAATTGGAAANTAANCCCNANNCAAGNNTNTCNGATCTNATCGNGGTGGTNCANCAANCAATCGATGACTTNAGGGATAAGCCCTGNCAAATTGGCAGAGCNCGNATTTTTCAGGAAAAGTCAATTGGNTTNGATGATCCAGGNATGGTNGCATTCAAACGNCTTCTTGAGGGCCTNNNTNNCNNNTANNTATTGTAAAATTTTAAGAGAAAATTAATTTAGCAGAGGACAATGTCGCTCAAAGCAGAATCAGTTTCACCTGACTGGTTCAAACACAAGAGAGCTGATAAAAATCTAATCGTCAATCCGGTGATACCCTGGTTAATGATCGGATTCCCAGTGTTGATTCTGATCGCTATTGTGATTTATCCAACCATCTGGATGGGATATCACGCTTTCCAGAATACCAACATGATGAAACTGTTTTATCAGGATTGGGAGTATATCGGTTGGCAGAACTTTGCTACGGTGCTTAGTGACGATCGCATGTGGGATAGTGTTGGTCGATTGATCCAATATTTAGTTTTTGGGGCCTGTCTAGAAGTACTGCTTGGGACCATCTTGGCACTGACACTCTTTGAATTGGTTAAATCCCAATTGGCACGGGTGATCATCCTTATTTTGCTTGTCCTGCCCATGATGCTTCCTCCTTCCATTGTAGCCACTCTTTGGAAATTTTTGCTCCAAGCATACAACGGTGCTGTTAATCATCTTCTTATAAAAATTGGAATTTTGGGACCTATGGAGCGCATCGAATGGCTGGATGCAGGCTTGTCTCTCTGGTCTCTAACAATGGTTGATGTCTGGCAATGGACAGCGCTTCCCTTACTTATAGTTTATAGTGGTCGTGTGTCTTTGCCCCCTGCGATCTATGAAGCCGCCAAAGTGGATGGCGCCTCACAGTTTATGGTCCTACGCAGATTAACGCTGCCACTACTCAAAGAAATCATAGCAATTGCTTTTATTATCCGTTTCATGGATGCCTACAAATTTGTAGACAAGGTGTATGTAATGACTTCCGGAGGACCAGCTCAGTCTTCGGAATTGCCCGTCTTCATTGCTTTCCAAAAAGGAATACGTGAAGTTGAAATTGGCGAAGCTGCAGCATATGCCTGGATCATCTTTGCTGTGGCAATGGTTTTGATAACTTTGTTTCTTAAATACCTGAAAAAAGTCCTGAAGGCTCAAGCCTTCGCTTAAGGAATCGAATGGATTCTGCAACCAACCGATTGATTCGTTATCTGTTTTTGTCTTTTTTGGCGATTTGGCTCGTTTTCACTATTTTTCCACTTTATTTTCAGTTTATTACATCTCTAAAGCCAGTTGCTGAAATCAACTCAATGGTCCCCACCTTCTGGCCTGAAACAATGCGACCCGAAAATTATGCAGGGATTTTCGCTGATCCGGGCTCGCTGAAGTCTTTAATTGATAGTCTAATCGTTTCTATAGCCAACACTCTTCTATCCTTGTTTCTTGGGACCCTTGCTGGTTATGCACTTGCTCGCTTCATCCGAGGATTTGCTGGCGAAAATATTGCGATGTGGATTCTTTCCAATCGAATGTTCCCCCCAGTCGCCGTTATCATCCCAATGTTTTTTCTTTTTGATGCAACTCCATGGGGGACAGATAGCTACTTTAGTCTCATAACATTATATTTAGTCTTCAACCTTCCCTTGGCCACCTGGCTGATGATGGTCTTTTTTCGGGATGCTCCGCGAGAATTGGAAGAAGCAGCTTATCTGGATGGCTTCACCCCTTTACAAACATTTTTTAAAGTCACCCTGCCTCTAGTATTTCCAGGTATGGTTTCAGTCGCGATGCTTTGCTGGATCTTNGCGTGGAATGAGTACCTTTTTGCAAATTTANTGACNGGGACAACNGTTAAAACCTTCCCAGTNCATATCCCCTCATTTACCTCAGGNAGTCAAACTTTGTGGAATCTGGTCATGGCATTCTCTATGGTAGCAATGCTTCCCCCAGTTCTACTTTTTATCTTTCTACGTCGCTACATGGTGCGTGGTTTGTCCTTAGGTGTGGTGAAGGGATAAAAAATGGCTGAGCTAGAACTCCAATCCATCTGCAAAGCTTTTCAACATCCTGTTTTGGATCGGCTGTCCCTCAA
Organism: Deltaproteobacteria bacterium; assembly: GCA_002684675.1. Lineage (GTDB taxonomy): Bacteria > SAR324 > SAR324 > SAR324 > NAC60-12 > JCVI-SCAAA005. Next base: position 4,300 of record NYVT01000095.1, read on the forward strand.
GGTTCCACAAGGAGAGTTTTTTGTAATCGTTGGTCCCTCTGGAATAGGAAAAACCACTCTTCTTCGTTGTATCGCTGGCCTAGAAAATTTAGACGGAGGAAAAATTCTTTTCGACGGGCAGGATGTGACCAATGTGCCACCCTACCAAAGAGGCGCAGCAATGACTTTTGAAAGCTATGCTCTCTACCCCCACAAAACGGTTTTTGAAAACATTGCCAGTCCCCTTGTCGCTGCGAAAACTGAGGTTACTGAGATCCGTAGACGAGTGCAGGATGTGACCAGGCTTCTTCAAATCCCCCACCTTCTCGAAAGAAAGCCCCATGAGATTTCAGGTGGTCAAAAACAGAGAACAGCATTAGGCAGAACTTTGGTTGCGAAGCCAAAAGTGTTTTTGCTCGATGAACCAATTAGTCATTTGGATGCGAAAATACGGGCGGAACTGAGAATCCAGTTTCATACACTCAAGGAACTCCGGGAAGTTGCTACCGTGTATGTTACTCATGATTATGCAGAGGCACTTTCATTAGGGGATAGAATCGGTGTTATGGGGGATGGAGGCTTGGTCCAAATAGGTACAGGAAGAGAGGTTTTTGACCAGCCAAATTCATTGTTTGTAGCGCAACATCTTGGCCAACCAACAATCAATGTCCTTGAAGGTCAGCTACAGAAAGATAATGAAGATTTGGTTTTCAAATCCGATGAAATGCAGTTACCTGTTTCAAGGGAACTAGCGAATAAACTGAAAAATGATTCAGGCAGAGAGGTGAAAATCGGCCTGAGACCTCAATTTATTCATTGTTTGTCCGAATGGGAAAACGATAAAGATCTGCCCGTGTTCTCTTTCCAAGCAGAAGTAGAATTAAATGAAGCTTTGGGTTCTTATGGAGTACTCCTCGTAAAAGCGATGGGAAAATCTTTGACTGTTATAACAAGCCCGGAAATTCATTATTCGCCTGGGCAAAAGGTTGAACTGTCTGTTGAAACGAATCGGAGTCTCTATTTCGATGCCCAAAACGGTATGAACCTGGGTGCTGATTTGACCAGAATGGAGGCGGACGGATGACTGCGGTTAAGATAAAGAATGTAAATAAAATTTATGAACGTGGAAACGTTCACGCAGTTCAAAACCTTAACCTAGACATCAAAGACGGGGAGTTTGTTGCACTCTTGGGACCTTCAGGGTGCGGTAAAACTTCTACCTTGAGAATGATAGTTGGTCTGGAAACGATTAGTTCTGGAATCATTCAATTTGATGATGTGATCGTCAACGATTTGACCCCAGAACAGCGCAATGTGGCAATGGCATTTGAGTCCTATGCGCTCTATCCGAACTTATCGATTGCTGAGAATCTAGCGTTCCCCTTGGAGGTCCGTGGCATTCCTCTGGAAGAAAGAACAATGGAAGTCAATCGAATTGCAGAAATGCTTCAGATCTCAGAATTATTGAACCAGCGCCCCGGTCAACTTTCTGGAGGCCAGCAGCAGAGAGTTTCCCTTGGCAGAGCATTGATTAGAGAACCTGCTGTTTTTATTTTAGATGAGGTTTTGAGCCATCTTGATGCCCATCTAAAGTTCCAAATGCTTTTTGAGTTGAAGAAAATTCATAACTCGCTGGGCAAGACTATGGTTTATGTAACCCACGACCAAATGGAAGCACTTGCCCTCGCAGATCGTGTGGCGGTAATGGCCAATGCGAAACTTCAACAATTTGCCAATCGCAACGAACTCTATCACAGACCTGTTAATCGTTTCGTTGCAGATTTTATTGGGGAACCTTCCACAAACTTTCTAAAAGCCAGAGTTAGTACTATTGAGCAGAAAATTGTTTTGGAGGTAAATGAAAATCTGAACTTTTACCCAGATTTAAGACGCCAAGAATTGATTAACGAAAAAGGATTGGAAGAAGTGATAATTGGGGTAAGGCCACAATATCTTACTTTACAAGATGGCACAGGTAAGGAATCTCTCACAGCGGAAGTTTTGATCAATGAATACCTTGGAGAACGAAATATTCTTGAAGTGAAAAATGGTTCTGACAGATTCCGTGCAGTTGTTCCACCTGAATGTAGAGCAATCCAAGGAGACATGGTCAAATTATTCTATGAACCAAATCACGTACTGGCTTTTGATCCCCAAACTGAGGTGTGCCTGCTTTGAGGGATCATTCGGAGGCTGTTGGGGTCTCCAATCTTTACCCGGGCTCGAATGATTATATTTCCCGGGGTTCATTTCATCATCATTGAAGGGATTGACCATGGGAATTTTTGCAAACATGACTCGTCGAAAGTTTTTGAAAACAGCTGCTGCATCAGCAGGAGCGTTGGCTGGAAGCCAATTCATGCCAGCCAAAAGTTGGGCAGGAGGTCATTCAGACGTGATCATGCCCCCCGGAGGCAAGAAGTTTAAGGATATAGAACTGTCTTATTTTCAGGATGGTAACTGGCTGCATGCTCCTCTTTGGCTTTCNGANCAATTNAGGAAAGATGCTGGAGTNAGNATCAAGTCAAGAGAACTNTATGANGGAGGAGATACTGTCGCGAAGGTNCTTCCACANTTACTGTCTCGNAAACCACGTTTTGACTGGGTGCAGTATCCNTGTNTNTTNTTNGGNCAATTTGCTGAGACAGGNCAACTGGAGCCATTAGATGACTACTTTGCTCAATATGAAGGATCTCAAGAATATTTAGATTGGGTAATGCCTGCCTACCGGGAGTTTTACACTAAGTGGGACAACAAGACTTACGGAATCATGCTTGATGGGGACATTCATATTCTCCATTACCGAAAGAACTACTTCAATGATCCGGATCTTCAACGAAAGTTCTCAAAAAGATTCCAGCGAGAATTGGTTGTCCCCAAAACTTGGCCACACTTCCTGGAGTGCACTCAGTTCTTCACAGAAGAGTTGTCAAGCAAGGGTGTCTATGGAACATCTATGGTCGTCAATCCTCCCGCTTTCGGCTGGGGATTCTGGATGGATATCGCGGCTTCCAATGGGGTGAATTATTTCGATGCGAGCATGAATCCGGGTATCAACAGCAAGCAAGCTGTTGAAGCTTTAGATATGTACAAAAACATCATCGAATTTTCTGGCCCTGGTGGAAAGTCGATGGACATTAATCAGACTATTCAGCGCTGGCAATCTGGAACAGATGTAATGTCAGTCTGGTGGATTGATCTTTCGGAATTCACTGTTCAGCAACAGGGAATGGAAATGGC
>NYVT01000096.1:0-20099 GCA_002684675.1 Deltaproteobacteria bacterium
GAAGCCACTTCTCTCACGAAAATCGCTGGATGGCCCAGAGCCTGGAATCACATGTTCTGTGGGGAGATGCTTTGAATCTTCCAACCAACAGCCAATAGCGTTGAAACGCAGTTGACTATTCTCTTCCCTCGCCAGCCAAGGGTGGAATCCAATGCCATACGGTAGTGTCTCTTCGGTTTGGTTGATTACATCCACTTTCATTCGTAAGATTCCCCCTTCTAATTTATAACGTAGTTGCGCTGAGTATCGGAAACGACTCGGCCCCTCACTTTGTAAAGTTAAGTAGACCTCATCCTCTGCAACTCTGATGATTTGCCAAGGTTCTTGAAACGCATTGCCATGAATGGGAAAGGGTTCACCAACTAAATTGGGGGATAATTTGAGCTGTCCGAGGGGTGTTTTGAATCCTCCACCTGAGATACGATTCGCAAAAGGTAGCAGTACGTTGCAGCCCAAACTGAAGGGTCCTGATCGCTTAAATGAATTCCCAGGCCTCAGAATTGGGATCCAGCCCTGAGGGCCCTTAAAATCATAGTCAACTAAGGCACCACCCACCATGGGATCAATTACCAATTTACCTTGGCTATCGTTGAGAACAATTCGTTTTTGATTTTGCATTTGTCCACTGACTGTAGCTTTTTTGACCTAAAGTCTTATTTAAGATACCTCAATCACAAACTAGCTTTATACTATTTAATGATTAAATTGTTGTTTGTCCTTAGAACCCAAATCGAAAACTAGCAAGCCAATGGAGTCATCCGTTGTTTACCACACTATTTAGCTTTTTAGGGAGAACAGTTTAGATGCATTTGACCCCATGATATCATCTCTTTCTTCTGGACTAACATTCATTTTATGGGCGTAATTTACCATGGAATCCATCTCAATCCAGGGATGGTCTGTAGCAAACATTAAATTCTTAGATCCAACAAATGCTTTAGCAAATTCGATAGCCTCATCAGATGGACTTACCAAATCAAAATAAATGTTCTTGAAGTAACTTTTGATCTCTTTTTTGATATTAGCATTACCTCTTTTCTTAACTTCAATTTGTTCTTGAATCCGTCCCATGATGTAAGGCAGAATTCCACCCAAATGTGGTTGAACTATCTTTAGCTCAGGATACTTGTCAAGTGTTCCACTGAGAATGAGTCTCATCAACGCAATAGAAGTATCGACCATAAAACCCATCATTGGGATCAAGCTGTAGTCTTTGATGACATCGCCCCATGCCGGAACTGTAGGATGTAAAACCAGTGGAATTCCTCTAGCTTCTAGTTGAGCGTAAAATTCAAAGAACTCCGGATCATCTAGGTTTTTTTCATTGATATGCGAGCTGACAAAAGCACCTTTGAAAAGATTACTTTTTTGCAAACAACGATTTAACTCAGAAATTGAATTTGTAGGATTATTGATCGCAATGTTAGCAAGCCCAAAGAATTTTTTAGGGTATTTGTTGCAGAGGCTCTCAATGTAATCATTACAGATTTGGGAGCCTACCAACCGGAGTTCTTCATCCAATAAATCTGGAGTGGGTATATTCACACTGATCAGTCCTGCATCAATCTTGGATTTCTCCATTTTTTCAAGGATCAAGTCTGGCTCATATTTTTCCAAATCTATGTAGAACGTATACATGCCATTAAAATAATCGACTGCATATTTATTTTCTGTAATCTTTGTGCCCCTTACTTTGGATTTACTTTTACAGAGTAACTCAGCATAGTCTTTTGGAAAAACATGAGACTGTACATCCACAACTTTTATTTCCATAAAAAACTCCTTTTTAACTTCTACTAGTTAGATTTCTTTTTAAATATTAAATATAGGTAGGAGACATGAAATACAGAATTCTTGGAAAGACGGGCTTTGAAGTAAGTGTTATTTCCATGGGTTGTTGGGGCATCGGCGGCCAATGGGGCCCGATAGAGGAAAACCAGGCCATCCAGACGGTTGATGCTGCCTTTGATGCAGGTGTTAATCTATTTGATACCGCAGACTCCTATGGACTTGGTCAAAGTGAGTTCTACACCGGCAAGGCATTGAAGAACAAGCGTGATCAGGTCTTTATTGCCACAAAGGTTGGGAATTGGGGCCGAAGAATCGGTGACCCTGTTGGCTTGAAAAGCATTCACAGCATTATCAATTGTTGCCACGCCAGTTTATATCGGCTGGGAACAGACTACATCGATCTCTATCAATGTCATGTGGGCACTCCAGAAAATCCTGAAATTTTTGTAGAAGCTTTCGAGCTATTAAAGCAACAGGGGAAGATTCGCCACTACGCGATTTCCACTAATGACATGTCTTCTCTCAAAGCGATCAATGTGGATGGTAACTGTGCGGCTTGTCAGATCAACTACTCGGTTTTAAGCCGGAGCGCAGAAAAGGATATCCTGCCTTACTGCTTGGAGAACAATATCGGTGTGCTGTTACGTGGCCCAATCGCTCAGGGTTTACTCGTGGATAAATTCTCTGCAGACACCCGCTTTACGGATTCTGTACGGCTGAAATGGAATCCAGGTGGGGATCAACATGAAAAATTCTTGAAAGAACTTGATCGAGTCAGTCAACTCCGACAATTCGTGACCCCAGAGAAAAGCATGCTTGACTTGGCGCTGCAGTTTGTCTTAGCCAATCCGGCGGTCACCTGCCCCATTCCAGGAATGAAATCAGCTGAGCAGGCAAGACTGAATGTAGTAGCAGCTGACCAGGACTTAGACGCAGATACTCTCAGAAAAATTGATGAAATCTGTCAACCCGGTGTTTGAAACGATCCTTTCAAAAGCTTTTCTGACGCAGGATTTCATTGCGAGTGTCCCTGCTCATAGGAGAGACGCTTTTTAGCCAGAATTCTTCGTAGGATTCTGGTGCCAGTTGCTGCCAGAGATAGAAAGGAAGGATCAAGCAGATGAAGACAAGGGCAACTAACCATAGGGCCCGCAACAGGTCACGCAAAGCAAACTCTCCGATGAGAAGATCGCTGGAAGAATTTCAAGCGACTTTAGGCTTGGATCAGCAGATTGCCTCAATCAAATAGGGACCAGGTGTGGAGAGTCCATGACTCATCGCCCGATGGAGTTCTTCAGCTGTTTCCACACGTACACCTTCCACCCCCATTCCACAGGCCATTTCCACCCAATTTAAATTTGGATTCTCCAAGTCAAACAGGCGTCGTGTATTCTTTCCGGGTTGCGCTCCGACGTTACGAAGTTCCCCATGAAGAATGGCATAGCTTCGATTAGCGTAGATCACTGTTGTGACATTGAGTTGCTCCCGGGCCTGCGTCCAGAGTGACTGTAGAGTATACATCGCACTGCCATCCCCAGATAGACTAAGCACAGGACGATCCCGGCAGGCTACTGCAGCTCCTGTTGCTAAAGGCATTCCCTGACCGATGGATCCACCTGTAATAAAGAGCCAGTCATGTGGCGGGCATCCCTTGGTAAAATCCAACAGATTACGCCCCATACTGATTGACTCATCACTGACGATCACGCCCTCCGGAAGCACGTTTGCCACTACAGCAGAGATCGTATCACTATCTAACTTGCCAGACGGCATTTTCGGTAAATCGTGAGATTGGCGTTGGATTTCCGCATTCTCTGCCCCCAGCATCACAGCAAGTTCAACCAAGGCCTGTGGACCATCTTCGGCAACCGTGGCAAGTGTATGAATCTGGCAATCCTTGGCCAGCAACAGACTGGGCTTGTTAGGATAGGCGAAAAAAGCAACTGGTGATTTGGTGTTCACCAGAATGGCGTGCTTGAAGCGCTTGGTTGCTTCAAGAGCAACATCGACCACGTAAGGCATTCGAGGAACGTGAACCCTTCCTGCCCCTCTTTGAGTGCGTGCAGTAGCAAACTCTGTAATCAGTCCGACATCACAGTGACTTGCCAACTTGCCTGCCCACTCCAGTGAAGATTCTCGCAAGGTCTTTCCACCCAAAAGGATCAAGACGTCTTCTTCTTCACGAATGACGCGTGCACATTTTTCCAGTGCTTTCCCGGATACTTTCTTGGGAGCAGTGATGGCAGGAATTGGCGGGGCTTTCTTAAATTCACCTGCATCCTGCCAGGCAGCATCAGCTGGAAGAATCAATGAGGCGATACAGCCTGGAGCCCTCTGTGATTCTGCTACGGCCTGAGCAGTGGTAGTGGCTATCTCTGAGGAAACACGAGCGGTCATCACCCAATCTGACATAGGCCGAGCAATCCCCTCAATATCTGCGTTCAAAGGTGCATCGTGCTCGATGTGATAGGTGGCATGTTCCCCAATGATGTTAACCATTGGTGTGTGCGCTTTTCGGGCATTGTGAATGTTGGACAGCCCATTTGCCAATCCAGGACCTGTATGTAACAGAGTGGCGGCTGGTTCGTCCTTCATCCTCGCATAGCCATCTGCAGCTCCTGTTACCACCCCCTCGAAAAGTCCCAATACGCATTCCAGGCCCTCCACACGATCCAAGGCAGCACAGAAGTGCATCTCTGAAGTACCCGGATTCGCAAAGCACACCTTGATGCCCCCGGCAACTAGAGTTCGGATCAGTTGTTCAGCACCATTCATGAAGATCTCCCGCTTGGTTAATCAGAAAGATAAAGTCGCAAGACCTGCTTACGCAAAATTGGGTCAGAGAATCGATAGACTGCTCGGTCCAACAAATAGTGAACAAATCCACTCGCAAAGGCCAGCCCCAGAAACAATGTCAGCCAGTTGGACTCCATCAGCAAAGCTTGCCAGCTAGGAATCCACTCTGCTCCAAGTCCATTTGAAACATCCACTGAATCAATATCCAGAAAGGGGACCGCCAGAATAGTTAGCAACGCCCAGAGTCCAACAATTCTCCAACTGGATTGATTTTTGGGAGAGTCAACAGTGTAGGCATGCCCTGCAATACCAACTGCTACCAGCCAATGCTGCACACTGATGAGTACCAGAAACGCTAAGGGCGATAGCCACCAGGCGGCATTGGCAAGCAGTAACAAGCTGAGCAGGTAAGCACGGTAGGCAACTGACTGATTCTGGGATCTAAGCCTACGCCAGGCAATCAAAGAAAGAAAAACTACGGTTCCTCTGAGGAACCAGGTACTTGTCGAATCAAATGTCAGCCAAGTTACGATCAGCAACCCCTCCTGCTGCAGCCAGGTCGTCCCCTGCACAAGTTCTCCGAACCAAGGAACTATTCCACCCAGCAGTAAACACCAATTTTTCTCAGCTGTGTCAATTTTCTGAGACTGACCAGGTTGACGAAGTTGATAGAGCCTGAGGACTCCATAGTGCTGAATTGCGAAGTGATAGAGCGCCCAGGCGTAGTCAATGATCGCTAGGGTCAATATCTTTTCAGTGAGTGTCCAAGTCGGCCAAGGACTATAAAGCCACACAAAGACTGATAAAATCACCAAAATAGGGACACCGAGAAACCGCAGGGGTTGCACCTTGCGTACAGAAGAATAGCTAGGAGATGTGAATGCCAGAAAGCAAGAACTAAAGCGGTGTGTCAGCCAAAACAGCAAGGTGCATAAAAGGAAAAAGGGTTCTAGGCCTTCTCCCCAATCCAGCAAGATCACCAGTGGCAATAGCCACAATCCGCAGAGCAGCCAAGTGGAGTCCCAAGCTCGGTTTCTCAGGAAGCCAAGTGCTAACTCAGCCTGCTCTGAGGTTTCAAGGTTTTTACTGTAGGGAATCGTTCCAGTGAAACGATGTTTTAAAACATCAATCAAACAAAACTCTTACCAGTGTCCTGTGTTCTGCATGCTTGACCAGGGTTCAGCCGGTGCAAGAGCTTCCCCTGCCTGAAGCAACTCAATAGAAACATTATCAGGAGATCGAACAAAGGCCATTCGCCCGCAGCGAGGTGGTCGATTGATCATGACTCCGTTGTCCATCAATTCCTGGCACTTATCATAAATATTCTCAACCTGATAGGCCAGGTGACCAAAGTGACGACTATCATTGGGTAAGCCCTCATCACCATCCCAGTTAAAGGTCAGTTCAATCTGAGCTTCTTCTTGGCCCTCTGGAGCAAGAAACACCAGAGTAAAGCGGCCTGCATCACTATCACGTCGTCGAACTTCCTGCAGACCGAGCAACTTGTAAAAAGCAACGGATTCATCGAGATCTTTCACTCGAAGCATGGTGTGTAGATATCGCATGAGAACATCTCCTGTTCAAAAAATGACTAACTAAGTTGGTCGCAGTTTTTCAAATGAGCTGGCTGGCAACTGGTAATCGACGAATACGTTTTCCAGTGGCTGCATAGATGGCGTTGCAAAGTGCAGGGACAACCGGTGGTACTCCCGGTTCCCCTACCCCACCAGGGGCCTCTTCGTTTTCGATGATACTCACAAACACCTCGGGAGACTCTGAGAGCCGAGCCACCCGATAATCATGGAAGTTGCTGTTGGCCACAGCTCCATCTTTCAAGGAAATCTGTTCATAAAGTGCTGCTGAAAGCCCAAAAATCACTGATCCCTCAATTTGTTGGTGGATAATGTTGGGATTGACGTAGCGTCCGCAGTCGATAGCACAATGGACTTTATGAACGCGAACGTTGCCTGCGTCAACAGAAACTTCAACAACCTGCGCCACAATACTTTTGAAGGATTCATGAAGAGCGATGCCTCGAGCATGTCCTTCCGGTAGGCTTGATCCCCATCCTGCATCTTGAGCAACTTGATCCAAAACCTTTCGATGGCGAGGCTGATCTGTTAGCAATGCCAGACGATATTCCAGCGGATCACGACCTGCAAGATCAGCAGCTTCATCTAGTACACTTTCAACCGTGAAAGCATTGTGTGAATTGCCCACAGAGCGCCAAAAACCAACTCGAATACCTGGCTCAACCACCTCATAGTCCATTTCGTGGGCAGGTATCGCATATGGGAGCTGTGTTCCCCCCGTAGAAGTCACATCCCAATCGATCCAGTTCAACAGTTTGCCCACAGCTCTAGTATCGACGAGTTGCCAAGCAAACTCCGAGATAGCTGATGGCCCTGCCAGTTGATGTTTCCATGACTTGGGGAATCCATTTTTATCCAGTTCAACCTGTAAGCGACTCTTGTACGCCGGACGATAGAAATCGTGCTGAGTGTCTTCCTCTCGAGTCCAGATCAGCTTGACAGGACGACCAACCGCTTTGGAAGCCTGGACTGCCTGAACTGCGAAGTCCCAACCACGACGCCCAAATCCCCCACCCAAATAGGTGGTGTGTACTGTCACCTGCTCTGGGTCCAGGCCAGTGATTTCAGCAGCCTTATCACGGACCACTTCTGGAAACTGGGTAGGGACCCAAACCTCACAGCGATCTTTATGTACATCTGCTGTACAGTTCATCGGCTCCATGGTTGCGTGAGCAAGGTAGGGTAGGAAGTACTCTACATCAAGAACCTTCTCTCCAGACACCTCCGCCTTGCCAATGTCATCCAATGCCTCGGTCAATTGTTGTTCCAAGTCCACATCGTTCAGTCCGGCACTCGTCCCACCATGGAACTCTATCTGCAGAGCCTCTGCCCCCCTTTTCGCCTGCCAGAATTTTTCCGCAACGACCGCTACACCGTTGAGAATTTCAAAAACTCCAACAACCCCCTTGACACCCAAAGCGCTGGACTCTTCATAGCGCAAAATCTCACCTCCAAAAACAGGAGACTGACGAACCGTCGCGTAGAGCATTCCGGGGACTTTGACATCAATGCCGAATTGGGCCTGACCTGTGACCTTGGCTAGTCCATCGAGACGGTTCAGCGGTTTGCCCACCAATCGGTACTGAGAGCGATCCTTGCAGCGTGGATCATCAGGAACTTCCAGCTTAGCAGCTTCTGTAGCCAGTTCTCCATAGCTCAGTTTTCTGTCGCTACCAGCACACAAGACATGACCAGCAGATGTTTGACATTCACCTGGAGATACTTGCCAGCGATTTGCAGCCGCTTGAACAAGCATACTTCGAGCAGCAGCGCCAGTTTTGCTAAGTGGCTCCCACCATTTCACAATTGATGTACTTCCTCCAGTTCCTTGGGTGAAACCTCCTGGTTGTCTATAGGCTACATGAACAGAAGCAAGGACAATATCGATCTGATCAGGCTCGACATCGAGTTCTTCAGCCAGAATGGTTGGCAAAGAAGTTGTTACTCCCTGGCCCATCTCTACGGAAGGCACAACAAATCCAATCCGATTGTCATTCCCGATCCGAACCCAAAGTCCCAACTCATTTGCACTTTCTTTTGGACTGCTCAGAATAAGTGGTGAATTGGAGGTNCAGCCAAGCAATAAGCCACCTGTCATCAANAGNGATGAATGTAAGAAGGCTCGTCTCGANAAGNTCATCAGGCCTCCTGTGTTTGAAGTTCTGCAGCCCGTCNTATTGCTTTGCGGATCCGCGGATAGGTCCCACACCGACAGATATTGCTCATCGCTTGGTCGATCTCTGCATCAGTGGGCTGAGTGTTGTAATNAAGCAAGGCTGCAGCAGCCATCAACTGGCCTGATTGACAATACCCACACTGGGGGACCTGCTCTTCTAGCCAAGCTCTTTGTACCGCATGCAATCCACCTTCTCCCAGTGCTTCGATGGTTGTGATTTCTGAATTCTCGGGCACCGCTTCAAATGGAAGGCTACAGGANCGNANAGGNTTNCCATCNAGATGAACTGTACAAGCACCACACTGNGCAATCCCACAACCAAACTTTGTTCCGGTTAAACCAACCTCATCCCGTAATACCCAGAGCAGTGGGGTATCANGCTCAAGATCTAGTTCGATAGCGGTTTTATTGATTCTAAGAGTCTTCTTCATGGATGNTTTTACTGGGGGGATTTGGACTGGGGTGNAAGATAACACCAGAGAATTTCGGAAGAAATTTTGGCGACTTCATCTACTTCTTTTTTGGATAGATTGTGCTGGATATTATGTTGAATCACTGCCTCCAGGTGTCCGTGGATGACGGAAAGCAATAAATTGGTGGGAAAACTCGCCAGCTTGCCCTCCTGTTGACCCAACTTGATCCACTCATGACCATCTTTCCAGTCATCTTCGATGGTTTCATGAATACGCTGACTGACTTGATTACCCTGCCGCAGTTGCAGCATCAGTAGGAACTTCTTCGGATTTGCTGAACCCCATTTCAGCAGTCGAGTGTGGATCTCTTTAAAGACAGCTTCAAAAGATCCATGGAGCTTTGGTTCCCTTTGAAGTTCAGCCAGTGCCTCGCGTTTNATAGTCAGGTAAAGCTCATCAATCAGGTCATTCTTGGTCGGAAAGTATGTAAAGAGTGTTCCTGTGGCGACACCTGCCTCTTGAGCAATACTGGCTGTGGTTGTCTGCCAAAAGCCATCTTTTGCAAAAAGTTCAATGGCGGCTTCTAGTAACGCTTGTCTCTTAGGTGGATGATTCATCAGACTGACTCCTAATNGCAGATCCCAAGCGAATTGAGGCTAATCCTGATTGAGCGTAACAGCTTCTAATGAACCTATTGNACCTGTTCCCACCAATGAGAAAATTGATTTTTCAATGAGAGGTCGACCACTTGACCCAATTTTGGAGTCATCAACTCCATCCCAAGCTCTTCAGCAGCTTGTTGGGAGCGTTTAATCGGTTCATCCCAGTCATGTAAGGAAAGCTCAAACATCGCCCAGTGGATCGGGATCATCTGTTTTGCTCTCAAATCAATCGCAGCCTGGACAGCTTCCTCAGGCAGATTATGGACTTCTCGCCAACGCTCATTGTATTGGCCACTATCGATNAAGGCCGCATCAAATGGGCCAAGTTGATCGCCAATTTTTTGATAATGTTCGTCATACCCTGAGTCACCACTGAAATAGATTTTACTGTTGGGTGAATCTACTACCCACGATGCCCAAAGGGTTGTTTGATTGGTTCCTGTTCGTCCAGAGAAGTGTTGGGCTGGTGTGCATACAAAGCGGATTCCTTCAAATTCGTGATCTGCCCACCAATCCAGCTCAACGATATTCTTGGAGGCGACTCCCCAATATTCTAGGTGAGATTTGATTCCCAGGGGAACCAGAAATGTTGCCTCTTTATCACGAAAGAACTGGACGGAACGCATATCTAGATGATCGTAGTGGTCATGTGAGATCACGATGTAGTCAATCGGAGGTAACTCTTCCAAACTTAGGGTAGCTGGCTGAAAGCGTTGTACCAAGAAATTAACTGGGGCCGCTGAATTCGAAAAAACAGGATCAAACAGAATCAGCTTGTTTTGGGCATTTACTAATAATGTGGAATGTCCCAGCCAGATAAACCGTAGAGAATCTGTTGGTTCCAAAAAGGCTCGGAGATCGGGAGGATTGACNTCAGGAANTGGNTTGTCCGGTGTTCGGCGGGATGAATCACTTGTAAAATACTCAAGCGTCAGTCGCCAATCGATTCGCTCGTTCATTTTTTCGAGAATATCTGGGATACGGTTCTCAAAAACCTGNGTTTCCTGATTAAAGTGAGGTGATTTGCCATAATTGGANAACATTTCACCTGATGGAGTCTGCCCCAGTTGCTCCCAGATGGAACAAGAACTCAATAAGCTTATGATGACAGGAGTGATCAAAAGCAGNGAGAAAAGATTACNCATTACGTATCCAAGAAAATTTACCATGCTNCAAACTGACTGATCANTCATATTTTCATCACAAACTGACTAATCAGTCAATNATTTTTCTAACTGTGATCAACTTTCTTGAATGCAATTACAAAAACTCAGGTCGGCTGATTTTCANGATTTTCCATGGCAGGTACAGAAGAGGGCATCNCTACACNCAGGCACGCAAACATNGCAAAGAGTGCNAGAGTTCCTGCCAACAGAAATGCATTGCTAAAGGCATAACCTGCAACCCAGCCGGCCAGAAGCGCGCCCAAGGCTCCAATTCCATCCATCAAAGAGAAGGCGAAGCCAAGTGCAGNTCCTTCTCTTGAACCTGCAAATTCCACTGCAGCAGCTANAATCGCAGCTCGGACACCNTGCAATAAGGCCAATGCTAGTAACAGCNTTGCCAATACAGCAAACAAATTGGAGGTCGAGTCTACTGCATAGGCAGCAAATGCAGCNACGGCCGCCCCACCATTGAAACTTAAAATCACTTTCCGACGCCCTACTCTGTCTGATAACTTTCCGACATATGGCTGAGCTAGCGCCCCAACCAAAACCATTACCGCATAGATCAACCCAGTCTCTGATGANGACAGTCCCTTGTCTTGCTGCAAATACAGCGGAATCATACTGATCAAGGCCACCATCGCCATATGATAAGTACTNATCATTAAGACAATTCGGCGTCCTTTGGAACCAGCCCACGTTTTGANGACCACACCAAATTCATGACGATTCCATTGCATGCGACTAGTTTGAAGNGGAATGTGTTTCATCTGAATGATAAACCAAACACCCATTAGNGCAGCAGGTAGAGTGATAAGCTGTAAGGTGTTTCGCCAGTCAATCATGGTCAGTAGGAAACCCACAATTAGCGGACCAACTACTGCTGAGAGGGTCCCTCCAATCGCGTGAATTCCAAGTGCCTGAGCTCTCCGTGATGGTGTTTGTTGAACAAGAATGGATGTTGCCAGGGGGTGCCAAGCAGCATCACCACTNCCCCCAAAGGCAAGCAGAAATGCAAGAAGCCAAAATCCGGGTGCCAAAGAGGCCAGCCAATAACCAATCACCACCCACCAGAAGGTNATCATCAGCAAACGACCACGATTTAGTGCTGCATCGGCTACCAAACCCGCTGGCAAGAANCCAAGAGCAGAACCCCACCCTTGCAAAGCCAACAGCAAACCAACCTCTGCTGTCGACAGATCCATCTCCAAGGCAATCGCAGGAGCTAAAANAACCAGAGAGACTGGAGCAATATCATTTGCAAAATGCCCGACCGAGAAGGGTAGCAGCCAGCTGCGTGGCTTGGAGATACTCATAAATCAAGAGACTATTTAAAGAGTTTTGTAAGAGGNAACGGTAAACCTACGAGAAAAATTTATCTACCAACGTTGGCTGAATCAACAAAAGCCCTGCATGCGAAAGTTCCCACACAAACCAAGTTTTGACCAATAAAATTTTGCATTGCGCTAACAAAACACCTTCGCTANATTTTTTCGNTGTTGNGACATCAGATGTCTGAAGCTTCTTTNGATTTCATTTACTCATTGTGAAGCAGAGGAAAAAATCATGCTCCTACGAGTANACAAACTGCTGACACGTCNGGTTCNGGAAGCTTTACTTCGACTGATCCNTGAATGAAATTACCAACCAGATGAAAAGNTACCAACTGAAGCAGAGCTTGGAGAACTGTTAGGAGTTGGACGTTCAACGCTGAGAGAGGCCATCGGCAACCTTGTGGAGCAGGGAATTCAAAAAAAATCTCATGGGTGAGGGACGTTTCTAAGACAAATCCCTATCGTTCTTGAGAGTGGCTTGGAGGAACTGACCAGTGTTACAGAGCATATCCAAAAAGTAGGAGCCAAGCCTTCAACACGGCGGATCCAGGTGGAAAAGATACCCGCCGATGAGCGGCTGAGTCNAAAACTTCAAGTGCCTCAGGAANCAAGCTGTTACTGGATTGAAAGAGTCCGCTTCGCAGATGACGTACCAGCAGCCTATTGCATTGNCGTCATCCCCGAAGATCTCTTACCANAAGGACTAAAAGATCAGACCTTTNGGGACTCACTCTTTGAGCTACTGAGCAAAAACGGATATCCCGTTTCACATACCGAGAGTTACATCACCCCAACCCTTCTAAAACAGCATGAGCTGCCAGAATTAAACNGTGAGTCTGCATATTTTCTGCTGTTTGAANNGGTGAATTGCGACATCAGTGGCTTCCCAGTNTGTTACAGCAACGATTATTACAGCAGTCAGGTTTTTGAATTCAAGATTATCCGGAAACGTCCCTTGGACTGATTCTAAACCCCCATTCAACCAGAGGAAGAAATCATGGAATACCGTCAGCTCAGCCCGGAAACGGTACCGGGCTTTCTAAAGGATATCCCCAGTATGCAAAAGATCTTTTCTGATTTGGATGATCTGGAAGTCGAGGAGGTGGGGGACGGAAACCTGAATTTTGTCTACAAGGTAAGGCAACGCAAGAATCCGGAACAAACAGTGGTAATCAAGCAGGCAGTACCTTTCCTACGAATTGTTGGAGAATCCTGGCCACTATCTCGGACCCGCATGAACTTTGAGATTCAGGCGCTTGAACACCACACGAAATATTGCCCACAGCATGTCCCCCAAATCTACTACTCCTCCACGGACATGTCACTGGTGGTGATGCAGAACCTGAACAGACATGAGGTTCTGCGTGGTGAAATGATCCTGGGGAANATCTTTCCCAAACTGGCTGAGCACATTTCCTCCTTTCTCGCAAACACCATCTTCCCAACGACTGATTGGTGCTTAACTGGGGGCGAGAAAAAAGCGATGGTNGGTAGGTTCATCAACCCTGAACTCTGTAAGATCACCGAAGATTTTGTGCTGACCAATCCCTATGAAGATCATGAGACAAATGTCTACCACGATGAGGTCACCCAGGCGGACAAAGACTATCTTCAGCAGGATTCCCAACTGAAAGTTGCGGTTGCGGAGATGAAATATANCTTCATGAACCATAGCGAGGCACTGTTGCANGGTGANCTTCACATNGGCAGTATAATGGCTAATGAGAAAGAAACCTACGTAATTGATCCCGAGTTTGCCTTCTTTGGCCCGATCGGCTTCGATGTGGGTGCCTTTATTGGCAATTTATTCCTTGCTTACTATGCGCACGAANTACGNCAACCGATGCTGGGACGTGAGCCTTTCGAGTATCGTAACTGGATTCTCCNGACNGCGGAGGAGACCTGGAATAAATTCCAGTCNAAGTTTGAAGCAAATTGGGTCGCACACGAACAAAATTTTCCACATAGCTACTGGNGTTATCCAGAAGGACGAATTGGCTTCGCCTTACAGCGTCAGCGTTTCTTACGCCACATTTTTGAAGACACCATAGGGTTTGCCGCCTGTAAAATGATGCGACGCATCTACGGTCTTGCCAAAGTTGCTGACATCGCTGAAATCCCCGATCTGAAAGCTCGTCTGGATGTGGAACGTAATNTCATGCGAATGGCTAAAGGGATGGTTAAACAACGTAGCGCCTTCCGTTCTATTGAGGAACTAACTGCATTGGCCCAAGAAATNTCTCCCTTACGCTGAAGTATTNTGAATCTGATCGTTGAANTTCAAAAAAATCAGCAAGTCCTTTGGAGCAACACAGGCGCTTCGGGATGCATCCTTCTCCTCTAATTCAGGGNAGATCTTCGNCTTGGTTGGTGCGAATGGAGCCCTTAAATCCATTCTGATCAAAATCATCTGTAGCTACTATGAGGATTACGAAGGAGAAATTTATATTGAGAGCCAACATGTCTATCTTCACAGTCCTCAAGTTTCTTNTCGTAAAGGCCTACGTAGATTGCACCAGATTATTGACAAAGTTGTCGTATCTACGACGANCATTACTGAAAATCTAGCTCTCAATGCGTATTTGGATTCAGCAACCGGNCTACGTTATCGTCGCCAACACATTTGAATTAGAGCTAAAGTGCCACAAACTTNGCTGCAATTGGCGCGACCAGGATTCGAGCTTTGGCCATGAAACTGACCGGAGAGTGGCTGCCACAAGANATCATGATTCCACCCATGCTCTTNACCCAGAAGATGCTTCGTGATAACAACANTAAGCATTTCAATGATCTCTTCGAAAAATTTCTAAAGTTCAATACTGTTTGATAGTGCCAGCGCAACTTCGATTCACACAGATTCCGCAGGCAAGTTCTAACCTCCTATATCGGAAAACTCCATGAGCCTCCCTTTGAGCCTTAAATGGCAAGAGAATGAGTTGATCATGTTAGATCAGACCCGTTTACCTATCGAAGAAGTGATGTTACGACCAAAGACCGTCGAAGCTGTCTTTGAAGCTATCAAAAGCCTAAGGGTACGGGGGGCACCTGCGATCGGTATTGCCGGTGCTTATGGACTAGTCATTGCCATGCAGCACATGCGCAATCTCACTTGGCCAGAGTTTCTCTTGGAAGCAGAGCGCCAAGNAGATTATCTCAACAGTGCTCGACCCACTGCNGTGAATCTAAGTTGGGCGCTGAAGCGAATGATTGGGAAATTATCTCATCAGCACGACAGCGAAGCTGCCTATCAGGTCCTATNAGANGAGGCCCAGATCATTCATGAAGAAGATCGAAAACTCTGCCGGGGCATTGGTGAAAATGGACTTCCCCTCATCGAAGAGGGCATGGGNATCCTCACACATTGTAACGCAGGTGCATTGGCAACAAGTGAACTTGGAACTGCGCTAGCCCCAATGTATTTGGCCCATGAAAAAGGTATTGGTTTCCGAGTTTATTCCGATGAAACTAGGCCGCTGCTTCAAGGTTCTCGACTGACAGCCTGGGAACTACAGCAAAGNGGGATCGACGTCACCACGATCTGTGACAACATGGCTGCAGTGATNATGCAGGAAGATAAGATTGATATGGTGATCGTGGGAACTGATCGGGTTGCGGCTAATGGGGACGTCGCCAACAAGATTGGGACCTTCAACGTTGCGATACTGGCGAACTATTTCAAAATCCCTTTTTATGTAGCCTGCCCTGCGTCAACTATTGATCTACAAACTCCAACTGGGNCTGAGATTGTGATTGAAGAACGAACTCCAGAAGAGGTGACAGCTTTTGGGGAACGCAGGACCGCACCAATCGATATCAAGGTGAGAAATCCCGCCTTCGACGTCACACCGGCAAATCTAGTAACTGGCATCATTACCGAACAGACGATTCTTCGAGCACCATACAACGAGTCGATCCGTCAGACCTACGGTTCAGCCTGAAAAGGATTAGAGCGCACCCCAATTTTGTGAATCAAAACCGAATTGAAAGGAATTACCAGTTGGTTTGCCCTGGATTGACTGGATTCGAAAGTCTTGNCTGACTAAGCCAAAATCGAAGACTGGGACTACCGATCATANCCCCGCCTGCTTTCTTNGGTCCGTATGTTCTTTCCCNCAATCCAGNAATCTCNGTTGAGCACTTGTTCAGAACAATTTTTCGGATGGTAGGAGCAGATTGCATCATGTTTCCGATCCCAAGCGAATGATTCAGTTTTCAATCCGCTCAGGAAATGATTAGCCACCAAATTTTGGTTCTGAGCAACTCGATACATCTTAGGCAGAAGATCTCNAATACTATGTCCNNAAATCGGATGAACTGGTCATTCCTGCACCCTTCACTGCTGGCATTCCTGGAATACAGCTAAATGAGTGACTGAGAAATAGCCTTATTTGGGGGTTTGGTTGGTTTCGAGATGGGATCCAAGATTGGCAAAAAAANATCTNGTAGAGTTCCTTCAGCAACCTCTTTCAATGACATGGTCACCCGCAGAAGAAACAAGTAACGGAAAAGGACTCAGAGGGGTAGCCCCACGTAGTTTTCTGCTAGCGATTGGGTAGCTGGTGTAGAAGAGGTCAAATAATGAAGTTCTGCTTCCTGAATTTTCTGACCAAAAGTACCAGTATCTGGGAAACGATGCATCACAGTTGTCATCCACCAAGAGAAACGGACCGCTTTCCAAACACGAGAAAGTACTTTTTTTGAGTAGGCCTCAAGACCTGATTCAGAATTTTCTTCGTAGTATTCNTGAATTGCATTNAAGAGATAGAACACATCACTTGCCGCCAAATTGAGTCCTTTAGCTCCAGTTGGAGGAACAATGTGAGCCGCATCCCCACAAATGAACATCGTGCCAAAACGAAGGGGTTCAGAGACAAAAGAGCGCAAAGGAGCAATTGATTTTTCAATCGATGGCCCCGTGGTGACTTGGTCAGCAGCATCAGGGGGTAGACGAAAGCGGAGTTCATCCCAGAAGCGATCATCCGACCACTCCTCCACTTTATCTTCNAGGGAACACTGCACGTAGTAGCGACTACGAGTCATGCTTCGCATTGAACAAAGTGCAAATCCCTGGGGATGGTTGGCGTAGATCAACTCATGCGAAACAGGTGGAACATCTGCCAGGATTCCCAGCCAACCAAATGGATAGACCTTCTCATAGATCTCAATCGCTTGGTCTGGAACAGAAGCCCGACTAATCCCATGGAAACCGTCACAGCCCGCAATGAAGTCACAGTCCACCCGATGTTCAACTCCGTCTTTCTTNTAGCTTACCCACGGTTGATTGGTATTAAAATCATGAGGTTGCACATCTTGAGCTTCATAAATCGTGATTCCNTTAGTCGCTAAACGGTGATTCATCAAGTCCTTAGTTACTTCCGTCTGACCATAGACCATCACCGTCTTGCCGCCACTCATCTCCTGTAAATCAATTCGATATCGTTGGCCATCGAAAGCAAGGTCAAAACCCGAATGAATTATCCCTTCTACCCGCATACGCTCTCCACACCCTGCTAGTTCAAGCAGTTCAGTAGTCCCTTGCTCCAACACACCGGCTCTAATCCGACTGAGAACATACTCCTGCGACTGCCGCTCAAGGATTAGGGTTTCTACCCCAATATTATGAAGCAACTGCCCCAGTAGCAACCCAGCTGGACCAGAACCGATGATCAAGACCTGTACGCGCTGATTCATTCTTTTAAAACCCCAATCATCTTGATTTCACCCAATTGGNTTTCTAGGAAGTCTTTCAAGGTGAGCACCATNCATCACTACTTCNATCACCAAATTCNGTTTGGCTNCTTGAGCATGTAAGGCAGTCTTATTGCCCNAGANCATGCAAGAGAAACCAGAATGAGGCGAAAGCGCCATATATTCCAGCGGTATGTGGTGTGATACNCCTTCAATCCATCAGCTCAACCCGTCTTTGGTTTCCATTTCTTGAAGTTTTGTAATTACTAATCCCAAAACAACTGTCTTTNGAGCATGATGTAAAGAAGCGAAATCTCTGGGCGATCTNCNGACGATCTGCGATGGCTGCATTGATCAACTGTGCACAGCGTTTGAGCAAGGCATCCAGATCTTGTACTCGTTATCGAGCATCTTCCCTCATTTTAGGAGCGNATAAATAAGCNGTATTCGTGTCGCAAAGCCGAACATAATTTACTCCTCGCTCAACGTAAGAACGCAGTTTNTCCTGATCAGCCTTGCCAACATCCGAGTAAAATCCTTCCATTTCTGGATAAGCCCCTNCTCTGATTGCTTTGCGACCTCCTCGAAANTGAAGTACAGTTGGAGAGGTAATAGACATCTTGGGGGTCCTGCTGTTAATTGATTTCAAAAAGTCAAAGTCTGCTCCTTGGATGGAACGCAGGTGCCTGACCTTACCCTCAACCTTCATCACAGATAAGGCAAAATTGATACTCGCCTTCGGTCACGACTCAAACAAGTTGACTCAGGAAATCCGTATGAAGATAGGTTCTACGATATTCTCCATCAGTGATTCCCTCAAAGCCCAGATCTTCCTGAAATTTGACATTATCGAGAATAGCTCAGTCTTCAACCTTGAGTAATTGCTAAGCACTTATTTCTGTGTTGAGCAATTGTTCACGGGCATCCAACNAAAACTTAGGTCGTAGGAAACTGTAAACGTAGTCANCACGGAATGATGGCTGTTACATCTGTTTTTCTCAGTCAATTAAAATGAAGACTGTAACTAAAATGAAGACTGTAACGAATTGTGGAAACTCAAAGTTTCCAAGTTGGATCTTTTTGATCAACTAGGCGGAGAAGGGCAGGCCATTCCGGATGACGATTTTTTGCACCAGCCTGCGCAGAACCCCCCTCAAATTGCTCAAGGNTTTTAGCCATGATGCTNGGAGGTATTCTTTGTAATTTTCCCGTTGACATCGCACGTAACTGAACCTCGGCATTGCGGATGAACGCCAAGTGCCGAATAAAGGCCCACGTACAGTCTGGACCGGCAGTGATCAGGCCATGATTTCTCAGTAAAAGAGTATGGTTTTCGGCCCCCATGGCTTCCAGCAAACGAGTGCTCTCACTCCCGTCTAGCACAATTCCTTCAAAATCATGGTAGCCAACACGCTCAAAGAATTGACAGCCCTCCTGCGTCACAGGGATCACTTCGCTATTGGTAGCACACAATGATTGGGAGTATGGTTCATGAGTGTGCAGGACACAGTGTAGATCCGGGCGTCCCTTATGAATAGCAGAATGGATCAAGTACCCAGCTCGGTTGACAGGCCAATCGCTTTCGCTGATCTGATTGCCGTCGATATCAATTCGCATTAGATCGCTGGCTCGCAGCTCATCGTAACGAACCCCGAATGGATTGATCAAAAAATGATCCGTTCCTGGAATGCGTAGGGTTATGTGATTATAAACCACGCTCGTCCAGCCATAGTGATCCACCAAGCGATAACATGCAGCAAGTTGTAGCCTAGCTTGCCACTCAGCCTCACTCATTCCCTCAGGGGTTCTTGGCCAGAAAATTTCAAAGCTGCGTGCCATCGCACAAACTCCGACTGGAGATGAGTGGGACAAGTTTAATGATAAGTCGGTTCTTTTGCCCAAAACTCGGGTGCCCGTTCCCGCAAACGAATCAATCGCGCCATTAAATGAGTGAGAGGGACCTCTTTACCATGCTTGCGAGCAGCTGTAACCAAATAGCCGTTGAGCGATTCAATCTCTGTCAAGCGTTGGGCTTGTAAATCTTGGAGCATAGATGGTCGGTGATGGGTGTGGTCTGCACAGGCATAGTCAATCAGGTCGTGAACTTTCTCTGGATTCACGGATGCACCTTCAAACTGTGCGATGGTAATCACTTCCTCCGCAATTTCATGTGCGAGTTGACGTCCGTCTGGAAACTGTTGAAGTAGACCTGGAGAACCCTCGACTAGACCGCACAAGGCATTCATTGCCATATTGAAACAAGCCTTTTGCCAGATGAAAGTACGTACATTTCCTGTGATGTGAGTTTTCAGACCAGCTTGATTTAAATCTTCCCCAACCTGATTCACAATCTCGTTCTGCTCACCGTTGGCTGCAAACATCCATGTTTCTGAGCTCCCGGCAGATCCTACCTCACCTGGCTTAATGAACTCAGCAGGCATGATTGAAACGCCTTCTACAGTTTGATCGATCCCAACATAA
>NYVT01000097.1:0-14221 GCA_002684675.1 Deltaproteobacteria bacterium
ACATTTTCCGTAACTGCACAAACATAGAGAATCATATGGCAAAGCTTTTCGTTTTACTTCAGGCCTTGATGCTGCTGCTCATGGCAAATCTTGCGTCTGCGAATTTTAAATCAAAGGAAAAAGATACTCGCAGTGATTTTCTGCAAAGAGCAACTATCGGCTGGAATACAGACTGGTCTAAGCATTCCATTGAATACCATGATTTGCTTTCAGGTGGACCGCCACGAGATGGGATTCCCCCAATTGATCAACCCAAATTCATTGAAAACCAACTGGCAGCGCAATGGCTCAAGCCAAATGATCCTGTGATCGCCCTAGAAATCAATGGAGATGCCCGAGCTTACCCTCTACAAATCCTAACATGGCATGAGATCGTCAATGATGTCGTTGGGGAGATACCAGTAACTATTACTTTTTGTCCACTCTGCAACTCTGCCATTGTTTTCAAGCGAAATCACCAGGGAATCACCTATGACTTTGGCACCAGCGGCCTGTTGAGACATTCTGATCTGGTCATGTACGACCGGCAGACTGAGAGCCTGTGGCAACAGTTTACGGGTGAAGCCATCGTAGGTGTTATGACAGGTGAGCAGCTGATGATGATTCCCTCTGGGTTGATCGGCTTTGAGCAATTTCAAGCAGCTTATCCAGCCGGCAAGATTCTTTCCAAAGAAACAGGATATTCCCGGGAATATGGAAGAAATCCCTACCCAGGCTACGATGACATTCGGAACAATCCCTTTCTTTTTCGGGATCCTCTAGATGAACGACTTCCTGCAATGGCAAGGGTTGTCACTGTGAGTGACGGGAAATATCACAACGCATATCCAGTGGAATTATTGGAAAAATTGGGAGTAATTCATCATCAACTTGGAAATCAAGCCGTGGTGATATTTCATCAAGATGGAGTTAGCAGCGCCTTGGACACAACGAGGATCGCTAACGGTGATGATGTTGGAGCGACTGGCGTCTTTGTTCCCTTAGTTGGGAAACAGGAATTAACGTTTATCAAGGAAAGAGGATTTGTTGATGAGCAGACGGGGAGTCATTGGAACATTGTTGGGCAGGCTATCCTAGGCCCCCTTAAGGGTAAGCAACTTGAAAGGCTCGTACATGCTGATCAGTTCTGGTTTTCTTGGGGGGCCTTTCGGCCTGATACCTTGATTTATCAGGTTGATGAATAGTGAATTTTATGGAGGGGATCCTTGCAATTACTAAGTATTTGATCTAGCTACATTTTTGGTAGCGCTCAATACAGGTTCGCAAAACATCTTCAGGTTCTTTCTTCCACCAATTATCTTGTGAAAAAATCTCCACTTCATGGAATCCGCAATATCCTGTTTCCTCAACCCAACTACGAATCAAAGGAAGATCAATCACTCCGTCTCCCATCATCCCACGGTCTAGCAACATGTGGCGAGTGTTCTGCAGCCAATCACAGATGTGATAGGCAGATATTCTGGATTGACCAGCTCTGGCAATTTGAGTTTGTAAATCTGGGTCCCACCACAAGTGGTAAACATCGCAGGCGACCCCGACTCCGTCTCCCAGCACATCACAGAGATCTAAGGCCTGTGACAAAGTATTTACAACCGAACGATCTGCACAATACATCGGATGCAAGGGTTCAATAGCTAATTGGATTCCAGCAGGTATTGACCGCTCCAATAACCAAGAGATTCCTTCTTCTACTTGCTTGCGAGCTTTTACTAGATCACGTGAACCTTTTGGCAGGCCTCCCGTCACCAGTACCAGGCAATCAGCATTCAATTCAACCGCTTCTTCGAGCGCACGCAGATTACCCTCTAGATTTGCCTCCCACTCTAGTTGAGTATTCGCAGGAAACATCCCACCACGACATACCCCAGATACACGTAATCCAAGCTCGCGAACTTGCTTCACTGTGGCTTTTAGCCCAACTTGGGCAATTTGATCCCGCCAGGGACTCACAGCTGGAATACCGAGGCGAGCTACCAAATCCAAGGCCTGAGAAATCTTGCAACGTTCTCGAATTGTGGCCAGGTTGATGGAGAGCTGGGAAATATTAGGCATCAGCCAACTCCCCTTGTTACAAGCCAAGCTTTCATTCTTGAACAGGCCATTTCTGGATCGATTAGCAGTCCAGCTTGATCCGCCAGTCGGAACAACTCCACAAGGTGCAATGTAGATCTGGCCGATTCCTGACCACCAACCATTGTGAAATGTGTTTGGTGTCCATTCAACCAAGCTAAAAAGACAATACCCGTTTTGTAAAATCGGGTAGGAGCCCCAAAAATATGTTGAGATAAAGGTACTGTGGGGGCAAATATTTCATGAAAGCGATCTAAATTTCCAACTGCTAAGTGAGCCAAAGCTGCCGAAGCTGCTGGTGCAATCGCATCAAAAATTCCAAGTAGCGCATCGGAATACCCCTGATCATCGCCTGCAATCAATTCTGCATAGTTGAAGTCATCTCCCGTATACATCCGTACTCTCTCAGGGAGTTGGCGTCGCATTGTGATTTCGGCTTCCTTTGACAATAACGAAATCTTGATACCGTCAATCTTTTCAGAGTTCGCATTGATTATCTGAAGGCAGGCATCCATCGCAATGTCAGTTTCGGAAGAACCCCAGTAACCTGCCAAGGCTGGGTCAAACATTTCTCCAAGCCAGTGGAGGATGACCGGCTGTTCCGCTTGCCTTAATACAGATTCATAAACCTTGGCATAATCCTCAGGGTCATTGGCAATCATTGCCAGGGCACGACTTGCCATCAAAATTACTCGACTACCAGCCATCTGAACCACTTCAAGTTGTTCCAGATAGGCAGACTCAACTTCCTTAAGTGTAAAATCTTGTGAAGGAAACAAGTGATCAGTTCCTACCCCTGAAAAAACAACCGCACCCTTAACAGAACTTGCTTCCGAAACAGATTTCTGGATCAATTCCAGCGCCTGAGCCCAGCTCAATCCCATGCCGCGTTGTGCAGTGTCCATTGCTTCTGCTACAGCCAAACCATGAGACCAAAGGTGCCGTCGATAGGCAAGAGTTGCATCCCAATCAATAGCAACTTCTGTCCAAGGATCAGCCGCACTTATTGGATCAGCAACCACGTGAGCAGCAGCAAAGGCGATTCGATTCAAGGATACATCAGGAGCTTGATAAGCTGCAGGAAGACCTAGTCTGTAGAATTCCATACCACTGGGACTTGGCAATTGAATTACCGGCATTTCAACTCTCCAGTTCCGGAACATCCAGCCAGCGACGTTCTGCCCAACTCTGCATACCCAATTCAGCCAACTGGACCCCTCGGGCTCCTGCCATCAAGTCATATTGCCAGGGAGCATCTTCTACTACATGTCTTAAGAACATCTCCCACTGGGCACGGAATCCATTTCCAAAAACTTCAACGTCAGGGACATTCTCCCAACTTGCTTGGAAATCAATCTGATTGGGAACATCCGGGTTCCAGACCGGTTTTGGTGTATTGACACGATGCTGCGTAACACAAGATGTAAGCCCAGCGACTGCTGAACCATGTGTTCCATCAACATGGAAGGTAACAAGTTCATCCCTCTTTACCCTCGTACACCAAGAGGAATTGATCTGGGCAACGATCCCTCCGGCTAGTTGGAAAGTAGAGTAAGCCGCGTCATCTGCATCAGCATCATAACGTTGTCCTTGCTCGTCCCAGCGTTCGGGAATATGCCGAGCCCCCAAACAGGAAACGGACTGAACCGAACCGAAGAGGTTATCCATCACGTAGCGCCAGTGACAGAGCATGTCCAAAATGATTCCACCTCCATCAGCCTTGCGGTAATTCCAAGACGGCCGCTGGGCCCTTCGCCAGTCTCCTTCAAAGACCCAATAGCCAAATTCTCCTCGCACAGAGAGAATCCGACCGAAGTAACCGCTATCGATCAAAGCTTTCAATTTAAGCAGTCCTGGTAGGAAGAGCTTATCCTGAACGACTCCATGTTTGACTCCTTTTTGGCGAGCCAAACGGGCTACACCAAGAGCATTTTCCAGTGTATCTGCACTGGGTTTTTCACAATAAATATGTTTACCAGCTCGGATGGCCTGGCTCAATAGCTCAGAACGCATCTGAGTTGTACCTGCATCGAAGAAGAGAGTATCTTCAGTATTTGCCAGACATTGCTCAATGTTATCAGACCAACGAGCAATGCCTTGTTCCTCAGCAAGGGCCTCCATTTTCTTGGCATTGCGACCCACAAGAATTGGATCAGGAATCAGTCGGTCACCGTTAGAAAGCACTAGCCCGCCTTCTTGAATAATCGCTTGGATAGAACGGATCAAGTGCTGATTGTATCCCATTCTCCCAGTAACCCCGTGCATGATGATACCAATTCGCTGAGTAGCCATATTAGTGTCCTTTATTTTCGAAGTTCAGCAAAACAAGTGCTTCTTGAGCTTGATCAGTTAGTTGTAAAAGCAGAGAAATATTTTGTGCGATCTGTTATTAATCAGGTGACTTACCTAAACCTTATCTCTAACGAATTCCTGCTTCATCATCTCAATCCAGCCCGAATAAAATGGATGATCACTGGAAAGTGGTAGTTGAACAATTTCTCCTGTTTTTACAGACCAATAAGCTGCTGTGAGTAGTTCGATAGATCGGCGAGCATCTTCCAGGGTAACAGGAGTTTGTCCCTTGCCAGCAAGAGCCTCATGTATGCGGACAAACTGACCGGAAAATCTTTCAGGTCTGGGTGAAAAATCCACAAGTTCGTTGTTGATTCGAGTTTGTTGATCTGGATCATCATGCGAGAAAGTCCAAGGTTCGTGCCCGGGATTGTAGGGATCTCTTCCTCCTTCTGCTGTAAGGCTAGCAAAGCAGAAACGCAAGCGTGACATCTGCTCTGTTGAACCTAGTGTAACCGAAGAGCTGGCCATTGCTCCATTACCGAAATTCATCAAAACCACACCCAAATCTTCAGTCTCATACCCATTCACACAATTTGAAGCTTGAGCAAATACCGAAATGGGGTCTCCCAGTACTTGGCAGAGCAGATCATGAATGTGGATCGCATGAGTGGCAAAGCTCCCTCCAGCTGCTCCATCCCATGTGCTACGCCACATCCCTCGACTGTAATATGCCTCTCCACGCAACCAGTGTGTTTCAGCAGTTGCGATCGAGGGACTGCCTACTAGCCCTTTGGAAATCAAATGATGCAGCTTTTGAATCCCGTGGCCAAATCGGTATTGAAAGATAGGGAATAGGTGTTTCCCTGATTGTTGCTCTACTCTTTCCAGTTCGTCCATCTCTGAAAGCGAACGAGCAACCGGCTTTTCAAGAACAACGTGGAAACCTGCTTGGAGAGCTGCAGTGGCTTGCGAAAAATGAAGTGCCGATGGGGTACAAATATCAATTAAATCTAAATCTTGAGAAAAAAGATCTTCTAGTCGGTTTGTTTGATAACTGACCCCGATCTGTTCCACAAATTCATTGCGCCGATGTTCATCAATTTCACAGACCGCTGTTACCTCATAAAGATCTGGCAACGTTTGATACATCTTGGCGTGTTTTGTACCCACACCCGTGCCCACCATTGCAACTCTTACACGTCTCAAAATATTGATCTTGTTATAGATAAATTGAGTAACACAATGGTTTTATTGATGAATTTCATAATTGAGAATCCTGCCATCAATCTCACTGAGTCCCTGCTGAGACCAGACTGTTCTTCCGGGAGTCCCTTGCCCTGTTGAAATGTAGAGTTGATGATCAAGTATTGAGAGATTCGTTGGTAAGTCCAGACCTTCGACCAAAGCTCGGCTTTCTTTTGATCCAGTCGGCAAGACACTCAATCTACCCGAGTTGCGCACATATCCCCCTGGGTCTGGTGGAGAATGTTTATCGTGAAGATCAAAATCACGAGAAATCAGGTTGGTTGGCCAAGCAGTCGTCATTTCCAGGAAGTAAATGTTGCCATTGTTATCTGTAGCAACATCGATAGCGGTGGTAAGACCTTCAATTAGATACTCGTAAGTTCTGGTTTTTAAGTCTACCCTCGCAATCTTGGCATCTCCAGGCATGAAAGAGATGGTTTCACCAAAGTAAGCCCAGAGCTGACCTGAAAACAAGGCAACCAGCAAATTCCCTTCTGAGTCCAGCGCCAGGCCAGTAGGCACTGCCTGTTGCTGGTTTTGCAAAACATCGAAAAGCAGGATTTCTTCGTAGCCAGATCCAAAGTGGTAAGCACCAATTTGGTTGAGCGTACTCTCTGCTAAGAATAGTGATCGCTGATCCGAGGAGAGAGTAATTGAATTGACAACTCCCGGGCGCTCAATCAAAACCACCTCAGCCAGATCAACCAGGTCAAGTTGGACAATCTCTGTCGTTTCTCTGCCGCTATCTCTGGTATAGATCAATGTATGGTCGTTCCTGAGTAAGCCATCTCCCAGCCCAACAACTTCATCTCTTCCTGGGTTGAATACCTCCATAATGTTGTAAGAATATAGATCCTCACGAAGTCGTGACTCTTCTGAGGAATCGAACTGATCATCCTGGTTCAAGTCTCGCCACCAGCTGATTTTTCCAGAATTTACCCCATCCAGCATTTTTCCGGTACCAGCTTCTAAAATAATTAAACTCCCAGTTGCAACGGGAACAATTCCACGCGGATTGTGAAGCCCACGAGCAAGTTCTGCAGTCTTTGCGCTCAGCGGTTTGGTGAAGGTGCAGAAGAAAGGAAGGATAAGTGCCAGAATGGAAAAACAAAGTTTCAGCACAGTTGCTCAGTTCAAACGTAGCTCATTTGGAATAGCTAGATCCTCAATTAGATCTTTGATCAAAACAACCTTACCCTTCTCCATTGACCGATTGATGGCAAATCCAGTGATAGCAGACCAAGCTGCAGAAAAATGGTTGGATTTACGCTGAAGTGGGTCTGGGAATCCATCATCAGCAAAGATGTGATTCAACATTAGGGGATCTGCACCGCCATGGCCACCAGCAGAGCTTGGATTCTTAATTCTTTCAGTGGCTTTCCCTGGTATCAAAAGCGATGTCTGCACATTGCTACCTTCTCTAAGTGAACTGTCATCTCCATTGATCACGCTCCGCTCCAAGTATTTTTGTGAGAGAGTCCCCTCTGTACCAATGAAGGTAATTTCATAACCTTCCCAAGGCGAGAAAGCAACGAGTCCGTAGTTGAGGACTGCCCCTCTGGAATAACGCACCTCTGCACGAATCATGTCTTCAATTTCAATGCTGCCATCAAAAACACATTGATCCCTGTGATAGCCATCATAATGCTCATTGTCCGAGTAAAGTTTCTGCAAGTTGTCCACAGCTTCCAGTTTCAGCCGAAAGCCGCAATTCTCTGAGAGGCAAGTCTTACAGCGCTGTCCACGGTTATCAATCCCTAAACGTTTGGCGTTGATTGGATTGTAGTAATGATTATCTCCTGTTGCATAAGCAGAAACTGGAGTATCGGCGATCCACCAATTGATCAAATCAAAATGGTGAGTAGCTTTGTGCACAGCTAATCCACCCGAATTGCTTTTGTAGCGATGCCACCTGCGAAAATAATCAGCACCGTGAACTCGATCTAGATGCCAGTCAAAGGTGATCGCCTTAACAGTTCCGATGGTACCACTCATCAAAAGCTCCTTTACCTGTGAGCGGTATGGAGAGTAGCGATAATTGTGAGTAATCGTTGCAATTGTCTGAACTTTGTTTAGTTCTGTGACAATCTTTTTCAGATATAGCAGACTGCTGGTGATTGGTTTCTCACTGATGATCTGGCAGCCTTTTTTTGCACCTGCAATGATGTATTTGTGGTGAGTATAATCTGGTGAAGTCACAATGAGAATATCTGGTTTTTCGACTCGTAAGAGCTTATGAAAATCTTTCTCCAGATAGCAAGTTACCGAGACATTTGATTTCTTCAGTGATTGTTCTGCATAGCGCAATCTGCCAAGATTAGAATCGCAGATAGCCACCAGTCGATGATTGACAGCATATTTTTTTATGAGAGATTCACGAAACATTTTGTGCCGGCCACCAACCCCGACAATCGCGCATTTTTTCATACTAGCTCTTCTCGATAACCAAAGCAGATCCTGATTTATCAAAAAAGTGTGATGAGCCTAAATCAATCTGTGCAGCCAACTTGGTTTTGGATTCAAAGTGTTGTTGACCTTGGTTGTGCATCACAAAATTGATTTTGTGATCTGTTTCAAGATAGATGTAAGCCTCACTACCCAGCTGCTCCATATGTGAAACTTCCGTGTGAATCAGTAAATCACTTGCCGAAACTGTCGTCTCAGCCTTCACCATCTCCGGTCGGAAACCGATTTGCTCAACCCTCTTATCTTCAAAAGTTTTAAGCGTTGCCTCCGGTATAACTGCTTTCCCTACGTTTTGTAGCTCAACCAGTTCACTCAACCTGATCAGATTGATCCTGGGCGAGCCAATGAAGGAGGCAACGAAAACATTGCTCGGCTGGTTATATAGCTCCAGTGGCTTCCCAATCTGCTCTACTCTTCCACCATTGAGGACAACAATCCGATCAGCCATCGTCATGGCCTCGACCTGATCATGAGTTACGTAAATCGTGGTTGCTCCAAGCCTTTTTTGCAGCCTTGCAATCTCGACCCGCATCTGCACCCTTAGATCTGCATCCAGATTGGACAGTGGTTCATCAAAGAGGAATGCCTTTGGCTCCCTAACAATCGCTCGACCAATTGCGACACGTTGTTTTTGTCCTCCTGAAAGTTGCTTGGGTTTCCTCTTCAGCAGTTGGTCGATTTGAAGGATNTGNGCTGCCTTCTGAACCCGCTCATCTATAACATCTTTGGGNATNTTCATTGTCTCCAGGCCAAANGATAGATTCTTGTAAACGTTCATGTGCGGGTAGAGCGCGTAGGACTGAAAAACCATTGCNAGGTCACGCTTTGAAGAATGAATCTCTGTGACATTCTTATCGTCAATGTGAATCTGGCCTCCTGTTATATTTTCTAGACCCGCAATTGAGCGCAGTAANGTTGATTTACCACAGCCTGAGGGNCCTACCAAAACAAGAAATTCGCCATTTCTNACCTCAAAGCTGACCTGATCAATGGCTCTCACANTATCGAAATGCTTACTAATGTTTTTCAATAATATGTTTGCCATGTTGCTAACCNTTAATCCCACTCATTGCGATTCCGTGAATAATGAATCTTTGAAAAATTATAAAGAAAATAAACACTGGAATCAGTGATAGAATAGACATCGCAAANGATTCACCATAAAAAGAAAGATCCTCTGCACTTACAAATGCNCGCAGGGCAAGTGGCACTGTGTATTTCTCAATATCGTTCAGGTAAATCAGAGGGCCAAAAAAATCTTCCCAGGTCCAATAAAATGAAAAGATTGCTGCCGTTCCAAAGGCTGGTATTGAGAGGGGTACAATGATCTTGAAGAAAATTCNGAAGANAGAACATCCATCCATCATGGCAGATTCATCCAATTCCCGCGGTAGTTGCTTAAAGAACTGAACCATCAGAAAAATAAAGAAGGCTTCCTGGGCCAAGAATTTNGGAACTATGAGTGGATANTAAGTATTNACCCAGCCAAGTTTTAAAAACAAAATATACTGTGGGATTAAGACTACATGATAAGGTAGCATCAACGTCATCATCATCAACGCGAACCAGAATCTCTTAAAGTTGAANTCAAGCCGTGCAAAAGCATATGCTGTGAAGGCGCAAGAGATGAGATTNCCNATCACTGAAAAAACTGCAACAATGGCAGAATTTTTGTAAAATATAGAAAAATCTATTCTCAGCGCCTGCCATCCATTGGGATAGTTTTCAAACGTGAATTGGCTTGGCCACAAGCTGAGGTCATTGAAGATAATACTTTCTGGTTTGAAAGAACTGCTCAACATCCATAACAACGGGTAGAGCATGANCAGTGAGGCAATGGCTAGATAAAGGTGTTTCAGAAGACGATTCTGCTTCATCNCTATTTCTCACTTTCGTAGTAAACCCAATACTTGGAAGTATAGAAATAAATTGCTGTAAAGATACTGATGATGATTAAGAGAACCCAAGCGAGTGCGGAAGCGTATCCCATTCTGAAGAATTCAAAGCCTTGCTGATAGAGGTAGAGCGTGTAGAACAGCAAAGAATCAACTGGAGAACCATTNCCACCACTGATAATGAAAACATTATTGAATGTCTTGAAGGCATCAATGGTCTGNAGAACAAGGTTGAAAAAGATGACAGGAGCAAGCAGGGGGAGGGTGATTTTCCAGAATTGTCGNAACTTCGAAGCCCCATCAATCGATGATGCTTCATAGAGATCATGAGGGATCTGACGCAACCCTGCCAGGAAGATCAGCATCGGTGAACCAAATTGCCAAATAGTTAGTAGAATCACCGTGTAAATGGATGTATCCGGATCAGACAGCCAACTTGGCCCAGAAATCCCAAGAAAAGCCAGCAGGTAATTTACAAGGCCATCGGTATGGAAGACCTGCCGCCAAAGAATACCAACCGCTACACTGGANCCCAACAGTGAGGGTAAGTAAAAAACTGCCCGATANAGACTAAGACCCTGAACACCCTGGTTCAGCCACAGAGCAATTGCTANNGCAAAACCTAATTTGAATGGAACGCCAACAGCTACGAAGAAAAAAGTTACCTTGAGAGCTTCCCAGAACCGATAATCGTCAACGAACATGTACTCGTAGTGTTCAAATCCAATNAAATAGGGATCTGAAACCGTATCGTATTCTGTCAGTGACAGGTAAAAGGATGAAACGATTGGTTGTATCGTCAGTAAGAAAAAGCCTACCAACCANGGCAGCAGAAAAATGTAGGCTGCAAAATTCTCTTTTTTCATTTGAATTTCAGCAACTCCCCTAGCAAAAGGGGAATTNCTTTGATGGATTACCCTTGCTTCCGACGAATTCTTTCTGCTTCCCGGTAGAAAGATTTTGCTGCTGACGCGATCTTGGTTTTGCCAAAGGCCACACCTTCCCANTATCTTTCGAAGGCTCGGTCAATCTCACCCGCACCTTTAGGTGGAACTGGGGGCAGTTTCTTAGTTCTTCCTTCAATTCCCTCAAGGTACTCAACCATAATTGCTTCTTCTCGTGAGTAGCCAGGCTTCAANAAGTCGCGCATTTCCTTGGTACCAGGCACTCCTCTCTCCAGCTTGAGAATTNCAACCGCTCGGGGGTCTCGGATAAAGAAGTTCATGTATTTTGCCGANAGNGACTCATCNTGGGTATCTCTGGACATACTTATNAATTGCCCGCACTTGTAATACATACCTGGGCTATCACCCGGNTTNTGTGGAATTGTTGCCATNTCAATNTGATGATCCGTCAGCTTTTGAATGGCTACGATTTGGTTTGTCCAATAGCTATCAAATGCAGTTTTTTTGGTTGGAATTCCACTTTTTGCCATCGAGGTGGATGCGGCCTCCTCNGTNGCAGGCCAACTCACNCCTGTCTCTTGGCAGTCCACCCAGAAGGACCAATACTCCTCAATGTCTTTCTGGTCAAAGGCCAAGTCCCCATTTTCATGGTAAAGTGCCTTATTTTTTTGACGGAGCCAAATATCTAACCAAACCTCCTGCCCGCCATTGTTTACAGATCCGTAAATGCCATCCGGTGTATTTTTGGTCACTTCTCTTGAAATCTTGACGAATTCATCCCAATTCCACTTGTAAGGATCAAAGGTCAAACCTAACTGGTCCAGAAGGGTTTTGTCATAAGGGACAAATTGTGAGTTCGTTCCGATGTTTACCCCATAGACCTGGCCATCGACAGTCCCTCCATCGAAAGAGAACTGCGCGAAATCAGACATATCAATCGCCCCACTGTCAAGGTGGGAATTCAGGGATTTGATGGCACCTCGGCGTGCATATTCTGCGATGTAGCGGTAATCCATCTGGATCACATCCGCCATATTCTTGCCGGCCACTTGGGTTGCCATTTTTGGCCAATAGTCTCTCCAACCTAGGGTCTCTCCCACTACAGTTGAATCCGAAAAAGCCGCGTTGAAGGCATCAATCGTCGCATAAGTTCGCTTGTCTCTCTCCTTGTTACCCCACCAGAAGTGTCGAATTCTACCTGCAGCCTTTGTGGAATTGGCTCCTGTAAGTGCAAGGACTGATGTAGCCAACGCCAGTTTCCCAAAATTTCGCCTTGTTAGGTTGCTCATGGATTCCTTTTGAAGATATTTGATATCTGGCTGATCTCCAGCATGATTACCCTGAGGTTACCTCTGGAGGAAACTAATATATCAAGTTGTTTGGATCGAACTTGGCTTCATGACAATCACCAAGTTGAAAAACAGTGGCTACAGCTTTAGCTAGGAAAAAGAGAAAAAAGAATTTTTTCAAATAGATCTGTATTCCTAAGTTTTAGATGCCAATCCAAAACAGCCGTGACCAATTCAAATCAATGAACCTCAGTCATCCTAATAGTTCTGAAGGTCAATACATCTGAAGGGGAATCCTTTAACTCAGAGAAGATCGTTCAGCAAGCTTAAAATTGACGAACATAAAATTCACCTTTAGGATTTTTTTGATGATTTCGGTCAATCCAGAAGGAGAAAAAGGGATGCTTAGAGTTTTATTATCGGGTGAAGATAAGGTTGGGATCACTCAGTCTTATGAGAACAATTTCCAACCTTGGTACCAGCGAGATACGGCTGTGACTGCACAGGCGACTGCAAAAAAGTAAGCTAGTTGAGGAAAGAACATAGGAAAGAGGCACATGCTGATGAAGAGGATGATCGTCTCAAAACCCTCTGTCAGACCACCTAGATAGTATAATCCTTTTTGAGGAAAATCCATCGCGGTGTCGCCGCGCTTTGCTGCAATGGCCGCATAAGCCAGGAATGAAGAGCCAGTGCCCACGAAAGATGTAATCAACACCGCAGCTGGTAAAGCATTGACAGGATCAGCGAGAGCAAATCCCAGGGGGAAGATAGCGTAGAAAAAAAAATCACAGCTGATGTCCAGAAAAGCACCTCGGTCAGTCGGTTCCGTAAGACGGGCGACTGCCCCATCCAAGCCATCAGCGAAACGATTCAAAAGCAGGAAAAGTAGAGCTAATGAATAAGCTTGGTAAGCCAGTGCTGGAACTACAAGCAATCCCAACAGAAAACCAAATAAAGTGATCTGATCCGCCTTTATTCCCAAATGTGTCAGGATCTGCGCGGGTAGTTGAAGAAACCGTTGCTGCAGAGGCTGAAGGGCTGCATCAATCATCCACGCCTCCATGTATGAAAACGCTCTACAATCGATAACAACTTTGGGTTTACATGAGCCCGACGCCATTCACCGGCTGCATACTTGTTAGCTTCTGCCAAGGTCGGGTATATATGGATGGTTCCAAGTATTTTGTTTAAGCCCAATCCATGTTTCATTGCCATTACAAACTCACTGATCAGATCTCCGGCATGCTCACCAACAAGCGTCACCCCAAGGATTTTATCTTTACCTGGAACTGTTAGTACTTTGACCATCCCCTTGGCAGTGCCATCTGCAATTGCTCGATCAAGATCGTCAATGCCATAGCGAGTAACTTCGTAAGGAATGCCTTTTTCCTGAGCTTCCAATTCATTGAGTCCCACTCGTGCCACTTCTGGATCACAGAATGTCGCCCAAGGGATCACTCGGTAGTCCACCCGAAATTTCTTGAACTTCCCAAAGAGAGCATTAACTGCTGCATACCAAGCCTGGTGTCCAGCCACGTGTGTGAACTGATACGGCCCCGCCACGTCACCAGCCGCTAGAATATGTGGATAAATCGTTTCTAAGTACTCATTAGTCTGAACCACACGACCCAACGGGATTCCTAACTCTTCCAAACCGAATCCTTTCAGTCGAGGTGCACGACCCACAGCAACGATCAGTTCATCGAAGATTATTCGTTGAGTTTTTCCTTGGTCTTCCACTTCAATCCACTTCTCATCATTCGTCAACCCACAACCAACCGCTTTATGGTTTGTCAGAACAGTCACTCCGTCATGCTCTAATGATTTTTGAACCATCTCAGAAACTTCTGGATCTTCTCGAAGCATGATTCTCTTGCCCATTTGAATTTGGGTCACTTCGGAACCTAATCGGGCAAAAGCTTGGGCTAACTCCGTGCCAATAGGCCCACCACCAAGTACCACCAAGCGTTTTGGAACCTTTTCTCTTCCTTTCAACTTGTCCCAGAGGGTATCTGAGGTCAGATAGCCCACTTCTTCTAAACCTGGCAGGGGT
>NYVT01000098.1:0-36017 GCA_002684675.1 Deltaproteobacteria bacterium
AACCTGCTGGATGCCCTGAACGCCTGGCAGTTGGTTTGGGAGTTAGATCAGTCTATGAACCTGCCCGCAGCAGCTTCCTTCAAGCACGTTAGCCCAGCAGGAGCTGCTGTCGGTACTCCACTTGGTGAAGTTCTGGAGGAAGTCTATGACTGCCAGGATAAGAGCCTGAGTGAATTGGCTGTGGCCTATCTGCGAGCACGGGGTACTGATTCCTTATCATCCTTTGGTGACTTCATCGCACTGAGTCGCAAGGTTGACCTTTCGACGGCAAAGATCATTCGTAGCCAAGTTTCTGATGGCCTGATTGCGCCAGCTTTTGAATCCGAGGCTCTGGAGATCCTGAAAGCCAAAAAAGGGGGTAGTTATGTGGTCTTACAAGCTGATCCTGAATATACAGCCCCAGATGGGGAATTTCGTGAAGTCTATGGAGTTGTCTTTAAACAACAGCGTAATAACCTACTACTGAATGCTGAGAACTTACTAAGCGAGCTCGTTACTGAGAACAGGAACCTACCCGCCAACGCTCAACGTGATCTGGTACTCGCTGCGATTACACTGAAGTACACACAGTCCAACTCGGTTGGTTATGCACTGGATGGGCAGATGATTGGCATTGGGGCAGGCCAGCAGAGCCGTATTGACTGTACGAAGCTCGCTGGACGCAAGGCTGATCTCTGGTTCCTGCGACAACACCCCAAGGTGCGATCCCTATCCTTTGCGGATGGAGTAAAAGTAGTGGACCGTACAAATGCACGGGTAGCATATATTGAAGGGGAAATGACTCCACCAGAAAAACAAGCGTGGCTGCAGCTTTTCAATCAACCTCCGCCCTTGCTAGATTCTGAGCAAAAACAGGAATGGCTTACTCAACTCCAAGGGGTGGCTCTAGCCTCTGATGCTTTCTTCCCGTTCCGAGACAACCTGGATCAAGCCTCTCGGCATGGTGTGAAGTATGTGGTACAGCCAGGAGGAAGCAACCGGGACGAGCAGGTTATTAAAGCCGCTAACGAGTATGGCATGACCATGGCCTTCTCCAAGATTCGGCTCTTCCATCATTGAGTTTTAGCGAATTCAGCAGATATCCAGAAAGTTCTGGAGGCGAGAGTTGGGCTGCAAACGATCGATTGCTCGGGTAGCTGCCACATAGATCATATTGACCTCTTCGGTGGCGAGTTCTTCCCGCGGCAAGGGACGTCCTTCACGTACCAGAACCGGGAAATCATCTGCTAGAAACACTTGGGCAAACTCCAAACCTTTTGCCTTGTGCACTGTAGAGAAGAGGACTTCGGCCTCCTCCTGGACAACTGATTGTTCCAGCATTTCCTCAACCAACTCTGGAATCATCCTCTGATGCTTTTCTACCAACCGACAGCGTCCAAGCCACTCAAAGTCCTCCACTTGAGTTGCGTAATCCCTTAGCGCCTCATAGGAACTAAAGGTCTTCAGATAAGAGTCTCGCACTTCTTTCTTCCGTCCTTCGAACAATTTCCAGGTTTCAGTGATCACAGGTAGCTGATAGCCCTGTACTCCACCGACAAAGCCAAATTTGCGTAGTCCCAAGTATTGGGTAGCCTGGTCGAAAAGAGCTGCATTCGTGCGTGCCAGGTAGGCAAAAAGGCTGCCTTGCACCCTACCAAGTTGATCAGTTTTCTCTGCACCTCGGATAGCATTAGATTCTGCTTTGAACTGACGTAGTACGCTTGTCGCAGCCTGTGCGATGGTAGGGCCGAAGCGAAAGGACTGGGTCAGGTAACGCGTGGCATTCACCGGTACTTTAGAGAGCACATCGATAGCCCCCCGAAACTGATAGATGGCCTGATGCGGATCTCCCACCATGATCTTGGCACAAGTCTGTTGAAACAGTAGTTGGGCTGTTACGGGGTTTGTATCCTGGGCCTCATCCAGTAGAATGATGTGATAGGGTAGTTCGGGTTTCGACAGTTGATAGAGCTTGAGGTAACCATCATGCAGCATCGGCATTTCATGCTGTGGATCACTCATCCGTACCCACAACTCACGTGCTTGTTGTACAAAATCTGGCAAATGCTTGGGACCAACGTGAGTCCGAGCGATGGTTGGCACGTGGGCGCTATGGAGTCGAGGGTCAGCCGAGACAAGAAAGTTCAGCAAAGTATCAATCACAAAGCGAGCAACCTCATGCTGGTCCAGATTCAACCAGTCCATCACTTGATTGGCACGTATTTGATTGACAAGTTTGTGACGAAATCGAAGCCCTTCACTACGCCAGGCCAACGAGTGGATTGTTCGACAATGTACGTTTGTCGGAAAACGCTGCTCAGCCTCCTGCTGGACAGACTTGTTAAAGGCCACATAAAGTAGCCTAAGGCTGGGGCGGGCTCGGGCGAATTGTTCAAGTACAGTGGTTTTGCCGGTTCCCGCAAAGGCTACTACCTTGAGGATCTCTCCGTGGCGTAAGGGAAAATCGACAATATCCCGCTGTTCGGCGGTGAGTTCCATGCAAATTGAGTTCAGGAAAGCGTGACTGGCAGAGGAAACTTTGAAAAGTCTTATAAGCTAGCAGAAGAGAGCGGAGGTGCGAGTGAAAAAAGACAGGAGCGGGGATTAGACGGGGTTTACTCCTCGGCCGGCAGGATGATCAATTCTACTCGATTGTTGAGAACACGCTGAATTTCAGAGTCGTTGCGGAAGCGCGGACGATTAGCCCCATAGGCCTTAGCCGTCACCTTACCGGCTTCCAAGCCCGTTTCGATCAGGAATCTTGCAACTCGAGCCGCGCGGGCACCGGACAGTTCCCACCCTGAAGACCATTTTGTCAGAGGGGTATTGTCGGTGTGGCCTTCAATCTGGATGGGATTGGGCAGTAGGAAAAGCAATTGGGCAAAGCGCTGAAGTTCTTTACGAGCATCTGCTGTCAATTCGCTGGATTCTGGCTCGAAGAAAGCCTGGGCACTGAAGGAAACAACTACTCCACGAGCTTCTGCCGTTACATTGGTGCTATCGCCCAACTCGGTATTTTCAACATTCTTGGAGATTTGCTCCACCATGGAGTCATTGCCCTCCTCCATGAATGGAGTACCGGCTGGCAAGGGCTTGAAACTCTCAGCAACACTCTTAAATTTCTCAATCTCATACTTGCACATTGAGAAAAGCAGAATGAAGAAGCACAGCAGTAAGGTAACCAGATCTCCATACGTAAAGATCCAGCCATCTTTGAACTCCTCACAGACCGGACAATCTTCTTCATCAATTGGAATACCCATGCAGTTCGTATCCGTTGGTTTGGGGAATCAGCGCTGCATGTCTTCAGGCATCAGCAGGATCTCAACGCGACGGTTGAGAGAACGCTTGTAAGCTGTGTCACCGAAGAAGCGTGGACGAGAATCACCGAAGCCAGCTACTTGAATCCGCTTGGTTGGAATTCCCTTCGATTCCAAATAGGTCGCAATCGCACTGGCTCGGCCTATTGACATTTCCCAGTTGGATGGGAAGCGATCATTGACATCGGTAGGATCTGTGTGTCCTGAAATCAGTATATCGTTGGGCAACGGCCCAATCGTTGGTAGCATCTTATCAATAGTCTCCTTGACCTCCCGGCTCAACTCAATCGACCCCTGAGTAAAAGCAACATTTCGGCTGAAGGAAACCTCAACTCCTTCTTTTCCTGCACTTACGTTCACGCTGTCGGGCATATCCATCTTCTCCAACTCCTGAGCTGCATGCTCCAAGTTAGAAGAACGCCCACTGAAAAGAAACGGACTCCCTGGAGGAAGCGAACGAAAACTATCAGAGATTTGCTTAAGCTTGTGATCGTCGATCTTGCAGAGTGAAAAGAGCAGAATGAAGAAACACAGCAATAGGGTAACTAGATCTCCATACGTAAAAATCCAGCCATCCTTGAATTCCTCACAGACCGGGCAATCGTCGGAATC
This sequence comes from Deltaproteobacteria bacterium, assembly GCA_002684675.1. Lineage (GTDB taxonomy): Bacteria > SAR324 > SAR324 > SAR324 > NAC60-12 > JCVI-SCAAA005. The sequence goes on from NYVT01000098.1 coordinate 3,912, forward strand.
GATGATTTGTCCCATGCATTCTCCAACTTGGGGTAGTCAGTGAGATCAGCCTTCGCCGCCACCGCCTTGGTTTTCAAACTTCAGTGCTTCGTACATTGCCTTCTTGTCAGGCGGCAGGTAGTTCATCAAGTCAGATTCGATGAAATCTGGTCGCTCACCGCGCTCAATGTACAGCACACCGTCCTTAATCATCTCCATCAACGTCTTGTACTCAGCATTGTAGATGTCTAGTTTCCCTTTACATGGATTAAAGATCACGTTGGCAAAGAGAGATCCGTAGAACGTTGTTATCAACGCTACCGCCATCGCAGGGCCAATCGCAGACGGATCGTCTAGGTTCTGGAGCAGAAGGACCAAGCCAACAAGTGTTCCCAACATCCCCCAGGCAGGGCAGAGAGAACCCATCGTCCCAAGTACAGCTGCCTCACTATCCTTACCGGCCATGGTGAATTTCATTTCGTGGGACATCATATCGACGATTGCCTGTCGATCAACTCGGTCGACCACCAGTCGCAACCCACTGCGGAGAAACAGGTTTTCGATGCTAGGCAGTGCGTCTTCGATAGCAAGGATGTTCTTTCTAGCAATTTTTGCAACGTCAACGATCAAGGTCAGGGTCTCGACCAACTGTACGTTATTGGGCTTCCAGGTGACCCCAATACTCTTGCCAAAGGTCTTTGCTTCATCCATCGGATGGAGAATAAAGGTGGAGGCAATTGTTCCTCCAAAAACGATCATCAGAGAGGGTACATCAACGAAGTAGCCCAGCTTACCAATGTCCAGGCTAAAGTTGACAAAGTCGAAGGTCATTGCGACCACCAGCAACAACCAGGCGAGGATGTTACCGATTAGGGTTCCCTGTTCCATGAAGCGATACTCCTACGAGTCAAGGAAGATTGGGTGTGCGGCAGCCCTGAGGGCTTCCAACTCAGTCTCAAAGTTTCCCGAAAGGATCGGGAAGCGACACCATGTTTTCGGATCTAGGTTTTCTTCATCCAAATGAAAGGACGGTGCCAGACGCTCTCGTTTCCATTGGTTCCGACACCAGAGACGGAAAAAGCGTTCTGTATAATGTGCTAGTTGAACCGGCGGCAAATCTGGGAAATGATCCTGCAGATCATGCCAAATTTCTAGCGGCCAGCGGTGTTCTCGAATTGCAGCACGCTCAATTGCATCCAACACATGATAGGGCATCAGATCATCTTCGTCGGACTGTGCTGCGGCAAGTGGTCGTAATTCCGCTGTCGGCTCCTGCTCGTTCACACAATGCAAAAAAGGTAGCGGGCCGATCATTGGCAATCCTTCTTTTTCTAACCAACGCAACCATTCGCGCAGGTAGGCTTTATCTATGCCCCCAAGCGGACTAAGTCCTCCTGCGGTATCCCCATCCATGGTTGCGTAACCCACAGCAGCTTCACTCCGGTTGCTAGTGGATAGCAGTAGTGCACTGTGAAGATTCGTCAGGAACCAAGCCCCTGGAGCCCGGACCCGAGCCTGAATGTTCTGCAAGGCCAAATCATCTTGCTGCCAGTCCAGCGGTCGTTCCAGTTGCTGCTCCATCCAGCCACAGTGTTGATCCAGCAAGGGTTGGATATCGTATTCGAAGTGTCGGGCACCAACCGATTCACAAACTGTGCGTGCAGCAGACCGAGTAGTTGCTGAAGAATTCTCACTTGACTGGTAGATGGTTAGCAATAAGCGTGACATCAACTCCGTGAGTGAAATATCGGCCGGTAGGTCCATTGACCAGAGCCTTGTCAGGTATTCGACCAGCTTGGCACGACCCATTTCCTCATCAGCGAGACGCAACATCAAGTAAACCAGTACCACCAGACTGGAGGAATCCGCACCACCACTGGCTGAAACCACAAAACTACGACTGTGACTCTTGCGCAGGTAGTCCCACAGTCCGAGGCTCACTGCGTGAGTAAATTCCTCATGTTTACTCAGAGGTGGAGCCAATGATTTCGCTGTAGATTTCAGAGAAATGGGTAAAGATTTCCAGGAAAACGGGCAGAAAATGCAGTGAAGTGAGGATTCTGATGTAGTTCGAGCTGGTAGCTTGCTACGATCCAGACGTGTCAGGCGCAGATCCACAATTGCCGTCGTCATCTGGAATTCTGTAAAGGAAAAGCAACGACCGGATGCTACAATTCCCTGCCGACCATGAGAAATCAAAGTGCTGCCTTCGTAGATGATTCTGCCAGCTTCATTTCCTAGCAGATTGGCATAGAGATAGGTCGTAGCCGTTGAACGGGCAGACTCTGTAACCAGCTGTTGCCGCAACTGGGTCTTGCCAAAACTGAATGGACTGGCGCTTGGATTGAGGATCAGATCCACATCCTGAAAAGCCAAACTTTGAGCCGGACGGGAGGTACCCCAAGCATCTTCGCAGATCTCCATCCCAACCCGCACACCCCCTAGATCAAAGCAGATATCTCCAAACGGAACTTGAAGGCCATTCCGTTCCAGCAGCTCCTGCTTGCCTGGAATCCAAGGCTGGAACCAGCGTGGCTCATAAAACAGGTCGTGCTGAGGCAACGTCTGCTTGCAGACTAGTCCCACCAACTGCTGACGCACCAGCAGTGCTGCTGCATTGTAAGTCTGCTTGCGAACACGTAACGGCACCCCAAGGACAACTACCATCTCATTGGTGAGCGGTAGCAGTGACAACAGTTGCTCCCAAGCATAATCATGTAGTTGTTCCGCGTGAAAAACATCTTCACAGCCATATCCTGTCAAACAAAGCTCTGGCATCAGTAGCAGTTGCACTTCCTGCTGACGTGCCTGTTCAATTGCCTGACGAATACGGCGAAGATTACCAGACCAGTCTAGTGGAGTTTGATTTAGTGTTGCAGCAGCAACTCGGAGTTTCATGAATGCTTCCAAGCGAGAAAATGATAGATGGAAAAAATTAGTAGATCAGATCTCGCTTAAGTCAGCAAGTACCACTCTTTCTAAGGCACTGGATCAGACAGGTTGGGATTTAAAAATATCAAGGAGAAACTAGTGAGTTTGGCCATGTCTCACTACACCAGCGAAGCTCTACCGTAGCTTCATCCAATAAGGCTTTTAGAGGAACTGAGGGCTTGTGCAAACAAACTCGGATGTACTCAAGCTTTGGGAATTCTGCACGGAGACGTTCAACAATCGCATCGGCCAGTGATTCCAGCAACTTGAATCTACGCTGTTCACAAAGCTCAAGGATTTGTTCGCAAAGCTCTGCATAAGATACCGTATGCGATAATTCATCAGACCAAGGTTCTAATGGCGGATGGAATGCACACTCCAAATCCAGTACAAAGCGTTGTCCCAAAGTGGCTTCTTCTGGCAATACCCCATGATAGGCATGGAAGCGTAATTGTTGAAGACGAATCCAGAAGCACTTGGAAGCGGTCGGAGATGGCATAGTTACAGGGACGATTCTGGTTGCAGATTTGGACAGGGACGGGTACATTTCACCGATTTACAGGCTACAATAATTCTCAGAAAGAAACAGGATGGCGTTACTGGAAGGTCGAAGAGTTGCCCTGGTTCACGATTGGTTGACCGGTATGCGTGGCGGAGAAAAATGCCTAGAAGTGTTCTGCGAACTTTTCCCTCAGGCAGATATCTACACGCTTGTGCATCAGGCAGGCAGTATCTCGCCTACAATTGCGGAGATGCCGATCTACACATCTTTTCTGCAGCACATTCCTAGGGGCATCAAGCACTACCGCTACTTTTTGCCACTCTTTCCAACAGCGATTGAAGCTTTTGACCTCAGTGACTACGACATCATCATCAGTTCAAGCCATTGTGCTGCCAAGGGTGTTCGCGTGGGACCCGATACCTACCACTTATCCTATGTACACGCACCCATGCGCTACATATGGGATTCTTTCGACCTCTACTTCCGGCGACTGCAAACCTCACGGCTACAGCGACTCGGGGGAGAAGCAATGCGGCCTTATCTGCGAGAATGGGACAAATCCAGCGCCAAGCGAGTACACACTTTTCTCTGCAACAGTCGTAACATTCGTCAAAAAATTCTGGAATATTACGACCGCGAGTCTCAAGTCGTCTATCCACCCGTTGATCTAGAAGCCTTTGTACCGCAAGGGCCAGTGAGCAAACAAGACTATTACCTGATGGTTGGGGCCTTCGCACCAAACAAGCGGGTTGACTTGGCAATCGAAGCCTTCAACCGTTTGGGACTACCCTTGAAAATTGTTGGTACGGGTCAGGATCAGGAGTACTGTCAATCGATTGCCGAACCAAATATTGAGTTCCTGGGAGACCGAACCTCTCACGAACTTCCAGCGCTTTATCAGCAGGCTCGGGCCTTTGTTTTTCCAGGAATTGACGACTTTGGCATCACACCTTTGGAAGCCCAGGCAGCCGGTACTCCGGTGCTGGCTTTTGCGGGTGGAGGTGCACTGGAGACCGTTAACGAACAGACTGGTATTTTTTTCAAGGAAACCCGTGTCGATGTCCTCTGTACTGCAATTGAGCAAATGGAGCAGACGTGGGAAGGCTTCGATCCAGTTCAGCTGCGCAAGCAGACCCAACGCTTTGGTCGTGACCGCTTCGCCCGCCAGATTGCCAATGCTGTGCAATATGGCTATCGTCAGTGGCGCATTGACTCTGGCCCTGAATCATCAGGTCCCGTAGACATTCCTGAAGACGAAAAGCTTCCATCAACAGCAGCCGTGTAGGAAGCTGCTTCCTGATTTCATCGCCGTTGTTTCTGAGTACAGGCAACGCTCATGTCCTTTTCAAAAGCTTCTTGGCTGACCATCCTGATCCCTCTCGCCATCAGTGCCTGTCAACGGGCTCCTCGTTCCTTACTCTATCCCACCACTCAACAGCAGCAAATTGATTATCTCTGTCGAGTTGTCTATGAAAGGGAGTTTCGACGCAATGCTGGCTGGGAAGAAAGTGCTCCAGAGTTTTTCTTCATTTCTGAAGAGCGAGTCACTTATCATTTTACAACAGGACAGTCGACAACCATTGTTCGGCATCCCGAATTGATTGTTCCTCCCGGCACCTATCCTTGCCCATAAAATCTAAATCAACCATGACCGATCCTGCCACTTCTTCCGAGCTATCTCAACAGTACTATCATGAAGGATTCGAACTGCTGAAGTTAGAGCACTTTGTCGAATCTCTCGAGAGATTTGGTAAATCCGCCGAATTACGCAACAAGACCACACCCGATATGTATCGTAACCAGGGTTGGTGCCTATTTCGCTTAGCTGAACAGGACACCTTTGTGCTGGAGTGGAAAAGTGCAGAAGAGAAATTTCAACAGGCAAAGCGCTTTTACGAGAGAGCTCTCGCAGGCTTTCTGCAGATGAAACAACAAGACCAGTCGGAATCCTTCAGTCAACGCCTTAAGCTACGCATGTCTGATTGTCGACGTCGGATTGCCCAGATCAGCGGCTATTTAGAATTTTTTACGCGCCGGAAAGCCTGGATTGCCGTCAATGGGGATATTTCTGTCAAGGAATCTTCCATTACGATTGAGGCCAAACGAACTTCGGATCGGCTGGTTGGACAGTCCATGGAGCAAGTCAAGCGAGTCCAAGACGCTATGAATAGCCTGATGGGACGCTTTCTTAAGGAACCAACTCCTAACAAAGCCGCTGCTGGAGAAACCTTGGAAACACCTGGAGAAGCCGACGAGTCAGTTGGAGCAACCGAATCTCAGCGTGCCTGAAATCCCAGACGCCTGGACAATTGAAGCTGTTTTGCATTGGACCACGGACTACTTTCGTGAAAAACAACTAGCTACCGCACGATTGGATGCAGAGTTGCTGCTCGCTCATGTACTAGGGTGCGAGCGCCTGCAACTGTATTTACAAGCCGATCGGCCTCTCACAGAATCAGAACGAGCGGACTATCGACAAATAGTTCGTAAGCGTGGCCAAGGATGCCCTGTCGCCTATATCTTGGGCTACCGAGATTTTTGGTCTCTTCGGCTGCGCGTTGCTCCAGGCATTCTCATCCCGCGTCCTGACACAGAAACGCTGATCGAAGCAGCGCTCAATTACCTTCCCAAACACCCTCTACGACTACTGGAACTTGGCATAGGTACTGGGGCCATCCCGTTGTCACTCTGTGCAGAACGCACACAACTAGATTGGCTCTGTCTGGAACAAAGCACAATCGCCCTCCAAGTAGCTCAGCAAAATTGTAAGGAGCACTCACTGCTCCTTGAACCACGTCAGAATCAGTTACAATTACTCCAGTCCAATGGTTTTGCAACTCTATCTGCGACCCATCAGTTTGATGCGCTCCTNAGTAACCCTCCCTACATTCGAACTACAGCGATTACGAGTTTAAGTCCCGAAGTCAGCCAATTTGAACCACATCTGGCACTGGATGGTGGTGAAGACGGTCTTTTCTGGTATCGGGAATTTTTCAAGCAAGGTCCTCGCCTACTACGATCTGGTGGTTGGCTGATTGTCGAGATTGGGTATGATCAACAACCAGCTTTGACCAGGCTTATTCAAGAAACTGAGGCATGGAGCTTGGTTGAATTTTGTNAGGACTTGCAAGGTCATCCACGGGTTCTCGTGGCACAACGGCGAGTGAAATGAGGGACAGGTAAAATGGAGCCGCANAGTCGCACAGCCCCTGGAGAGATAAAATCAGCGCTGGCTGATCTGTTGATAAGAACGTTGTGTTGGACCTGTATAGATCTGTCGAGGGCGCCCGATCTTGGCATCACTGTTGTGCATTTCGATCCAATGTGCGATCCAACCTGGCATTCGTCCCATCGCAAATAGGACAGTGAACATATCAATCGGGAAGCCAATCGCTTTGTAGATGATCCCGCTGTAGAAATCGACGTTCGGATAGAGTTTGCGCTCAATGAAGTATTCGTCTTGCAACGCGGCCTCCTCCAGCTGCTTGGCAATATCCAGCAAAGGATCCTGTACCCCAACAACTTTGAGGACCTCATCGGCATAGCGCTTGATGATCTTGGCCCGTGGATCAAAATTGCGATANACTCGGTGGCCAAAGCCCATCAGGCGGAAATTTGAATTCTTGTCCTTGGCAAGATTCACAAACTTCTGCACATCGCCACCATCATTCTGAATCTGCATCAGCATTTCCAGTACAGCCTGATTTGCCCCTCCATGCAGTGGTCCCCAGAGCGCTGCAATCCCTGATGAAATCGAAGCAAACAGGTTAGCTTGGCTACTACCCACCAGGCGTACTGTTGATGTGGAGCAGTTCTGTTCGTGATCGGCGTGTAAAATGAAGAGCACGTTGAGCGCCTTGACGAACACTTCAGGAACTTCATAAGGCCCAGCNGGTACGCTGAACATCATGTTCAGGAAGTTGGCACAGTAATCAAGGTGGTTCTTCGGATAAACAAAGGGCTGACCACTATTTTTCTTATAGGACCAAGCTGCGATCGTGGGCAGTTTGCCAACGAGTCGCCACACCGCGAGATCGACCGCACTCTGGTCGCGGTGGCTGAAGTCATCGTAGAACGTGGAGAGAGCGCAAACAATGCACGAGAGAATCGCCATTGGATGGGCGTCCTTTGGAAATGCCTCATAGATGTGGCGCAAGTCCTCGTGGAGCATCGTGTGCATCGTGACGTTACAACGGAACTCTTCCAATTGTTCTNCCGTTGGTAAATCACCATAAATTAGGAGGTAGCTNACTTCCAGAAAGTTGGAATGCTCTGCCAACTCCTCTATGGAATAGCCTCGATAACGTAGAATTCCTTCTTCGCCGTCTAGAAAGGTAATCGCACTGGTGCACGCACCTGTGTTCACATAGCCTGGATCCAGCGTGATTGCCTTGGACTGCGCACGTAGTTTGCTGATGTTCAGTCCCAATTCACCCTCACTGCCTTCTACAATCGGCAGATCCACTGACTTACCTCTGATATCAATCCGTGCATTGTCACTCATGCGAATCCTTTCATTCGATGAATTCATGTTGAAAATNGGTTTGCAGCACAANCCCGTCAGGAATNGGTTTGTTTCTCGTCCCGCCAGTAGGGCAACCGATGACGCAGTCGATAGAGCAGCAGAAAATAGGCGCAAAGTAATCCAAGAAAGGACCAACCGTTATACCCTGTTGGAAAGATCACCTTAGCCAGTTCACCTAGCGCCAAAGTAGGTACGAATAATACAATCAGAGCAAAAAGCCCACGGTAGATTCCATCAACTAGTTCGTCCAACCAAGCTTTCATAATTATTTCTTGNAGAAAATAANAAGCAACTATTTGAAAAANAGAAAGNAACGTTAAGGAAGATGCCAACAACAGTCAATTCTTCCTCATCAAGCTGGTAGGGATTATTTCGATTTGTTAGAGGGAGACAAGCGACTTGAGAAGGCGAACTTGCGTTGAGAATGTGAAACTCTCCAAGCAGTCAGGAACAGGAAGTCTTGGGAACCATTGGGGCTTCCCTGCAGGACAAACTGACGGCTCACTACCTCAGCAACTTCGGTACTGCCTCTTTCGATGCCAAGCACCTTCAACTGTCGCTCCAACTTGGTCAGTCCAACTGTAGTTAGCCACTGCTTGAGAGCAAACAAATCCTCTGGCTGTACCGTAAAAGTCGCTTGCCCTGCTGAGAAAGGATCTGCCATCTTTCCACCCCAAAACGGAGTCACACACCCCCANCCAGCCAGTGCTTCAATAGGTAGTTTCTTCAGTAGCCCCAAGTGGAGAGACGGTGAGGTAGGGGTGTCTGAGTTCACTGCTCAGTAGAGGCAGACAAAATGTTGACCCACCTTCCAGCCATGTTGCTGCAGATGCAGGATCAAAGGTCCCTGATCTTGTAGGACAGCCAGAAACATCCACTCATCCTGAGCCAAAATCGGCAGCGGTCGCTTGAGCAACTCATCAGGGCTCATGGAGGCAAACAATTCTAGTTTGGAAAGTGGCAGGCAAAGACGAATAATTTCTCGCAGATCTCCTTCACTGCACAAGTGAATCCGCTGACAACCTTGCCGCTCGAGTTTAGTGAAATGCTGAAGGATGAGTGTTTTAAGTTCATGAAACGAATTCATCGTCCGCCGCAGGTAATTCATCGTCAAGCGGCTTTTCTCTCGGAAGCCTTCTGGTGTCAGGAAGTAGGCCCAGCGCCGGGCACTGACCTGACGAGCGCGGACCCAGCCCTTATGAAGCACTGTTTGTAGAAAGGCGTTGGTCAATCCCAAGGAAAGCCCAAGCTCTTGGGCCAATTGGCGCTGACTGATGCGCTCATTACCATCAACGGCCTCGAAGAGCGAGAGTGTGCGTTGTTCTTCTTGATTCATTAATCCGTATTTTTATAGCTGGTTCAATCTCTGAACAACGCCGATGCAAGGGTTAGACTAGGGTGCGGGCAGTGTCTGCAAAGTTTCGAATGAATCACCCCGCTCAAGAGGCTCCCAGGTGCCATCTCCCAACTGACGCACACAAGCTAGATAGGAGCCGTAAGGACAGGAGTTGCTCCACTCCTCCGGGCCAATCAGGCTGAGGACATGGCTATTGGATTGGGCAGCTTTGTAGAGATGGTAGGGTTGCAGCAATACTGGTGTGAACCGATACTGCGCCTTGGCGATCTGTTCTGCAAGTTGCACACGTGCTTCAATCTCCTGGGCTTGCCGAAGCAGTAATTGGGCTTGTTCCTGAAGTCGATCAATCTGTTCTTTTGCATGATGATTCATCGCTTCCAGTGTTTCACTGCGATCCACAGAAAGAGGATCTGGCCGGAAGGCGGGAGCGTTAGTTTCTGTCGGATGCTCTCGCAGGTTGCGATTCTCGACAAAAGAGAGTGGCTTATCGCTTTCAGATGCAGGCATGCTAGGGTTTTTCCTTCAGGTTNTGGGAGGCGATCATTTGTGCTTNTTGTTGCAGCCAGTCGCGATCTTGCAGTTCATCGCGATCCTGCCATTCCTTAAACAAGGNACATAGAGCAGTCCAGTGATGTAGTGCCGGACGTTCGTGTAGCATTCTGTGAACATCTCGGATGGTTCCGGGGATGGAATCAAGGAAGTGCCACTTACCTTTGATGGCTGAAAGGTATCCATAAGTACCCAAGGAGCGCAATCGACGTAGCAGAACAAACTGCTCTAGTTCACTAGTAAAGTGCTTCGGATCAATTAGGCGATNCCGTGCACCAAGTTCCTGGTAGTCGTCTCGAAGTTGCTCACGTAGCGCTTCATTTAATCCGGCCTTCGAAGCGTGAAGTAGAGCAGCTAGGTCGTAATGTGGTGCTCCAATGCCACCCGACTGGTAATCAATCATATATAATTGATCATGATGCCACATCAGATTACGGGATTGGAAGTCCCGTGAGACAAACACTGTTCTTGGCAACCTACCCACCGTTTCGGCCAGCGTCAATAGTTCTTCGCTCAGAGCTGCAGTAANAGGACTATCGGGTACAAAAGCTTTCCAGAATCTTTGACGAAAGTATTGGAGATCTGCTTGAAAGAGTGCTGTATTCGATTCAGGAGCAGCGTGACACCAGCTGCGATCAAAACCAACTGTCCCCTTGGTTTGCATTTGGATTAGTACCTCAAGCGCCTCCTGGTAGACCTCTCGGATGCGCNCCGTAGTTTCGGGCACATCCGGATCCAGATCTGTCAGCCAGTCGGCTAGTGTCTGGTTACCCAGATCTTCAAGCAGGTAAACCAGTTGCTGTGGATCTTCCACATAAATTTCAGGAACAGGAATGCTCTGCTTTCGAAAGTGTCGGGACATTGCCAAAAAAGCTCGGTTTTCTTCCCGGACTGGGTTGGTAACNCCAATCCATGAGAGGCCNCTTCCTGCAGAGAATCGATAAATCTGTCGATCTGAACCATCACCACGCAGTGCAACAGGTGGAGTAGATAATGCAGGTNAGTGATGGGTTGCCAATTGTTCCAAAAGAGGGAGCAGAGGATCAGTCATAGGGCTTGGTGTAACAAGTTCTGGCTGGTTTTTACTATTTTTCCGATGTTAGCCTTTTTGAATTAAAAGGTAAAATTGCGTCCAATTGACTCTTTCCCATCTTCAACAGAAACTTGATGCAAGCAACGCTTGGACGCCTGGTCCGCACGCTAATTCCCTCCAACACGCTCGATGAAAGTGGAGGCACTTCAACCGCTTCCGTACTGGACAGCGGCTGGGTGCACAACAAGTACCTCCTGCTGGTCCATTACCTCCAACAGCACTGGGTTTCCTACACAATCGGTATCTTTGCCACTTTCCTCACCAATTGGCTAGCAGTCAGCATTCCAGAATATGTTCAACTCAGTATCGATCTGCTTTCAAGCGATCTAAGCGGGCAATACGATCTGCTCAATGAGTACCTCTGGATCATGCTCACACTTGCTGTCAGCATGGTTTTCATTCGCACACTGTCACGCCTACTCTTCTTCAATCCCGGGCGCGCCATTGAGTGCCAGGTGAAAAACGACATGTTCACCAAGCTGATGCAACTACAACGGGACTACTACGACAAAAATCCCAGCGGTACTATCATTTCCCGAGTCAACAACGATATCCATGGCATTCGGATGATCTGTGGCTTCGGTTTCATGCAGGTCTTCAATATAGCCAGTGCGCTCTCACTGACTCCCCTGATGATGTTCCAGCTTTCACCACGACTGACGTTCTACTGCGTCATTCCGATCCTGATTGTCTTTTCCATCGTCCGGATTGGTATGCGCTTTTTGGTCAACAACATGCGAACACGGCAAACAGATCTTCAGAATCTCTCTGGCTTCACAGTAGCTTCTTTGAATGGAATTGATGTGATCCGTAGCAATAATCTTGGAGCTTGGAGCCAGGAGCGCTTTGACAAAGATAATCGAAACCTGACGGAGCGCTCCTTGAACATCGCCTGGATTCGCTCTTTCATCATGCCCGCACTGCTGAACCTGGCCAATATCCTCAAAGTGATGGTTCTGCTCTTNGGGGGAATGATGGTGCTGGAAGAGGAATTCACAGTTGGTGAATTAACCGCATTCATTGCCTACACCGCGCTTCTGACATTGCCATTGCTGGGACTGGGCTGGGTTACCACCATGTTCCAGCAAGGAATGGTTGGACTCGCCAGTGTCCAGTCTGTGCTTCAGCAGCCAGAACCTTTTGCAGATCGCCAGTCTCTATCGGAAACTCAGCAAAAAAACCTATTTCAGGACGGACTCGCTGTACGCAATCTCCGATTCCACTATGCCGAGGATCGACCCTGGGTTTTACAGGATATCAACTTCCACCTGAAGCCTGGTCAAACACTTGGTATTCTAGGCCGGATAGGTTCTGGCAAATCGACTCTTATCAACTGCATTAATCGCTATCTAGTCGCTGAAGATGGACAAATTCATCTCAATGGCATTGACATCAATCGCTTGACCTACCAAGACCTACGTCACAGTATCAGGACAGTGACTCAGGAGCCATTCCTCTTTTCCGACACATTAGAGAACAATATTGCGTTTGCGATTGAGGATCGGCCTGACGACTGGCAGGAACATTTCCCCAGCTTGCTCCAACAAGCCGCACTCCGTGAGGAAGTCGATAAATTCCCGCTGCAGGAGCAGACCATTGTCGGTGAGAAGGGCATCCTGCTCTCTGGTGGCCAGAAACAACGAATTAGCTTGGCCCGCGCAATGGCCACATCCTGTGATCTACTGATTCTGGACAATGTCCTCTCAGCGGTGGACTACGAGACTGAGCGCTACCTACTTCAGCAAATCTTTGCTCGCAGGCAAGCAAAGAGTCTCCTGATTGTCTCCCATCGGGTCACTGCAGTGGAAAAAGCAGATTGGATCCTAGTTCTGGATGAGGGGCGGATTGTAGCTCAGGGAACCCATGAGGAATTACGTCAAAAACCTGGCTACTACCAAGAAATGTGGTCACTGCAGCATGAAACGTCCTGAAAAATTAAGCACCCTATATCAATCTGAAATTCTTTCCTCAACCAACAACTTTGCCTAAAGTGCGGAGAATCTTGCAGTGCACGCTTGAAGGAAGTACAAAATCGCTGTAAAGTTATTGTTTAATAGTTAAAAAATTTGCTTTGTTGTCAGAAATTGCCGCCCATCTACATTCAGGTGCGGCATGTACTACCCTAATAAACAGGTTTCCCCCTAACAATGGAGGCATTTGAGCGACGACAAATTGGAACTGAAGGGCATCGTGGTGGACTCCTCCAACGGCATTTTTCGTGTGCAGTTGGAAAATGAGCATGTGGTGATCGGTCATCTCTCTGGCAAGATGAAGATGCACAAGATCCGAGTCTTGCCGGGGGACGAGGTTACCATTGAGCTGTCTGCCTATGACCTGAGCCGAGGACGTATTGTCCGTCGGGAAAAAATCGTACAAAAATCCAGCTAACCTTCCCTATCCACCTTTCCTGTCCCTGCCACTTCTGCCCCCGACGAGAAACGAATGTTTGGACGGAAAAAGCTCTCAAATTGGTTTGCAGAAGATCTGGCTATTGATCTTGGCACTGCCAATACCTTGGTTTTTTTGCGTGAAGCTGGGATTGTCATTCGTGAACCCTCGGTAGTTGCTGTCAAGCGAGATCAACGAGGGGCTCTCAAGGTATTAGCCGTTGGACGTGAAGCCAAGGAAATGGTTGGTAAGACGCCGGACACGATCATGGCGGTCCGGCCGCTAAAAGACGGGGTAATCTCCGACTTTGATGTGGCCGAGCAGATGCTGCGTCATTTCATTCAACATGTGCAGCAGCGTCAAGGATCCTTGCGCTTCAAACCACGCATTGTTATCGCAGTCCCTTCTGGTATCACCCAAGTCGAAAAACGGGCTGTGCGTGAATCTGCTCTCTCTGCAGGAGCCCGTGAAGTATTCCTAATCGAGGAGCCAATGGCAGCAGCTATCGGTGCCGGACTTCCAATTGCTGAGCCTAGCGGGAACTTCGTTGTTGACATTGGTGGTGGTACTACCGAAGTTGCCGTTCTCTCGATGGCTGGAATTGTTTACAGTAGTTCGCTACGCATGGCTGGCGACAAGATGGACGAGGCTATTGTTCAGTATCTGAAACAGAAGTATAATCTGCTGATTGGCGAACGAACCGCAGAAGAGCTCAAGCTCAACATTGGCTCTGCAGCCCCACGTCCCCAGCCACTACAGTTGAAAGTCAAGGGACGGGATCAAGTTGGTGGCAACCCAAAGATTCTGCTGGTCAATGATGAAGAAATCCGCTTCTGTCTCAAAGAAGTCTACGATAGCATCGTCCACGCAATTCGAGTTGCGCTGGAGCAGACACCACCAGAATTGGCGGCCGACATCATCGAAAAAGGCATTGTGCTAGCTGGTGGAGGTTCACTGCTTCATGGCATGGATGTCCTACTCCGCGAACGAACAGGATTGCCCGTCTTCTATGCTGAGGATCCTTTGGATGCAGTGGTCAAGGGAACCGGTGCAATGCTTGATCAGATGGAACTGCTGGCCTCCATCGCTCTCGACTGAATGAATCCTGACGTTGTCCGCTCTTTCTGCAAGGAGATTTTGTGAGCGCACCCGATACCTCCATTTATATCGTCGGTACCAACCGAACTTGGCAGATTCGTGCAAAGACACTCAAGCTGATCCTCACCTCGACCGTCCTATTGCTGATCGGACTGGCGGCAGCTCTGCTCTACCAAAGCATCTGGCATTTGCAGGTCGTTGGAGGCTGGGAGGAGCGTTACGCCGCAGAGAATGAGCGCAACGAAAAAATGCGGGGCGTGATTGAAGATCTGCGGGAGCGTGTGGTGGATCGTGGAACTCTGGAGATGAGACAAGCAATTTACAGCAATGGTCCTGATCCCGAAGAACTGCTCCAGAAAAACCAGCGACAGCAGGAAACCATCGAAGCTCAGCAATTTCGCATCGAGCAATTACAGTCAGAAACCAATGATCAGCAGGTCAAGCTGGTTGAGTTAGACGTTCAACTAACAGATGAACTCTCCCGCTATGTCTCACTGCAAGAAAGTCATCATCAGCTGGAAATCCAGCGTGCTATTTTGCAAGATAATCTGACTTCCCTCACCGAAGAGCTAGTGCAGCAACAGGCACAGGGTACTGAACTGCAGAAGCAGATCCTCAGTTTGCAAAAGCAATTGGCAGCCATTCCCAAGATTGTTGAAAAAACAACAACCCTGGCCTCAACTCCAGCTACTCGACCACCAGCACTTGCTGGCCCAAGTCCGGTAGCTGTAGAGAAAATACAACTCAACAACCGCAATGGAAAGCTTAGTGTACGTTTTCAACTGAGCAACCGTGATCGCAAGCGTCAGACCGGGTTCCTACAGACCTTCCTAGTTTCTGCTGATGATGCAGTTACTCCGGTGAAAATCACAGACCATTTTGCTGATCCTTTTGCCATCCGGAATTTCAAGAACGTTCAGACAGAGTTTAAAAATTGGGACAAGAGTTCCTTACTCCGAGTAGTAGCTTGGAATGCAAAAAAGCAGAGAGTTTACGATAAAACCTTACCTCTAAACAAAGTCAACTGACACCTTCTTAACCAACGCCCCCAAAGTGGAGATGCTACCAGCAGACTTGAGAAATTCCCTTGAAACTCTGGAGCTACTCCAAAGTGGGCACGATTTCCGGGCCACACCATTGGCCGGCGGTGTTTCTTCAGACATCTGGCTCCTGGAAACGGAACAACGACGCTTCTGCGTCAAACGGGCCTTACCCAAACTGAAGGTAGTCCAAGATTGGTTTGCTCCGTTAGATCGTAATCGATACGAACACCACTGGTACCAACTAGCCCATCAGATCGTTCCTGGAAGTGTTCCTCAAGTTTTGGCAACGGACGATGCTGCTCTCTTGTTCGCAATGGAATATCTGGATCCTGAGCAGCATCCCCTTTGGAAAACTGAATTACTGGCAGGGCGTATCAAACCTACTTTTGCAGCCCGAGTAGGAGAAAGGCTTGGAAAAATTCATTCAGCCACAGCTCACCGTTCAGACCTTGCCGATGCTTTTGCAACGGGTTCCAATTTTGAACAACTCCGACTGGAACCCTACCTGCGTGCAACAGCCCTCCGTCATTCCGAATTCACCACGATTCTACAGAGCCTTGCAGACAAAACTACTCATCAAAAACTCACACTTGTTCATGGAGATGTTAGCCCCAAAAATATTCTGGAGGGACCCCAAGGGCCTGTTTTTCTGGATGCAGAATGTGCTTGGTACGGCGATCCAGCTTTCGACTTGGCGTTCTGTCTGAATCACCTGCTGCTGAAAACCATTGTCCAGCCTGATCGTCTGTCGGTTCTGCAGGAAAGCTTTATGATGTTGCGACAAGCCTATCTAGAGCAAGTGGACTGGGAATCACCAGCAGAGCTTGAGGCCCGAACTGCAGCATTGTTACCTGGTCTACTGCTGGCTCGAGTCGATGGTAAATCACCTGTCGAGTATCTACAAACAGAGGCACATCGAGAGCTGGTGCGCAGTGTTGCTTTTCCTCTCCTTCGAAAAGCCCCCAGAAATTTGGCTGACATTTCTAACGCTTGGAGAAACGTATGGGCCTAGACACCACTATCGCCAAATTACACGGTCGACAAGTGTGGGATTCCCGCGGCCGACCAACAGTCGAAGTAGATTTGTGGCTGTCAGACGGTTCTTTAGGTCGAGGTGTTGCTCCAGCTGGTGCATCCAGAGGTTCAGCTGAAGCTGTTGACTTACGTGATGGAGGTTCAGCACTAGGTGGATTTGGTGTGCGTAGCACACTCAGTCTACTGAACGGGGAAATTGCCAAAAATCTGCAGGGTAAGTCCTTCGCCAACCAGACTGAACTGGATCAACAATTAATTACGCTTGATGGAACCCCCAACAAATCTCGACTTGGTGGAAATAGTCTCATTGCTACCTCCTTAGCATTTGCCCAAGCCCGAGCGGTCCATCAGCAGCAACCATTCTGGCAGTCACTCTGTACAACCACCCCAGCCTATCTACCTATACCTGAAATCCAGCTATTTGGTGGTGGAGCACATGCAGCTGGACGAATTGACATTCAGGATTTCATGCTGGTTGCGGTAGGTGCCCAAACTTTTGGTGAAGCACTGGAATGGACGGCCGAAGTATATCGTACAGCCGGTGAACTGTTGCGTGAAAGCGGACTCTTAGCTGGTGTAGCTGATGAAGGTGGTTGGTGGCCACAGTTCTCTAGCAATGAAGAAGCACTGGAGTGGAGCGTCAGGGCCATTGAGGCGGCAGGCTTCAAACCTTATCGAGACTTGGCAATTTCCCTGGATGTGGCTGCTTCTGAATTTGGACAATCAGGAAGCTATCGTCTCAGCCGAGATCAGCGTGTGCTGAATCGCACAGAGATGCTGGAACTCTTGAAGAACTGGCTGAAACACTACCCAATCATCTCCTTGGAAGATCCTCTCGCTGAAGATGATGACTGGAAAGCGGTACTTCCAGCTCTGGGAAGTTCTGTTCAGGTCATTGGTGATGACTTTCTAGTGACCAATGCCAGCCGAGTTCGACAAGCAGCAACCCATCAATCCTGCAATGCCTTGCTGGTCAAGCCGAATCAAGCTGGGACCCTGACTGAAACCAAGGCTGCCTTGGACGCTGCACATGCTGCAGGATGGCAGACTGTTGTTTCGGCTCGTTCTGGAGAGACCGAAGATGTAGCGATTGTACACTTGGCTGTAGGTTGGGGAGCCGCTCAATTGAAGGTTGGTTCCTTCTCACGCTCAGAACGGATGGCTAAGTGGAACGAGGCTTTGAGGATTGGGGAGGCTTTGGGATCTACTCAACTGCCACCAAAGAATTGGTTTCCTTGGTATCAGCAGAATTCTGAATCGAATGACAATGCGACACTTGGTGAAACAAACGCACTATAAACTCATTGGGGAGAGGGCAGAAAATCTTCTTTCTTTTCAAGTTCAGTAATCAGCTTGCTCAGTGAAACGACTAATTCTCGCATAATCGCTGCTTGATCCTGATCGCTGCTGGGCGTTCCAGAGTTGGTGATCTGTCTGCTCAACTGTTGAATTTCCTCGTTTCTTTTACTCATCTCAGACTGTAGTTTCCTAACTTTTGACAAATAGTAGTTGTTCAGTTCCTTGTACTTGTCATTGTAGAGTTCGTAGGCATCCAGAGAGTTATCCAGATCCGCTCTCATACGCTCTAACTCTTCTTCCCGATTTTGAATCTCTTCCTCACGCTGCACCAGACGATTTTCCACCTCATGGATTTCATGCTGATGAGCATCCAGCTCTTGCTGCTGAAGCAGCAGCCGCTCCGCCCAGGTTCTCAGGTCTTCCATACTGAGTTTCAACAAGCTCTCAATTTGTCCCTTGCCTTCACAAACCCGGCATTCTCGATCATCCAATGTTGCGCCGTCACAGACGAAGCATTTAATCTGAACAACCATTTCTACCTCTCGTTGGTCCTGTTGTTTTGGAACGTCTCCTGATCTTTGATTCCATTGCTTTCATGGAAATCTCTCAACCAACCCAATCCCCGTTGCCTTGCATGGTGATATTGGATTACTTGGTTGCCACCATGAACAGCCGGCGGAAGGGCATGATAGTCGTTCCGTCAGAGCGCCTAGGGTAGTGGGGCCCAACTCGTTCTGCGTATTCCCTGAGGAAGGCTTCAGCTTCCTTCGCGTTCAATATGTTGAGAATAGGACGCAAGAAGCTACCCTTTGTGAATTCAACTATGGGATTCTCACCTTCCATCACAAAATAGTACTGTGTCTCCCAGATGTCCAAATTCTGAACCATTGGCTTTACAAGGTCGAAGTAGAAAGAAGGTGGCTGGGTGGGTGTCTCACGGAGCAGTGTTAGCAGGCGATCTTTCCAGTCGTGGGCGCGGATGGTTTCGAATATAGTAGTGTGGGTCTTTTCACCAAAATTCCGAGGCATCTGCACTGCCAGCATGCCTCCCTGAGGTAGCATGTTAATGAGACGTGGGAATAAAGATGCGTGGTTATCAAGCCAATGAAGAGCCGCGTTAGAATATAGCACGTCCGGAGTTTCGCTTGGGATCCACGTTGTGAGGTCGGCAGCTTGCCATTTGATTTCAGAATGCTCCTGCTGGGCGCGCTCAAGCATATCAGGCGACCCATCGATCCCGACTACCTTGGCATTAGGCCATCTGGTCTTCAGATGAACAGTGGCAGAGCCTGGTCCGCAGCCTAGATCATATACAACTTGCGGTTTGTCGGCAGGAATACTCCTCAAGAGATCAATAGCGGGTCGGAGGCGCTGACTCCCAAAGTGCAGGTATTGTGTTGGGCTCCAGTTCCAGATCGTCATGTGTAAATCATCTCAGAGAGGGTACTCGTGGCTACTTGGTCGCTCACGAGTGGTATTGCTCCGGCATAGAAGCTGCGCACCGTAAACCTAAGAAGACCCAGCGCAACAATAGATGTAAATACCAATTCTACACTGCTTTGTGACTGGATTGTTAGCATATGTTCGAGTCGCATTCAGTGCAACTTGCGTGAAGCATTTTCAGAGTAATATTTTTGTTTCAAAATACTCGTACGAACTCAATCTTGAAACATTGGGAAGCCACATCCTCTGCTTTGGTCACCAGGGAATTGCGAGACCCGAAACCTTTTCCCCTTGACGAGTTACAACATTTGGCAGTTTTCACATAAGCTGACCGCATTGGCCAGGAACAGCATTGCTCCCGACCAAAGCTAAAATCCACAAGGAGTTGGGCTCAGTACACCTCTGGTACATGGAATTGCTCTTCTCTCGGAGGACGATGATAGTCCTTCGGTAGCGGAGGTCGGTCCGGAACCTTGATCACAGATGGCAGGACATCTTTGTAATCAACTTTGCTGAGGACGTGGTGCATGCAGTTGAGTCGTGCACGGCGTTTATCATCACCCTCCACTCCAAACCAGGGTGCTTCTGGAATATTTGAGAAGTTGAGCATCGTATCCTTAGCCTTGGAGTATTCGACCCAGCGAGAGATTGACTCCATGTCCATTGGGCTAAGTTTCCAGCGCTTGGCTGGATCTTTGGCACGATCATGAAATCGTCGTTCTTGTTCTTCATCGCTGACGGAGAACCAGTACTTGAGCAGAATAATTCCGGAGCGTACCAGCATTCTCTCAAATTCCGGACAGCTACGCTGGAATTCTTCGTACTGCTCATCAGTACAGAAACCCATCACTCGCTCAACACCAGCTCGGTTGTACCAACTGCGGTCGAAGATCACGATCTCTCCTGCAGCAGGTAGCTCGCTTACATAGCGCTGGAAATACCACTGTGTCTTTTCCTTTTCTGTCGGTGTTCCCAACGCTACTACTCGACAGCCTCTTGGATTCAGCGGCTCGGTAATGCGCTTGATCGAACCTCCTTTGCCAGCGGCGTCGCGTCCCTCAAAGATCATAACGACTTTAAAGCCTTTTTGCTTGATCCAGGTCTGCCACTTGACCAGTTCCAGTTGTAGACGTTCCAACTCTGATTCATAGAAAGACTTGTTCAATCTCTCATGCTTAATATGGATGTCTCCATGAGGAACTTCTTCTATCGGAGTCGACTTTTCTGCCTTTTTGGCCGTCTTCACAACTTCCTGTTGTACGCGTTGCTCCTTTTTCTTGTCAGTTTTTCTGCCCATTGCTGATCTCCCTCAGTAAACAGGTTGTGGGTCATATGCTGGACGCTTGCGCCAACGACGATGCATCCAGAAGTACTGCTCTGGATGACGACAAATTGCCGCCTCCATTGCGGTAGTGAAGGCCTGCGACATATGCTGCAGGTCTCTTTCTTTGTCACCGCTGTGCGGACATTCCAACGGTTGGAATTCCAACAAACAGCGATCACCTTGATAAGTACAGGTCGTGAAAAGAACCGGACTTTGTTTGAGATAGTGGAAGCTTCCGAGCCCTTTACTCATCGAAGCTGCCTTACCAAAAAAATTAACAAATAGATCAGACTTATTGTCGTTCTGGTCAACAATGATGGTGACAGCTCGATTTTTCTCCAGTGCACGGCGAATGCGCAATGGTGCCTGACGGCTACGACCAATTGTCTCCACTCCAAAGCTAGCTCGCAACGTGTTCTGGTTGTCATCAGAGCGTGGATTGGTTTGAGCACCAACATAAAGGGACATTGGGAATCCCACCTCAGCCAACCGCGGACAAATGATTTCCCAGTTTCCGAAGTGGCCTGACGCTAGAAGTACACCTCGTTCCTCTGTCAAAGCCTCGCGCAAGATCTCTGGATTGCGCACCTCACAGAGGCTGTTCGTTCTTCCGAACCAATCTGACATACGCAATAAGTCTAGTGTAAATCGCGCAAACCAGCGATAGTTATTGTAAGCAAGTTGAGTGCGATCCTCCTCACTCCAATTTGCAAAGGCAATGCTCAGATTTGGCTCAACCACCTTCCGATAAATTTTCAGTCTTTGGTAGGCTAGTTTCGCAAAACCGTGTTCCCACCATTCCAATTGAGGTTTTCGGGTCAGCACAGCCAGTCTTTGGGCAAGAACAAGGGCGCCATACTCTACGCGCTGTCGGATCTCCCGTTTAGAAGGCATCAACTCGCTCATTGGGTCCAGCCTACTCCAACAAGAACTTGGCTAACTCCTGGCGCTCATGAGGTGCATGAGTTGGATTCTTCAACAATAACAAACCACTATAAGGCGAGGTCAATTCTTGCTTACCTTGTCGAGTATATAGTGTAGCCAGTGACTCTCCTTGTTGGATGTATTCTCCAGCTCGCCGATGCCAGGTCAGTACACCCCCACTCGGTGACAGCCAGCGCTTGAGGTGTCCACGAATCGACCAGACTCGAGCTGCTGGAGCCTTGGGCAACATGCCAAAGTATCGCTGCAAGACCTGAATTCCACGCTCTACATCTTCACCAGTAATCACACGGCTTGCAGATAATTCCAAGGTGAGTGCAACTTTGCCAAGTTGCTGACAGGTATCACAGAAGCTGGTAGAATTTTGTTCCCAAGCCAAAACATGCGGCAATCCCAAGCACTGAGCTTGCTCGACCTGGCTTACATGAGCATAAACATGTGGCGCTGTCTCAGCACCCGCAGTGTGCAGATCCAGAATAGTGTCTGCTGGCTCAGTCAGGTTCAGCAACAGTTCTATCCATTCTCCTTCCTGGCTACCATCACCTCGTAATTGCCCAATTCGGTTCCAGTTCCAACAGTTTTGCTGGTTGGTATGCAGGTTATTATAACCTGTCTGTACTCCCATGATCTGGCTATCCAGTCCCATTGGATTCGACTGCGGTACACAGATGATCTGATGAGGCAACTGAGCCTC
Source organism: Deltaproteobacteria bacterium (assembly GCA_002684675.1). GTDB lineage: Bacteria > SAR324 > SAR324 > SAR324 > NAC60-12 > JCVI-SCAAA005. The sequence continues at coordinate 26,114 of NYVT01000098.1, forward strand.
TTCAACCAGCTTCATGAACTCGTAAAGAACAGGGATACCCGTCAGTTCGATACCATGCAAGCCCCCTTGCAGATATACAGTCTCTGTAGAATTGGGGGGATCGTAGCGATATACATCGATTTCATAGCGTGCGCCACTTGCGGTTTGGTGAACCGGTAGGGTCTCCTTCTCAAAACGAACCATCACTTGCCTCCCAACAGCTTCGTACGTAATCCTTCCACCCGACGGCGGTTTGCTCCCAAATCAGAACTACCCAAGCGTGAAGCCGAACGTACATGAATCACCTGTTCCTCTGCAATTGAAAAGAACTCCACATCGTCAACAAATCTCATGATAAGGCTCGTGAATTCTGCATGCAGATAGTTTTCATGATCTGTTACGATTTCGACACTCTCCTCGTTCTGAAGCAGTTCTCGTAATTCCGCAAGCGAAACACCACGAAAGGGTTCGATTCGGTGTACTTCATCTTCATTAACCATGCTGTTGACGCAGTTCGGAGAGGACGGGCACGGGCGTAGATAGCCATCTTTCAAACCTAAATCAACAGGCCGGTTCCCTGTACAACCAATGATCGAAAAACCTAGTAGCAAAGAGAAAGAAGCATACATAATTTGTCCTAAGAACCACATGAAGAATCCTGAAATTGGACAAGCTTTTCAGCAATCCGCTAGCTCCTGTCCAGAGAGTCCAAGGAAGTAGAGTAGTGCATCCAGATTGGGCTGATTGAGTTGGCCACTTGCACGTTCCTGCAATACTGGCTTAGCGTTGAAGGCAATTCCTAGACCGGCTATCGCCAACATCTGCACATCATTCGCACCGTCACCGATCGCTACAACCTGCTCAGGAACAATGCTTTCACGCGCAGCAATTTTCTGTAGCAACTGCGCCTTGCGCTGACCATCAACAATCTCCCCAAGCAGCTCTCCGGTCAACCGGCTATTCTGCCACTCCAATGAGTTGGCGAAACCATAATCGAGGTCGAATTCCTTACAAATATGGTCAACAAACAGTTGGAATCCTCCACTGAGCAGCGCTAGCTTATAGCCAAGTTGCTTCAGTACACGTACTAGGCGCCGTACGCCTGGAGTATAGGGCAGCTGGCGAAGCAAGGACTGTAGATCATCGCGGTGGAGTCCTTTCAGCAAGCGCACCCGAGCTCGCAAAGCCTCTTCAAAATCCAACTCACCACGCATGGCCGCCTCGGTCAGCACTTTGACTTCTGCCTCACAGCCAACTAGCTGACTCATCTCATTAATAATCTCACACTGGATGAACGTCATATCCGCATCAAACACGATCAGCCGCTTATGCCGCCGAAACAGGGATTCTGGTTGTAGGGCAAAGTCCACATGATGTTGCTGATGCAACGGCAGTAAATCCCGGAGCAAGCGTGGTCGGTCCAATTGCTGATGTGTACGCAATTGTAGTTCCAAGACTCGCAGGTGCTGACTCTCCAGCGGCTGAAGCCCATGGACAAGCAACTCTTCCTGCTGAAGGCGTTGTAGCAGTTGCGCCAACAAGCTCGTACTCAGGTGATCACCAAGCAGAGTTAGGATGAATCTCTGTTCTCTTTTAGGCTGAGTCTTGCTGTGGCTGAGCTGGAACTGCATGTCAAATTCCTGCATCAGGGAGCACAAGCTCTTTTCCATCAATTGTGGATCCTGTTCACTGATCCACTCCAGTTGCCATAAGCCAGAGAAAATCTGATCCTGTTCCAGACCATGCAGATCCAGCAACCGCACAGGCCAGCTATCAAGCAGTGTACCCAGACGCGACAGAATTTTAGGGTGATGAGGTCCTTGAAAACTCAACAGTAGTTGTCGATTCATGCTTTTTCAGCTAACCGGGGTGTTTTGATCTTTGGGAAAATGTACAATCACATCAGCCAGACCAGCAAAATTGTGAGAAGTAGCAGTCACATCTGCTGACAGAGACAGTTCGTCGATAGCCGCTGAAGTCGATGGGCCGATGCAAGCAATTTTTGGACGTTGCGTCAACTGTAACCACTCGCTCGGAGGTAGCCGGTCGAACCAGTGTTCTACTGCAGAAGGGCTGGTGAAGGTGATCCAATCAACACCCTTTTCAAGGGTCTCCCTCCAAGCTCGTACAACTGCAGAGGAAGCTGGCAGAATCTGATATGTTGGAGTTGCTAGTACCTTGCTACCAGCTGCTCGGAGAAGTACCCCGAGGGCTTCACGAGCCTGCAGTGCCTGCGGTAACCAACAGCAATGATCAGAGGTTATGCCTGTTTTCAGCATTGCTGCTCCCAGGGCTTCTGCGTGGAAAACCTCTGGAACCAACGGTGGCTGACCTCCCAAAGCTAACCAAACATCTGCTGTTGAGGGTCCTATGCAAGCAATTCGGCAATGAGACAGCTCACCTAAATTCCCACCAAGTGTTGCCAAACGTTGATAAAACCCTCGAACAGCCCGCTGGCTGGTGAAACCAACCCAATCCACTTGCTGCCGCTGAAGCCAAGCAGCATCAAATGCTTGCCAAGAAGGAGGGGACCTTGTANCCAAGACTGGGTGATGGCAAACTCGAATTCCTACTGATTGCAGNGCCTGAGACAATGGGCCATCCACAGGTTCTTCGCGGGTAATCAGAGCTAGGGCTGATCGAAAATGAGACTCAGTTGTAGTGGATGCTATCAATCTTGGTGATCGTGGCAGGAGGACGTTCTGGCTGCTGGGCAGCTGCTTCAGCTTCCCGCTGCCGTCGTCGCTTTAGGAGTATGGAGTAAACCACATAGAAAAGGAGCCCAACGACAAAGGGGGTGTAGATGATGACCAATAGTCGCACCAGGGCAACATGTACCCTCANGATTTTAGCTACGTCTGCGCATACCCCAACAAACCANCGTTTGGGAATGTACTCTTTGTCTTCCGAGTCATTGCGCATTATTGCAAACACCCCGAGGAAACCAACGAAGAGTGAGAACCCTCCGATGATCACTAGAAGCAAATTCATGGGCACAGCGCTCTCCAACTCAAAATTTCAAACACCCTCCACCAACTGGCGATATGCTCTGCGAAAGCCATGACGAAGTAACTCCTCTTCAGTAGAATTCAACTGTTCCTGAAGTTCCTGAAGTAGGTAACGAAAATCACATTTCTCCAATGGTCGGCACTCAAATTCATTCGTCAACCAAGCCAGGATTTGGTCATAGTGTGGTCGTTTACCATCTCGTTTCAAGTAGCCTATTCTAGATTCAGCTTTCCAGCAGAACCTCAGCGATTTGAATTGCGTTCAAAGCTGCTCCTTTGTAGAGCTGGTCCGCCACACACCAGAAAGTCAACCCACGTGGATGTGACAGATCTTCTCGAACTCGGCCAACGTAAGTGTCAAATGTTTCGCTGGCTTCCCACGGNACAGGGTACCCCGCGGGCTTTCGTTCGTCTACTAACTGGATCCCTGGCGCTTGGACAAATAGTTCTCTTGCCCGTACCTCTGAAATCTTGGTCTCTGTCTCAACCCAAATGGCTTCCGAGTGAGCTCGCAGTACCGGAACCCGAACACAGGTCGCTGAAACCGNGAGCTCAGAGATTGACATGATCTTGCGTGTCTCCAATACCATCTTCATCTCNTCCCTGGTGTAACCATTTTCCTGNAANATATCGATATGTGGGATCAAGTTGAAGAGGATTTGCTTGGGAAAGNCTTGGGGCGTNAGAGGTTTTCCTTGAGTATAGTCGCAGACTTGGTCCAACAGTTCCTGCATGCCGCTGGCACCGGCTCCAGAGACAGCTTGATAGGTGGAGACTACAACTCGCTGTAAAGGNGATTCCTGATGCAGGGGGTTCAAAGCTACCACCATCTGGATCGTCGAACAGTTTGGATTAGCAATCAACCCCTTGTGTCGCCGAGCTGCCTCCGCATTGATCTCTGGCACAACCAGAGGTACCCCTTCCTCCATACGAAAGGCACTGCTGTTATCAATGACCAGCGCCCCAGCTTCGACCGCTGCTGGGGCAAATTCTTTGCTGCGGTCACCACCTGCTGAAAAGAATGCGACATCAACGTCTTGAAAAGCCTCTGGTCGTAGCTCTTCGACCGTCAGAGTCTGGCCCCGAAAGCGCAATTGCTTACCCACTGAGCGTGCTGATGCCAGCAATTTGAGTTTCTGAAGCGGATANTTGCGCTGTTCTAGCAGCTTTATGAACTCTGTACCTACGGCNCCAGTTGCACCAGCAATTGCCACGACCTGCGACATTGAACCTTTTCTGATATNTTGNGGGAAAGCNACCCTGCTAACNGCGAAGNGAGGATNACAAAAACATTCGATACTATCGNAAAGAGGTCAGAAGCTCAAACCGAAAGCGAGGAAGAAATCAAGGGTAATCAGTTGGNATGTTGTAAAACGCAAAATTACCAGAGTGCTTTACGAACTGGACCCGTGGGTGATCCTTGCGCAGGCTATCCTCCATGCGGCGCTCTGTGATAATCGCCAGCTCTTTGGAATTGGGGAGATTGAGAATCTCTGGATCATTTGGAAATTTGTAGGTGTGCAACATCTCAATGGGTTTTCCTCCATAGAAAAGAGCAGCAAANGAGACAACNCGATANAGCACNACCTTGGCCTGCTGCTGATGNGCTTCCCGNACNAGTTCNACCAATGGAGTTTGGATATAACTCTGGATCATNGGNACCTGATAGCGCCAGAGNCCTTGAACNCAGAAGATCATACTTANNCCAACTACNCCGAGCCCATACCAGAAGCGTTGGNGNCAGANNAGTAGGGTCCCCANNAACATNGTCAGCAGCATTCCNCCACTGGTCCAATAAATACCGNNNGACCANTCCAGTTTAAANTCAGGGCTGACCTCANCNAAGTATCTCNCTGCCAAAAAAGGCACNGCACAAAGNCCCNCAGCCAGCANCACNCCCCAGAGTCCAAGNACAANGCAAGACCAGCGAGGCAATTCAAACTTNCGNTCATGCANNTGNAGGGAAATTAAGAGCGTCAGNGGAAGATACATTGAGGCTGAGTAGTGAGGTAGCTTCGTGCTGACCAGAGAAAACAGCACTAGCACAAAGAGAATCCAGACCACGGAAAGACGTACTAGNGGTCGCACATGTANTTCTTCTGATTTCCACAAACGTTTTGGCTGNAGAAACAGGAAGGGCGTCCANGGGAATAGTCCAATCAGAGCAACCAGCCAATGGTAGAAGAANGGNCCCTCNTGGCCTTCCAACGGACGNCTGAAGAGGCTGAACTGGAACCAAATGAAGCCCTGAAGGAACTCTGTTCCGTAAACGATCCAGTTGAGCAAATACCAGGAGAGAGCGACTCCCAGCGAGGTGATCCCACAACTGAAGAAATGTGTGAGTGGAACTGTCTGACGAGAGGCCACTAGAAGCTTGTAGCCTGCAAAAGCAATCAACGGAATGGCCCCCCCCAAAGGCCCCTTAGTCAGTACCGCAATCCCCATGCAGAGACTGGCAATCAATAGAGAAAGTCGATGCTGTGGAGTCCTTGTTCCAGACTGCTGACGCCACGCTTCATATTGACAGTCGTAGCGATAGAGAAAAAAGGCCGCGATTGCAATAAAGGCGTTGAAGGTATGGTCGATGACTGCACTACGAGCGAAGACTCCCGGGAGTAGTGACGTTAGATAGACCAGTGACCAGATGGTCCCAAGATACTGATCCCGAATCCGTCGGCCCACCTCAAAGCAGAAAATCACCATCNCCAGACCAGCCAATACNGATGGGAAACGAGCNGCAAACTCGTTGATTCCCCAAAGATGATAGGANGCCGCCTGCTCCCAGAAAAAGAAAGGAGGCTTTTCTGCGAAGGGATAGTCGTTGATGTAGATATTCAGATAGTTGTCTCGCTCCACCATCTGTCGGCTGGCTTCTGCGTAGATGTTCTCATCCCAGTCCACCAATGGAGTGTCACCGAGTCCGGGCAGGAGCAGGACAATCCCAAAATAGAGCAGGANCAGTTTGAGTCGGATCGGGTTTTGTAGAAAGCGCGGCAGGGCGTCCATGCCTCCGTTCAAATGCGGGGGAAAGACCACACTCAGGTGGTCTTTTCAGGGATAGGTAAGTGATATTTTTCGAGNTACNTTCATTCAAGTCCTATACCCTCCACTAACTAGAGAGGAAAGGCGTTCACTAGTCACNATTGGGTAGTTGGAAGTAGAGTTTGCGCACTTAGCGTAGGTGCTCACCCANGATAGNTTTCGCTAGCGGTGCGTCACACTGCTCCAAGNCCNAAAGTAGACGACGATGATCATTTAGATTGGTTCGAGTCNTCAAAGNTTTGTATCGTGAGAAANTGACTTTCCTGGCAAGAGGAGCTGGCTCCGGTCTTNCCAGAGGAGTTGTGCCTCAAAAATACACTGTAATCATCGAGATGGATCGGTTCAAAAAAATTCACGACATCGACTATATCAACTGAACCATTACAGTAGGGCCAGGCGTAGTCAACCTGCGCATCTCTGAGAAGGTANGCCCAANCGGTTATCATTTTGTTCCAGATCCATTAGTCAATAACCTACTTGGAGTGAAACTCGTGCCATTAACGGAGTCCAACTGGTGTTGTGGTTCTGCAGGCATCTACAATTTACTCCAGCCTGAGTTGGCTGGAGATGTACTCAGGCGCAAGATTGACTCAGTACGTGAAACCTTAGAGTTCAATCCAACAGTAACTAAACTAGTCACAGGAAATCCAGCATGGTGAAGAACTAGGAGAGGTGACGTTCTTCTCGTCACTGACGGAAAATGCAGTTGGTGAGTTGTACGCAACTAGTCTGAGTGGTGCTGTCTACAAACTCCAGCACTTGTCCCCCAGCAAAGAATTAAAGGGATTTTTCAGAGCTCTTGGAGACTTCTGTTAACTCCGCCACGAGTAGTAATTGATGCTTATACTGATTACAAAAATGTGGTCTTGGGTGATGAGAGGTTCTTTCTTACTGACCTTGCTTTTGGGGGCTGGTGTGCTTTATGTCAGGCTATTGGATGAAGACACGATCGGCAAATACCAGATTGACACGACTGCAGGAGCTGCTCTCTATCTGCAATACAATTGTCAGACTTGTCATGGTACAGACGGTCTAAATCCTCCAGTGGAAGGCTACCCGCACCTTGCTAGCCAAACAGCCTCCTATTTGATCAATCAAATGCTCGACATCAAGTGCAAACGTCGCAGCAACGGCATGACCACCATCATGTGACCTACTATCAATCGGGTCAGTGATTCTGAAATTCATCAGATTGGACAATACTTGGCAAGGATTCAATAAAGATAAGAGAACAACACTGAGGGAAAATTTTTGGAATCAACAAGATAAGGAATAGACCTAGCGGCCACTTCGTACAGAGTTCTTAAACTGACTGATGATTTGATTTCGCTTGTGCAGCATCTGCTTGAGTTGGAGATTCTCTTGCTCCAGCATGACAACCCTTGACTTCAGTTGACCGACCTCACTCTCGTCATACCCCACTTCTGTAACTGGATTCTCATACTGACGATCTATCGGAAACAATTCGCCCTGCTCTTTCTCCTCAGGCTCCAACTGAAAAAAGGAAACCTCTTTGTCCAGATCATATACTTCTTGAGAATCATCATCTTTTTCAAGATCGTAATAGCGTAGATGATCGACAACCTGATCCTCCCTTCGATCCAACAGCAGCCAAATGAGCAGAGCAGGCATAGCTATGATCAAATAAAGCAGAAGCCCTGCGAAGATGGCGACAATTACATTAATTTCGAGGTCTTCTCCACCAATCCTAGAAACAACCTTCTCCGACGATTCAGAAAACTCGGTAAAGCCGAAATAAACACCGATCAAACACAATATGGACCAAACGATCAGTAGCCATTTGGCAAAATTTCTCATGCCTTCGTTTCCAGATTTTTGAAGGAAGAGCGGTAGGGTTTTGAGAAATTGAACATATCAAGATGGAAGCATCGGTTCAAATGATTTCTATCTTGAACCAAACTTCTATTGAGTGGTTTTTAGTGAAAATCTTGGTGTGCGATAAAGGGATTTGCATTAGGAGAAACCTCTCCCTGTGGTTGGCCTCAGTTCAGGTTACGATTGGTTCCAAGCTCGGGCTCACTATCATCAACGACTGTGCAGATGACCCACTCAAGAGTTGTGATTCGCTGTTCTAGCTGCTTGATCTTGTGGTCCTGCGCTTCTAGCAATGCTTGCAGTTCCCGGTTAGTTTTACCTTCCATTTACTCCCTTAGTAGTCAGCACTCTTATGAAGCACTATGGCGCATCCATCTGCGTAAATCGTGGTTTGCCTATCATGTATGCGGCACAATCTGGGCCACCAATCACTCAAAACAAAAGATTTAAAGAAATTTGAATCTCACAACACCCTAACTGAGAAACTCCAAACTGTTTCTTTCCAGAAAAAAACTCATCAATACTGGTATTCTTGAAAGAAATTTTTTTTCTGGTTGTCTCTTCGCAAACCGAAGTTCATTCTGGAACATCATTCTTTCACAGCAGATTTCGTTACTCTTTCCACAAAGTTCCAAATCGTCTGATCCAAGAACAGTCCCGACAACTCTGCACACTACTACAACCCAACACCTCTTGCTCGCTCATGTTTTCTTGGTTTGAAGACCGTCTGAACCCATTTCCCAATGAAGATCCAACCCAACCACCCCAAGGACTGGTGGCTTTCTGTTGGCATTATGCCAAGCCTGCAGGCCCCTGGCTGTTTCTAATGTCGGCTATCACCGCACTAATTTCTATTGGAGAGGTCTACCTGTTTGGATTTCTGGGCAACATTGTGGATTGGCTGGCGGCAAGTAGACAGGAAGGATTTCTGGAACATGAGGGAGGCAAGTTGATCTGGATGGGAGCTGTACTGCTGATCGGTCTGCCAACGATCGTCTTGTTGCAATCTCTGCTAATTCACCAGACGCTGCTTGGTAACTTCCCGATGATCGCCCGTTGGCAGATGCATCGCTACCTACTCCAGCAGAGCATGGGATTCTTCGCCAATGAATTTGCTGGCCGGGTGGCGACCAAGGTGATGCAGACTTCGCTCTCCATTCGTGAAAGTGTGATGAAGTTACTTGACGTCTTTGTATACGTGAGTGTCAACTTCATTTCAATGATGGTGTTGGTTGCTTCAGCAGACTGGGTACTAGCATTACCGCTGCTGCTGTGGGTAATTGTTTACACCACACTCATTCGCTACTTTGTACCTAAGCTCAAGAAAGTTTCTAGTGAACAAGCCGATGCTCGTTCGTTAATGACCGGACGGGTTGTTGATAGCTACACAAACATCACCACGGTCAAACTGTTCTCCCATGCAGGCAGGGAAGCCGCTTATGCCAGAGAGAGCATGGAAGGTTTTCTGGGGACCGTACATCAGCAGATGCGACTGGTGACCCAGTTTCAGTTCACAGTCTATTTCAACAACGCCTTCCTGGTATTTGCCATATCCGCTCTGGCCATTTGGCTCTGGCTTGGATCCGTGGTATCCGTTGGTTCAGTTGCCATTTCGATTGCACTGTGCCTACGTATCAACGGGATGTCACAGTGGATCATGTGGGAGGTCTCTGGCCTATTTGAAAACATTGGGGTCGTGCATGACGGCATGACGATGATGGTCAAGCCACATGAAGTCGCAGATCAGCCAAAGGCCCAACCACTGGACGTGCCACAAGGGCAGATTGAGTTCGAACATATCGGCTTTCACTATGGGAAGGCCAGTGGTGTGATTGATGACTTATCTCTGAAGATCACAGCTGGCGAAAAAATTGGTCTGGTAGGACGCTCCGGAGCCGGCAAGACTACACTGATGAATCTACTTCTGCGCTTCTATGACCTGGAACGAGGACGAGTTCTGATTGATGAACAAGACATCGCCCAAATGACGCAGGAGAGTCTGCGTAGCTGCATCGGTGTAGTCACTCAGGACACTTCGC
>NYVT01000099.1:0-10362 GCA_002684675.1 Deltaproteobacteria bacterium
CGAAGGAACTTGTTTTCTTCAACGTTTAGTTGGGCTTGAACGTGCCTTGGAGGTTGTGGCATTAAATGTATGGATATCAGAAAAACAAGCCCTGAACTGGGAACTAGTTAACCGAGTTGGGCCTCTGGAAAAACTCGCAGCAGAAACCCCGAGTTGGGCAAGTCGTTTAGCTGAACGCTCCAATCACGCCTTCACAACCGTCAAACAACTGCTCAACGAATCCTGGAACACTCAGGTCAAGACCCAACTAGAACACGAACGTCAGGGTCTGGTTCGCACTGTCACGCATTATGATGGCCAAGAAGGACTGTCTGCTTTCCTCCAAAAACGGTCCTCACGCTTTGCCTGAAATTCCCAAAAATCTCCACGCACTCAGCTCAGCCTTTCAGATTTTACCTCGTTCAACAGAGCGGCAGGAAGTTCTTCAACTAAAAATTGACCAAAAGACCAAGCCACTCAGAGCCTTGGGGCAATTGGAGATCTTGGCGCTACAGCTTGGTCAAATTCAGCATACTCTTACCCCTCAAATCAAAAATCCTACCCTGTTCCTCTTCGCTGCAGATCATGGAATTGCCCAAAGTGGAGTCAGCGCCTATCCCCAGGAAGTCACCCGCCAGATGGTCCTAAATTTCCTCAGTGGAGGAGCTGCAGTCAACGTGTTTTGTCGACAAAACGGCTGGGACTGGAAAATCATTGATGCTGGAGTTTGTGGCGAGTTACCCTCCGATTCAAACCTCATCTCAGCAAAAATTGCTCAAGGTACGCGTAATCTCTTTACAGAAGCAGCCATGACGCCCAAACAATGTACTCAAGCAATCTCGGTAGGCGCTCAGTTGATTCGGGATTATCATGCACAGGGAGGAAATCTGATTGGTCTCGGGGAAATGGGGATTGGCAACACATCTTCCGCCAGTCTGCTGACTAGCTGCTTGCTCAATGTACCCTTGAAAGATTGCCTTGGGCAAGGTACGGGCTTGGATGAATCCGGTTTGGCTCGCAAGCAACGTCTACTGCAGCAAGGCCTTGAGTTACATCAGGATGTTCAGAATCCCTGGGAGGCTCTCGCTACTTTTGGGGGCTTCGAGTTGGCGATGCTCTGTGGGGCTGCGTTGCAGGCAGCAGAATTGCAGGTCACTATATTGGTGGATGGATTTATTGTCTCAGCCGCCCTTTTGCCGGCACTGCTGAGCTATCCACACTTGGTTGACTACTGTATTTTTGCCCATTGTTCACGAGAACCGGGCCATCGCCATTTGCTGGATGCCATCGGCGCGACCCCTCTACTGGATTTGAACCTAGCCCTCGGAGAAGGTTCCGGTGCGGCCCTTGCGTTACCCTTGTTGGAGTCTGCAGTGCGCTTCCTCAATGAAATGGCTTCCTTNGAATCTGCCGGAATCAGTCAGGCATGTCCCTAAATATNCCTGACTTGCTAGATCGCGAATGGCAGGCGTTCTGGCTCTCTGTCAAGTCCTTTACTCGCCTACCAACCCCTCACGTTGCCTATTCCACTATTCAGATGCAAAGGGCCTCCAGTTATCTGCCCTGGGTGGGCTGGCTGATCGGTGGCGTCTGTGCGCTAGCCTTTCTTGGTTTGCAGAGCTTGTGGGGCACTAGCTTGGCCATCTGGACCACCTTGGCTCTTGGTATCTGGATCACTGGGGCTTTTCACGAGGATGGCTTCGCCGATTTCTGTGATGGGATGGGAGGGGGCTGGACTACAGATCAAGTACTGCGAATCATGAAAGATTCGTATCTGGGGACCTTCGGCGTACTNGGTCTGATCACCAGTTTTCTTCTGAAGGGCAACGCACTTTTGTTGCTGGAACCAAGTCAGATTCCCCTATCTCTGGTGCTGATGCACAGCTATCCACGCTTTGGAGCCGTGCTGTTGCAGAACCTCAGCAGCTACGTACAGCGTGACGAACACAGCAAGATGCGGCTACTGGCTGAGCCCCATTCTTCATGGCGATTACTGATTGCGGGATTAGCCTCTGTAATATTGGCNGCCTTTCTGGTCGAAGGAATTTTCTTACTGGGTTTGCTGGTCGGAGGCTTTGTGATCGTGCTGTTGATGCGCCGCTATCTCAACAAGCGACTTGGAGGCTACACTGGTGATTGCCTAGGAGCTTTAGAACAAATCTTGGAACTCTTCGTCGTACTGTGGCTTGCGCTCTTCTAGATTTCGCAACTGCATAATGAAAAATTATACCCCTTCCTAACTTGCCCCATCTTAATTTCACAAGGAGAATTATCCCAACCCCACGCACCTGACTGGATCCAAGCAGTTTTTTCATAAATCGGTTGATCTTCATTTTGACCACTCATCGCTGCTATCCAAACAGATCCTCCATGCTCTCCGAACCCTAAATCTCTGGCAGTTCCTCCCTTTTTCAAAGATAATTAGTGAATTTCTGGGGAGGAATTTTGTCATCTCACTGCCAAGGATGTCATGCGGCAGGAAGAGTTTGTCTACCAGAAAATTAATGAAGACTTTAGCTTTGTGATGGACTGCTTCAGCGGTTTTGATAAGAATGACAGTGGTCGTTTACGACGTATGGTTCAGGATAAAGAGTATAACAGCTTCTATTACCTCAGCTTCGACAATTNTGTACCTTCGATCATTTTGATCCGGGTGCGACACGCTGGCTGCCTGGAAGACCTGGCTGATCGCATCATACGGATGATGGACACTAACAGTCTCGAGGTTGAAGAACCAATCATCGCTCCAGATATTCGCAACCTAGTTTTCTTGCACAACAATGACTGATGCTTTTACACAGCGGCGGGGTGGGATTCTACTCCACCCAACTGCCCTCCCTGGTCCACATGGAATCGGAGATCTGGGTCCCATGGCTTATCGATTTGTTGATCTGCTTGAAGCGACTAAACTAACACTNTGGCAGGTTCTGCCACTTGGACCTACCTCCTTTGGCTACTCTCCCTACCAGTCTNCCTCTGCATTTGCCGGCAATCAACTGCTGATCAGCCTGGAGTTGCTACAGGAAGAGGGCTATTGGGAGGCTCCGGAATTCCTGCCAGATTTCTCCATTGATCAAGTTGACTTTTCCCAAGTTGCTTCATGGAAACAGTCCCAACTGCNTCAAACCTTCCAAAACTTTCAGCNNCAAGCTTCTGAAGAAGATCAAAACGCCTTTGCAGAGTACTGTTTGCAGGAAGTCAATTGGCTGGATGATTTCGCACTCTTCATGGCAATNAAGGAACATTGTGGAGGTACATCCTGGGATCAATGGCCCGCTCACTTCACACAAAGAGAACCCCAAGCACTGACTCAGTTTCGAACTGAGCACGCAGCCACAATCACCGAAGTACAATGGCAACAATTCATCTTTGACCACCAGTGGAGGCGTCTACGAGATTATGCCACTCAGCGGAAGGTCGAGTTCTTTGGAGATATCCCGATTTTTGTGGCCTACGACAGNGCTGATGTCTGGGCTCATCGGCACTGGTTTCAACTAGAGGAGGACGGACAACCTTCTCATGTAGCTGGTGTACCTCCTGACTATTTCAGTNAGACGGGCCAACGTTGGGGCAATCCTCTCTATGATTGGCAAGCTCTTGTAGCAGAAGACTATTCCTTCTGGAAACAAAGACTCTCTGCACTACTGCGCTGGGTNCAATGGGTCCGGATTGATCACTTCNGAGGATTTGAGTCTTTCTGGTCNATTCCTGCTANTGAACCCACNGCTGTNGTCGGCGAATGGGAAGCTGGTCCAGGTTTGGAGTTATTCAAATCNCTGAAAACTGAGNTNGGCGAGTTACCGATTGTAGCAGANGATTTGGGNCTCATTACCCCAGAGGTGCATGCCTTGAGACGTGACTGTGGCTTTCNAGGGATGAAGGTGCTNCANTTCGCTTTCTNNAACGATCCCCAGCATCCCTTCCTACCNCACAGCTANAGTCCTCGAGCAGTCGCCTATACGGGCACTCACGACAACAACACCACTCGTGGATGGTGGCAGGAATTGAGCGCTGCTCAACAGCTACAGGTCCAAGATTACCTTCAGCAACCCGTGGATGAAGNCACTGTCAGTCTTGCCATGATAAGACTAGTCTGGTCTTCTTCAGCAGTCTGGGCAATCGCTCCATTGCAGGATTGGCTCAACTTNGACGCAAGCTGCCGTTTCAACATTCCNGGTACTACAGAAGGAAACTGGCAGTGGCGCTGCCGCTGGGAATCACTGGAATCACTGGATCTAATGTCCCTCCACCAGTGGACACAGATCTATGGTCGAGCACCCGGGTAAGATACGTTTCCCCGCATGGCATTCTAACCGCTGGCAGGACTGCCACACCTTACACATCTGGCTGGGGAAACACTCCTGCTACCTGATCCAAGTAAATCAAATCCTCCGCTGGCACCAACAGACTGAACCCATCCAGCCTAAAATAGTTGTTGAAACGCTCAAAGGCCAGCGGTACAAGCGCTGTCGACTACTACTGGAACTCCACTGGATTTGGCTNGAAGCAGTAGAAACGCTGCATGTCCTTACAGAAGAATAGCCCTTCTACCTGCGTCAGGATCTTCAACTGCCTGAACCACCTGGGCCACGATAACCTGTCGGTTGGCAANNCCTGAAAGGTTCTCTCCCAAAACGCTCNTAGCCCNACTCANTCCACANGCTTGTGAGTTACAGAGCTTANTCTTACAAGGATGACCACACCCGNTACAGGCCTTACTGNCACTACTACCATGGTTCCAGATCCTACCCATCGAAGGAGACTAACNTCTCAAANGCTTGGAACAGACTACAGTCCTTCGTTGGAACAGTGGAAGCCTGCGACAACTTTGGTCGCTACTCCAGTGGGAACATCAAACNGAGGAACTCTGGTGGGAAGATCTGCTTGACCAGGTTTTCTGGTAGGAGCAACGTTTGGTCGATGACAACAGAGAAACGAACCGTTTCCTGCTTCAATAAATTCTACAAGCACCACATACAGAGAAGAATTTTCAGTGGTATCATTCTCGAACTTCACCNAAACCCGTCATTCGTTGGGTAGCCGTCTTGTTCGNGCTGCTCGGTATTGCGGGCAGGGCTTTAACAATTCATCACTGGGAATCACGATGAGATCAACTGCGNCAGGAGCTGAGACAGNTGGAAGCCAACCCGGAACAACACTGCAAGGAGAAGCCCCCAGTTGATCCACAACTCGAGCAAGCTCGTAAAGCCTAGGAAGCNGAAATCNCAGCTCGTTCTCATATGAGCNTTGATTACCAGGATGCTATCTNAACTGCCTTGAGAGAATCCTGGCTGGAGCAGATACAACTTACCCCCCCCCCACTGACNCCAACTTGATCCTGTTACTGATGGACCNAATTCACATTGCTAGCATTTCACAGCAATTTGAAAAACTCCCCTTTGTCGACATGGTTGAACTCAATCTGCAACGTTCCAATGAGTTGAAAGGGCAAACAGTCCAACAATTGCAGATGCAACTTCAATGGGTCAGCAAATCGCCCTAAACATAACAANTTTTTGTTGTTGTAGTAGCAGTGCTGACAAGCTGGGTGTGTCTCCCTTCAGTGCGTCAACGCTTTTATCATAACTGAATTGNACAACCCAACATGCTTCATGGATGAATATTCTTCAGATCGGGATTATCCTTATGCGCAAAGAAGAAGCTCCTTCCCAAGAGCTGGATTGGGAGAGTACGGAGTGGGTACANTTACGTAGCTTGTTTCTGGATGAATCAACCCGAGAGCGGATCGTTGCGTNCCTAACACGGTGCGATCAAGAAGTACCCCTGAGTTCGGTTCCAATCTTAAGACCACTGTTGATGAATCAGGAAGTTGCGCTGGGCGTGCCGTTGCGGCAGAAATCCGCAGTGACTCGACGAGAGGAAGGNCGGCGTTGACGNCAGCCACCACNGCGTAGGGACTGAACGTCGANTCGAAAAAAGTTACTTCATTTTACCAAACATGCCGATGTTGCTGACNGGAGGAATAGTCGGTTTGTCTTCCTCTTCAGCTGGGGTCTCTGGAGCAGTTGTGGACTCAGGAAGTTTTTTCTGAGCATCCGGTAGGGCTCGTTGCTTAAGGGCCATGAGCTCGTCATCCATATCTGGAGATTCGTGCTCCAGTTCCTTGAATTTTTTGTCCAAGCTTTCGCGACCATCTTCCAGGCTCAACTCCTGATACGCCTCCGCCCGCGCTGACATCTGCTCAATCTTTTCTTCTGCTCGGTCAATTGCCTCCATTGCACCGACGTTATCTCCAAGACCCTCAATGGTTTGATAGATCTGCTCCTGAGCTTCTGCTTGCTTTTGCTTGGCAACGAGCAGGCTCTTCTTACGTTTGATCTCTTCGATCTTGTCTTCCAGCTGCTGGTAGCCATCCCGGAGTAAATCCGAGTTGCGCGCATGCGAAGCAAGCTGCTGCTGAAACTCTGCGAAACGACGAGCGTGGTCTTTCTTGCGCATCAGAGCATCTTTCGCCAAGTCATCTTTGCCCTTCTGTACGGCCAGTACTGCCTTATCTTCCCACTTCTGCGCCTCTGCTTCTTCCTGCTCAGTTTGACGCTCAAAGCGTTTTTGAAGGGCCAGTGCTTCAGTCATTCGCTGCTTGGCCTCTCTCTTTTGGGTTTCCAGGTCGCTGATCATTTGCGTAAGCATCAACTCCGGATCTTCAGCCTTGTCCAGCGCAGCGTTCGTGTTCGCGCGCAGGACGTTGACGAAACGATTGAAAATACCCATAACTACTTTCTCAGAACAATTGTTTGCGTTTATTAGAAGGCAGGATGTTGAGTGCCTCCCGATACTTGGCAACCGTACGGCGTGCAACCTTGATAGAACTGCGTTTCTGCAGAATATCTGCAATCTGCAGGTCTGTATAGGGGGAACGCACGTCTTCGTTCTGAACCATCTGCTGGATCATGTCTTTGATCCGCTTGGAAGAGACGGCTTCGCCCTGCTCCTGATCAATACCGCTGGTGAAAAAATATTTCAGTTCAAAGATACCCTGTGGCGTATGCACGTACTTGTTGGTCGTGATACGACTAACTGTTGACTCGTGCACATCAATGTCTTCTGCTACATCCTTGAGTACCAGAGGTTTGAGGTAGTGGATACCTTTTTGGAAGAAACTTCGCTGGAAGCGCAGAATACTCTTGGTCACCTTGTAGATTGTCTTCTGCCGCTGCTCAATGCTCTTCATCAACCACTGGCCCGCTTTGATTTTCTCTTGGATATACTCCTTCGTCAAGTTGCCGTCTTCCTCCATGTTGTCTACAAGCTCCCGGTAGTAGTTGCTGATTCGCAACCGTGGCATACCATGAGCGTTGAGAGCTACCTTGTATTCGTTGTTAACTTGGTAAATGAAGACATCGGGGATGATGTAGTGGTGGGAAGGGGGAGGGGTGAAAGAGCGTCCAGGCTTGGGTTCAAGTGCCATGATTTCACGGTAGGCCTCTAACACTCGCTCTAGGTCCTGTTTCTGACGACGTGCAATCCTTTTCAGATCCTTGCATTCCAGTAGCTCCATGTCCTGCTCAACGATTCGATAGCACAGTTCATCACTCCGACCCAACAAGCGCAGCTGGATCAGTAGACATTCCTGCAAACTGCGAGCTCCTACTCCGTTGGGATCAAAAGTCTGAATCTGGAAAAGCACCTCTTCCACGAAAGCTGCGGCTCTAGGTGAAACCTGTACCTTGCTTTCCAGGTCTTCCTCCAACTCTTCTTCCTCAAAAATCGGTGGTGGAGGTAGGTTCTTTCCTCGGCGAGACTTTCGTTTACCGTCACCCATCGCTGCTTTTTCCTGCTGATAACGCAGGTCCATCCAATAATCATCCATCTCACGCTCGACTGTGATTTCATCACTGTCCAGCACTTCCAAAATTCGATTCTGCAATTCTGGATTGCCTTCCAAAATTTCCCGGATACTCGTGACCAAGTAGCCATTGTCGGCAATGTTACCAGCCAAGTAGTGAGCAACTTCAACCTCCAACTTACTCATGCGCAACAGACCGACTTGCCACAACACATGGTCCTGCAGCGATTCGTCCTGGGCCAACGTGGCTTCCAAGGAAGGCAGCTCATCATCGTCGCCACCGCTACGGATTCGCCGGTCCTGGTACTGACCATACTGATCGACCTGCTCCACATACTGCTGCCAGTCCACCTCTTCCTGGGCAGTCGTTTCCTCTTTATCTTCTTCTCGAGCTGTTTCGTAGGTCTCTTCGCTGACGGGCACTTCGGTCTGTTCTGTCGTCATGTCGCGCTGTTCCTCGCTGGGATAAGTGTCGATGTCCATCGACTCTTCCAACACAGGGTTTTCAACGAGCGACTGTTCAATCAGTTCTTCCAGTTCGGCGCGTGACAACTGCAATAGCTTGATTGCTTGCTGGAGCTGCGGGGTCATGATGAGCTGCTGCGTCATCTTCATTTGCAGCTTCATNTGCATGGCCATAAGGACGTCTCGGCTGGGAAATTGAGGGGATGTTACCAACAATCCGGTTGGTCTTGGCGAGNCTTTTCCAAAAGTATATAATACCCTAATTGATTGGCATTTAAATTGCTAGAGGAAAATATAAAATTTGCTCAAATCGCTCTCAGAAAGCGAAAGACTCACCTAAATAAACCTTCCTTGCTTGCTCATCCTTCGACAATTCTTCCGGTGTTCCGCTGACTAAGAGAGTACCCTCGTTCATGATATAGCCCCGATCAATGATGCTGAAAGTCTCTCGGACGTTGTGATCCGTGATCAACACCCCAATGTTACGTCGTGCGAGCTGCCGGACTGTCTCCTGGATATCTGCGACAGCAATCGGGTCAACACCTGCGAAGGGCTCATCCAGCAGAATGATTGAAGGCTCCAGCACCAGCGCCCGAGCGATCTCGGTGCGACGACTCTCTCCTCCAGAGAGCGCGTACCCCTTGAGATGTCGAACATGCGCAATCCCCAACTCTTCCAACAGTATCTCCAGGCGCTCTTTTCGTTCAGTCGTGCTGATCGGTAACAGTTCAAGAATCGCCATCAGATTGTCCTCAACGGTCAGCTTGCGAAAGATCGAACGCTCCTGCGACAGATAGCCGATCCCACAACGTGCGCGCTTGTGCATGGGGTAGTGCGTGATCTCGGCCTCATCCAGATAAATCACACCCCGATCTGGACGGACTACTCCAGCGATCATGTAGAAAGTGGTTGTCTTGCCTGCGCCATTAGGCCCCAGCAGACCCACAATACTACCCTGCTCGACTTCCAGCGAGACTCCTTTGACGGCCTGCCGACCTCTGTAAATTTTGACCAGTTGCTCTGCAGAAAGTTTGAGTTGTGCCATGACTGTATTTCGAATCTCTTTTTTTCAGTGAGATGGTTATAGGATTCTGGGAGAGTCTGCACTAAAATGCAGTCGTTTTTCGGTAGAAATCTGCATTTTCTTTAAGAAAAGAAAGCAGTTGTTGCCGTTATTGTCGAGAGTTAAGAATCGTGAAAAGAATTTGTTGGATGGGAACGGTAAGGGTCATCAGTAAGAAGAATGAAACAATGCAAACGCTATCGGGCAATCGGTGTTTTTCCGACAGCCCTTAGCATTTGCTCGTTCTGCAGAGCTTATTCTGCCCTTGGTCACTTAGAAGGAATAGCCAGCGCTCAACTGCATTACATTGGCGTTGCCTTTGTACTCTCCAGTTAAATCTGGATTAGTACTTGTCTCACTGGGCAGAAAGTCACTCACCAGGTAGGCCAAGTCCATTAAGAAAGCTCGACGCTTATAGCCAGCACCTACAAAAAAACTATTTCTTCCAGCCCCATCTGGAGTGGTTGGTCCTAGTGTAGACTCTGGAATCGGACTAGCTGTTTTGTAATAGCCTCCTCGAACCTTCAAATAGTCAGTGAACGTGTAGAAACCACCAATCTTATAGTCAATTACGTCTTCCCAGTTCTGCTTGATCACTGTTGTCCCATCACCTGGCAACCCTTTGTCGTATCGGATTAAGACCTCATTGTAGGCAGACCAGCCACTACGCAACAGTCCGGCTTCAATTGCATAAGCACCCGGAATGTAGCCATCTCCTGAAGAAAAGGACTTCAAAGAAATAGCCATTTCTAGTAGATCAGGGTACTTGATGTCGACAGAGATTCCACCATCTGGAAAGAGGTTTGTAAAAACTGGAGGAGCCTTACTGGTATCAAATTGAGCATCTCCCTCTCCACTGACTGTGAAGCGAGAGGTATAATTCGCTGCTGCCGCTATTGTTCCTGTGTCGTAGAGAATCGATGCGTTATAACCATTAGCAGTTCCCTTACCCCCAAGAGTTACCGAGAAGCTATCATTACCACTGTAAACCACCTCCCGTTCCAACTCGATATGGGCTGCATAGAAATTAAGACCCCCTCCAACTGAG
>NYVT01000100.1:0-14113 GCA_002684675.1 Deltaproteobacteria bacterium
GGTCAGAGAGTCAGGGATAGCCCAAATTATAAGCAGGAACGAGTTGTTTTTCGATTGCGTGTTCAATGGGCATTCGTTAAAAAATAGGGTTTTGAACTTTTTCTCATCCGTGTTCGCCAAGCCGGTTTCTCTTCGGTCCACCGCAAAAGAGGTAGAGTGTTTTCTCCTGAAATGCAACAGCAGGTTGACCGTCTTCTTTCTCGCTATCCAATTCGTCGTAACGCTCTCCTGCCACTCCTACATATGGCTCAGAAAGAAAATCAAGGCTGGTTGGACAGCAAGTGGGTGAATCATGTGGCTGATCTGTGTGAGGTTTCGCCCACCCATGTGGAAGGAGTAGCAACTTTCTACACAATGTTTCGTTTTCGACCACCGGGCAAGTATCATCTGCAAGTGTGTACCTGTGTGCCCTGCTGCCTAGTAGGAGGTCCAGAAATTCTGGAACATCTTGAGCACAAATTACACATTCATGCAGGTCATACTACCAAAGATGGACTCTTCAGTATTGAAGAAATGGAGTGCATCGGAGCCTGTGCCTATGCGCCAGCAATGATTGTCAACGAAGACTATGTAGAGCAGTTGACCCCTGAAAAAATCGATCAACTACTTGACAGTCTCGCTACTAACCCAGAAGAGTAGGAACCCCCATGCTTGAGGAAACACTTGTTCTTTTCCGCAACATCCGAACCCCTGGATATGATGGCGCTTTGGATAGCTACCGCAAAGTCGGTGGTTACCAGTCTTTGCCAAAAGCCTTGGCGATGAAACCTGAAGAGGTGATTGCCCTAGTCAAGGAAGCGGGTTTACGCGGGCGGGGTGGAGCCGGATTCCCCACAGGCCTCAAGTGGAGCTTCATGGCCAAGAATACGGGAAAGCCGAGTTACTTGGTTTGCAACGCAGATGAGTCTGAACCAGGGACCTGCAAGGATCGGGAATTGATGCTCAAGGATCCACATCTTTTCCTTGAAGGGATGATGATCGGTTGCTATGCCTTGGGCTGCCATCACGGCTACATCTACGTCCGAGGGGAGTATTTCCCAGCGATTAAGAGCTTGAACAAAGCTATTAATGACTGCTACCAAGAAGGAATCCTTGGCCCAAAATTATTGGGCGGTGATTACGAGTTGGATCTGACAGTTCACACCGGTGCCGGTGCCTACATATGTGGTGAAGAATCGGCCCTGTTGGACTCGCTGGAAGGCAAACGCGGTCATCCCCGTGTCAAACCTCCATTTCCTGCAGTCGCTGGATTTAATGATTGTCCAACTAGTGTGAACAACGTTGAGACCCTGACAAATGTCACAGCAATTTTGGCAATGGGAGCTGATGCCTATAAGAACCTGGGTAGCCCTAATAATGCAGGAACCCACTTGGTAAGCTTGGGGGGGCATGTCAACCGACCCGGCGTGTACGAAGTTGCAATGGGGGTTGGCTTGCGAGATATCATTCATGAACTTGGAGGCGGCGTGCGTGGAGGAAAGCAACTCAAGGGAGTGATTCCTGGAGGGTCCTCTTCCCCAGTGCTACGGGCAGATGAAATTGATATTGCTTACGACTTTGATTCGGTTGGTAAGGCTGGATCGATGATGGGCTCTTCGGCAATCATGGTTTTTGACGAAGACACTGACGTGGTCAAGTTGCTGCACCGCATCTCACGTTTTTACAATCATGAATCCTGTGGCCAATGTACTCCCTGCCGCGAAGGGACTCACTGGGCCCGACAGTTGCTCCGAGATTTTCTTCAGAACAACGGTAGTGAGCGCAAACTCAATCGATTGCAACGAGTTGGGCGCAACATGGGAGGGACTACACTCTGTGCACTTGGAGACGCTGCCTCTATGCCTATTGTCAGCTTCCTCAAGAAATTCCCAGATGATTTTCGACATTACTACGCAACTGCTTCCTGAGAAAAAGTGATGGAAGTCTTTTATATTGATGATCAACCGGTTCCCTTTGAGAAAGGCGAGAAGATTCTCTCGGCAGCACTGCGAACTGGCTTGGAAATTCCTCATTTCTGCTACCATCCTGCGCTCTCGGTGGTTGCTACTTGCCGCATGTGCCTAGTCGATGTGACAGATCTTGGCAATGGACGCCCAGCACCTAAGTTGATGACATCCTGTTCGACCGATGCCATGCCAAACATGCGTATCTCCACCAAGAATGACAGGGTTCAGGAAGGTCGGGAACTGGTGATGGAATACCTACTGGTTAATCATCCGCTAGATTGCCCAGTTTGTGATCAGTCCGGGGAATGTACTCTGCAGGATCATTCCTATGTCCATGGGACCGGGCACTCCGAGATGGAATATAACAAGCGAGTTTATGGCTGGCGTGACATTGGCACTTTTGTACAACTGGAGCGCAATCGTTGTATTCATTGTTCCCGCTGTGATCGCTTCACTCGTGAGATCACAGGAACGGACGAGTTTGGAATGTTCAATCGGGGGCATGAGTTGACGATTGATACATTCTCAGACCGAGCGATGACGAATCAATTTCAAGGCAATATGGCTGACATCTGTCCAGTGGGTGCAATCACTGAGAGAGAGTTTCGATTCAAGCGAAGAGCCTGGAAACTCCGTAAGGTTCCGTCGGTCTGTAATGGGTGCTCCACGGGTTGCAACATCACGATTGAACATGATCGCAACGAGGTACTTCGCCTGAAGCCCCGTGAGAATCAAGATGTAAACCAGTGGTGGATGTGCGATGAAGGCCGGTTAACCTACCTGCAAATGAATGAACGAGAGCAACGTCTTGCCAAACCGATGGGGCGTGTCAAAGGGGATTTGTTACAGGTGACATGGCAGCAACTCTATGATGCTGTGGCTGATCGATTGGAAGCCTTGAAGCCAAAAAGAGAGCAGGTTGTTGCCTTAGTTGATACCTACTCTACCTTAGAAGAGATGTTCTTGCTGCGCCGCTTGCTCCAAGAAGTTTTCTCTTCTGATCAAGTCTTTTATCCACAGCAGGACTGGACACAGCCAGAATCAGAATATTTCATTGAAACACTGATCACTACGGATAAGGCTCCTAATCAGGCTGGAGCGCGATTATTAGGGCTCAAGGGATCCCAAGAACATGATGTTATTAGTGCAATGAAATCAGCCGAGTTGCTATTTGTCCTTGGCAATCCCTTCATCAAGGAACAACCACTTCTAGATTTGGCAGGAACAACAGAGTTGACGGTGCATATAGCTTCTCGACACAGCGAGTGGACTGATCGAGCAGATGCAATCTTCCCTGGGCAAAATCATGCTGAGAAAGAAGGAAGCTTCCTGAATAAACAGGAGCATTGGCAGCGGTTCTGGCCAGCTTTGCGGCCTTCCCGTCATGTTCGTCCTGAATGGCAAATTCTTAGTGAACTGCTGCACATGGGAACAGCCACCCCAGTTCAGCAGACCCCCCAGTTCAGCCAGATTTTTCAACAGATGACCTCTATCGAACACAAGTTGTTTGGGAACTTGCCCTTGGAAAAATTGGGAGAGGGTGGAATTTCTCTGGTGGAGCTACGTCAGCAACCGGATTCCCTAGCTCAGATTGCTTGATCCCCTAACTTAAACCATCAGTATGATTCTCTTTTACTTGTTTGCCCTGCTGAGCGTCNTNGGAGCACTTGGGGTTCTTTTTCTNCGNAACCCCATTCACGGAGCAATGAGTCTNGTGGGNAGTTTTTTNTCGCTGGCNGCAGTGTATGTGATGATNCAGGCTGAGTTTGTNGCTGTTATCCAGGTGCTGGTCTATGCCGGNGCAATCATGGTTTTATTCCTCTTCGTNNTGATGNTNTTGAGTTTACGGGACGAAGGNCCNTCNTTCATTCGTTGGTCTGTCGGCAAGGTGTTGGCTGTCGTGATTTCCTTTGGCATCTGGGTCCAATTAGCCTTGGTGCTCGGTCAGCATGATCCAGAGGCTCTGGTGCCACAGATTGTGTCTTCTGGCGAAGAAATCGATTCGATCAAGCTAATTGGGCAATTGCTATTTACGGAATATCTATTGCCCTTCGAGGCAATTTCTTTACTGTTGTTGGTCGCAGTGATCGGAGCAGTCGTGATTGCTAAGCGCCGTTATCCCGGATCATCCTCATGATGCAAATTCCNCTGGGTCACATTCTGGTCCTCAGTTCACTGCTCTTCTCCATTGGAGTGCTAGGAGTCTTGCTTCGGCGCAATGCGATCGTGATCTTCATGAGTATTGAGTTAATGCTGAATGCCGTCAACCTCTCATTTGTCGGCTTTGCCCAATCGATGAATTCGCTCAATGGTGTGATGTTTATCTTCTTTATCATCGTTGTTGCAGCTGCAGAAGCGGTGGTTGGNCTCTCCATCATTCTGTCTCTCTACCGTTCACGTAGAACGCTCAACATTGANGAATTCAACCTGTTGCGCTGGTAGCGTTCAACCAAGGCAATCTTTTCTCTGTCTCAAGGCCTCATGGCAACGCAACTCTGGCTGATCCCTCTCTTCCCACTGCTGGGTTTTGTCCTCAATCTGCTCCTGGGTCGCACTCTAGGTCGAACCTTCACAACCTTGGTTGGGCCACTGGCTGTACTGGCAGCATTGGGTCAATCTGTTTGGGCCTGCATTGCTCTGTGGAGCGGGAGTGCAACAACAATTCAAGAGACCCTCTGGCGTTGGATTCATATTGGTGATCTGCAACTAGAGATAGGCTTTCAGGTCGATCCTCTGACAGCTATGTTCCTGCTGATCATTACGGGGATCGGATTTCTGATCCATGTCTACTCTGTCGGATACATGACCGATGAGGAGCACTATGGACGATTTTTTGCCTTTTTGAATCTGTTCGTGTTCTTCATGTTGGTGTTGGTTTTAGCTGATAACTTATTGCTGATGTTTGTTGGCTGGGAGGGAGTTGGCCTATGCTCGTATTTACTGATTGGCTTCTACCACGAAAAGATCTCTGCCGGGGAAGCAGCAAAGAAAGCCTTCCTTTTCAATCGAGTTGGTGACTTTGGGGTACTCTCAGCAGTGATGATGCTCGTTGTCTATCTTGGCACTCTGCGCTTTGATGAAATCAATGCACAGGCTGGAGCCTTGGGCGAAGGTAGTTTGAGCGTTACCTTGATCACCTTACTGCTTTTCCTCGGAGCAACAGGTAAGTCTGCTCAAGTTCCTCTCTATGTTTGGTTACCAGATGCGATGGAAGGCCCAACACCAGTTTCGGCCCTGATCCATGCAGCCACTATGGTCACAGCTGGATTGTACCTCGTAGCCAAACTGAGTTTCCTGTTCATCTTGGCGCCTTTTACTCTCATTATTATTGCTGTGCTTGGGACAGTGACGGCTTTCTTAGGAGCAACGGTTGCCCTGACCCAGACTGATATCAAGAAGGTGCTCGCCTACTCAACCGTTAGTCAACTCGGCTACATGTTTCTGGCAATGGGCGTTGGGGCGTTTGGAGCTGGAATTTTCCATGTACTGACCCATGCCTTTTTCAAGGCTTTGCTTTTCCTGGGGGCTGGTGCCGTAATTCACGCACTGCATCACGAACAGGATATGCGCCAGATGGGGGGACTACGCCAGAGGTTACCCTGGACTTATGCAACAATGTTAATTGGTACTTTGGCCATCAGTGGCATTCCATTGTTCTCAGGGTTTTTTAGCAAAGATGAAATTCTCTGGAGTGCCTACAGTTCTCCATTTGGTAGCCCAGTACTATGGATCTTCGGTTTTCTCACTGCAGGTTTGACTAGCTTCTACATGTTCCGGATGATCTATCTGACTTTCCATGGCTCTTTCCGAGGAGCACATGAAGAATCGATTCATGAACCTCCGATGAGTATGGTCTTGCCACTTATCATACTAGCAGTTTTGGCTGTGTTTGGCGGCTTTCTAGGTGTGCCGCACGCGTTACACTTCCTACCGAACGGCATGGAAATCTACTTCCACGGATTCTTTGCAGAGGTTGAATTGCATGGCTCTGTGATTGAGGAATTGGGCCTGATGGTGATGTCGGTGGTACTGGCGCTCATTGCTTGGGGACTTGCCAGTCGGCGTTATCGCAACGGTTGGCCACNTGCCATTGATCCAGATTCTCTATTGGCAGGCGCAGAGCGTTTCTCACTGCAGAACTGGAATGTGGATGCGGTCTACACAACTATGGTTGTCCGACCGTTCTACCATATCTCTTGCANTGTTCTTTGGAAAACCTTCGACCGTTACGCAATTGAAGGACTACTGCAGGGNGTTGCCAAGTTGCAACAAACTGGAGGGTATTGGTTCCAGCAAATGCAAAACGGAAGTGTACAACACTACGCCACCATTTTTACCGTCAGTACCTTCTTGCTACTGNTATGGAGCCAACTCTAAAGAATAGAGTTGACTTCTCAAAAAGAATCAAAGATAAATATAAGTTTANTTGCTAGCGGAACGAAAAATAANCCGCTGACNCCCGCCAGTTCCTGCAGGTTTCTCATCCTGTATTCTGTAATCAGTTTGCTTGTCAACAAGGAGGTCCAGCTGTGCAAAGCGCGGCCCGCGTCCCATTGTCTCCAATACCTCCTCTGTTCCACTGGACCCCATGCATAGTATCTTCCAAATACAGCACCGACCTATCTACTCTGCTGGCCTGTGTTCCTCTTGCTGATTCCGCCTCTGTGGCTCAGTCAACTCTCTAACCCAGGAAAAGCTTCATGTCTGTCACGCTGAGCAACCGACATCGTATCCGGCGTTCTTTTGGGCAGATCAATCCGCCCATTGAAATTCCCAATTTGCTTAAGATCCAACTGGATTCCTTCGAGCGTTTTCTGCAGCGCAATGTTGCCCCCGAACAACGGGACAAACGGCGTGGTCTCGAAGCAGTCTTTCGCTCGGTGTTCCCGATCTCTGACTACAGCAATTCTTCGACATTAGAATATGTCCAGTATCGCTTGGGTGAGCCCAAGCATACGGTAGAGGAGTGTCGGGTTCGGGGTGTTACCTATGCCTGTCCAATTCGGGTGGCTTTGCGCCTGATTGTTTGGGAGAAAGAGGAAGGTGAGGAGGAAGTTAAGCAGATTAGAGACATCAAGGAACAGGACATTTACCTAGGTGAAATTCCACTGATGACCCCGACCGGATCTTTCATTATCAATGGAACAGAGCGCGTGATCGTCAGCCAAATGCACAAGAGTCCAGGAGTTTTCTTCGGACACGATAAAGGCAAAGGGCACTCCAGCGGTAAGCTGCTTTACAATGCCCGCTTGATTCCGCAGCGTGGCTCATGGTTGGACTTTGAATTTGATGCTAAAGATTTGCTCTATTCACGCATCGACCGCCGCCGCAAGTTTCCTGCAACTGTGCTACTGCGAGCACTAGGCTATACTGATGAGCAGCTCCTGGAATTGTTCTATCCTGCAGAGACCTTAGATATCAGTGCCTGTGAAAACTTAGAAACTCCAGTTGAGGAGCAAACCTTCTACCGTCTGATCGATGAGCAGGTCACACTGGATCAAAAAGCGACACAAGACATTCTCAGTGAATCGGGTGAAGTTCTGGTTCGAGCGAACCAGCGTATTCATCGTCGTAACCTCAATCGTTTGATAAAAGCTGGAGTAAGTCGATTAGAGACAAACTTCAACGAGATTCGTGGGCGCTTCCTAGCTCGTGATGTTTATGCAGACGATCAGAAAATTGCGGAATGCAACAGCATGGTTACCGGAGAACTCATCAAGCGTCTTTTGGAGAAGAAAGTCCAGCAAGTTGCCCTCCTCTATATTTCGCCACCAACTACAGCGGGCCCTAGTTTCCGAGATACTTTAGAATTAGATCGATCCATCTCTCCGGAGCAGTCACTGATTGAACTCTATAAAAAGATGAAGCCGGGAGATCCTCCGACTCTGGACGCAGCACAAAACATGCTGCAAAATTTCTTCTTCAGTGAAGACCGCTACAGCTTGTCTCAGGTTGGTCGACTCAAAATCAATGAGAAGCTAGGACTAGAAGAGCCCCTTGATAAGGTAGTTTTGACTCACCGGGATATTCTGGAATCGGTGAAGTATCTGTTGCTACTCCGTGAAGGTAATGCTTACACTTTTATTGATGATATCGACCATCTTGGCAATCGTCGAGTTCGCAGTGTCGGAGAATTGCTGGAGACCCAGTTCCGGATTGGACTGATCCGGATGGAGCGAACGA
This sequence comes from Deltaproteobacteria bacterium, assembly GCA_002684675.1. Lineage (GTDB taxonomy): Bacteria > SAR324 > SAR324 > SAR324 > NAC60-12 > JCVI-SCAAA005. The sequence continues at coordinate 8,130 of NYVT01000100.1, forward strand.
TCAAGGAGCGAATGTCTCTGCAGGATGCCGAGACGATGATGTTGCACGATATTGTCAACGCTAAGCCAGTTGCTGGGGCAATTCATGAGTTCTTTGGTAGCAGTCAGCTATCGCAGTTCATGGACCAAACCAATCCTCTGTCGGAAATCACGCACAAGCGCCGACTCAGCGCATTAGGTCCAGGTGGTTTGACCCGTGAGCGTGCCGGTTTCGACGTGCGTGACGTACACTCCTCCCACTACGGACGGATCTGCCCGATCGAAACACCGGAAGGACCAAACATTGGATTGATTGCATCTCTAGCTACCTATGCTCAAGTCAACTCCTACGGATTCCTCGAAACTCCTTATCGCAAAGTAGAGCAGGGCAAGATTACCGATAGTATTGAATACCTCTCAGCAACTGAGGAAGATCGCTATAAGATTGCCCAGGCAAATGCTGTAATTGATGAAGGGGGTAACTTGGCCAATGACTTTGTTACTGCCAGGGTGGGAAGTGAATTCAGCATGGTGCCAAAAGACCAGATTGACTACATCGATGTGTCACCGATCCAGCTTGTATCAGTAGCAGCTTCGCTAATTCCATTCCTCGAGCACGATGATGCTAATCGAGCCTTGATGGGTTCCAACATGCAGCGTCAGGGAGTGCCACTGGTAAAGCCTCAGGCTCCACTGGTTGGAACAGGTATGGAACATCAAGGAGCACTGGACTCAGGAACCTGTACCATCGCTAGACGAACTGGTGTCGTCGATAGTAGCGATGCTTCCCGCATTGTGATCCAAGCTGATGTGGACCTGTCAAGTGTCGACAGCATCGTGCCAAATAATGTCGACATCTATCATCTGATTAAATACCGACGTAGCAATCAAAACACCTGCATCAATCAGCGCCCACTTGTCAAGAAGGGTGACTATGTGAAAGTGGGTGACATCATTGCTGACGGAGCTTCTACAGAGAATGGTGAGTTGGCACTGGGACAGAACATCCGAATCGCTTTCATGCCTTGGAATGGCTACAACTTTGAGGATTCAATCACTGTCTCACGGCGCTTATTGCATGAGGACGTTTACACGTCTGTGCATATTGATGTTCTCGATACCGTTGCCCGCGATACGAAACTCGGCAAGGAAGAGATCACCCGTGATATCCCCAACGTAAGTGAAGAGGCGCTGAGAAACCTGGATGAGAGTGGAATTATTCGAATCGGCACTTACGTTCGTCCGGGAGATATTCTAGTTGGCAAGGTCACCCCGAAAGGAGAAACTCAGCTCAATCCTGAAGAAAAACTGCTTCGAGCGATTTTTGGTGAGAAAGCAGGCGATGTCCGAGATACCTCCTTGCGTGTATCACAGAGTATGGAGGGTGTCGTCACCGACGTGATTGTTTTCAACCGCGAGGGGGTAGAGCGAGATGAACGGACTCGCCAGATCGAAAAGGACATGCTGCGCCGCTATGAGAAGGATCATCAGGATGAGGTTCGCATTATCCGCAAGAACCTGCTGGATCGAGTCTGCTCAATTGCCAGCGGGCAAGCTCTGGGAGAAGATCTGCGCAACATGCAGGGTGATGTGTTGGTTCCTGCAGGAACAGAAATGACTCGTGAAGCGATTGAGAAAGTTCCCTTTATGCGTGGAGCTATTGATGAGATGCAGATGGAAGACGCCTTAACCAACAACAAGGTTCAGACGTTGATCCACAATGCGTTGCAGCAGAAAGAAATGATGGACAACGTCTTTGAGGATCGTTGTGAAAAGTTGTCCAAGGGTGATGATCTGCCTCCGGGTGTGATTCGGATGGTCAAGGTATACATCGCCACCAAGCGCAAGCTCTCTGTCGGTGACAAGATGGCTGGCCGTCACGGCAATAAGGGTGTTGTCTCCACAGTGCAGCCCATCGAAAACATGCCTTACATGGAAGATGGAACTTCAGTGGACATCGTACTCAACCCACTTGGGGTGCCATCCAGAATGAATATTGGCCAGGTCCTAGAGACACACCTTGGACGTGTGGCTTCGGGATTGGGTAGCAAAATCCAAGAAATGCTTGAGAAGCAGCAACCCGTCAAGAAGCTGCGTGAATTCATCAGTCAAATCTATGAGTCCAAAGTTGCTCAGGAGCACTTGGGAGCGATGAGTGATGACGAGTTTCTTGAGTTCATGAAGCGCTATAAAGTAGGCATCCACATGTCAACTCCTGTATTTGATGGGGCAACGGAGAATGACATTCACCGGATGGCTGATTTGGCGGAGTTAAATCACTCTGGGCAAGTCTGGCTTCATGATGGATTAACCGGAGAGCGTTTCAGCCAGAAAGTCACAGTCGGTTATGCCTACATCATGAAGCTGCACCACTTGGTGGACGAGAAGATTCATGCTCGCTCAATTGGTCCGTACTCGTTGGTGACTCAGCAACCTCTTGGTGGTAAGGCTCAATTTGGTGGTCAGCGCTTTGGTGAGATGGAGGTCTGGGCCTTGGAGGCATATGGTGCAGCTCATACTTTGCAGGAATTGCTGACGGTCAAATCCGATGACGTCTATGGCCGTAACAAAATTTACGAAGCGATTGTTAAGGGACGTCATCAGGTTGAGTCAGGACTCCCCGAATCCTTCAAGGTTCTCATTAGCGAACTCAAAAGTCTTTGTCTGAATATCGAATTGCTACAAGAAGTCGACTCAGACGAGGAAGAAGCAAATACGGAATCAGTCAGCCTCAGTGAGAAGGCTGCTGTCTCTGAAGAAATCTGAGCCGACCTGGTTCATCCGGTAATCGTAATCCCAACCCCCATCCGGAGGCAGAATGGCGTTTGGTAATATGTTTGAAATTGCGGAAGATCCCAAAAATTATTCCGCTGTCCGCATCAAGATTGCGACCAGTGAAGATGTGATTTCCTGGTCCTTTGGCGAAGTGAAGACCTCAGAAACCATCAATTACCGGACCTTCAAGCCGGAGCGTGACGGTTTGTTCTGTGGCAAGATCTTTGGTCCAATTCATGACTACGAATGTATCTGTGGTAAGTATAAGCGGATGAAACACCGGGGCATCACATGCGAAAAATGTGGAGTCGAGGTGATTGAGTCCAAGGTTCGCCGGGAGCGCATGGGTCATATCAAGTTGGCCACTCCCGTGTCTCACGTCTGGTTCCTCAAGGGTGTTCCCAGTCGCATTGCCACCCTTCTGGAAATGACACTACGAGACTTGGAGCGAGTACTCTACTTTGATGCTTACATCGTTATGGATCCAGGCGGTTCGGAGATCGAGAAGCTAAGTATCGTCGAAGAAGAACAAGCGATTGAAATGAAGGATAAGTTCCCGGAACTGGAACTGGGAATGGGTGCAGAGTCAGTACGCATGTTAATGCGTGAAATGGATCTCGAGGAATTGGATAATCAATTGCGCGAGGAACTTCGCTCTGTGAACTCGGAGACACGCCGTAAGCGCATTGCCAAGCGGCTGAATATTGTAAGCTCGCTACTGCATTCCGGTAACTCCGTGGATGCGATGATCGTTGATACTCTGCCGGTTCTTCCTCCAGAATTGCGACCATTGGTACCACTGGAAGGAGGACGCTTTGCGACAAGCGACCTCAACGATCTATATCGTCGAGTGATTCATAGAAATAATCGTTTGAAGCGTCTGATTGAGCTGCGCGCACCGAGTATTATCGTCAAAAATGAGAAGCGGATGCTTCAAGAATCAGTCGATGCACTCTTTGACAATGGTCGCCGAGGACGTCCGATGGTTGGTTCCAACAAGCGTCCATTGAAATCCTTGAGTGACATGCTCAAGGGCAAGCAGGGTCGTTTCCGTCAGAACCTGCTTGGTAAGCGTGTTGATTACTCGGGCCGGACCGTAATTGTTGTAGGGCCGACCCTGAAGCTTCACCAGTGTGGCCTGCCCAAGGTGATGGCGCGAGAATTGTTCAAACCGTTTATTTTCCACAAGTTGATCGACTACCAGGAAATTCACACAATCAAGATGGCCAAGAAGAAATTGGAGGAAAACAGTCCTCGAGTTTGGGCTATTCTGGAAGAAGCGGTCCGTGAGCATCCGGTATTGCTCAACCGTGCACCTACTCTCCACCGTCTGGGGATTCAGGCCTTTGAACCGGTATTGATTGAAGGCAAGGCGATTCAACTGCACCCGTTAGTCTGTACGGCATTTAATGCAGACTTTGACGGAGACCAGATGGCGGTACATGTCCCGCTCTCTGTGGAAGCACAGTTGGAAGCCAAGATCCTGATGATGTCCACTAACAATGTCCTCTCTCCTTCAAACGGCAAACCGTTGATGACACCAACGCAGGACATGGTGCTTGGGCTTTACTGGATTACTCGTGAGACAGAGGGCGCCCAAGGAGAAAACAAAATTTTCTCGAATCGGCAGGAAGTAGTTACAGCTCATGATCATGGTAAGGTTGACCTGCATGCCAGGATTCATGTGCGCCTGAATCCGGGTGAGGCTTTGGTAGAAACGACAGTTGGACGAGCTATTCTATCATTGATTGTGCCGGAAGAAGTTCCCTACTCTGCGATCAATCGGCAGCTGAAGAAGAAGCAAATGGCCGAGTTGATTGATACAGCATATCGCACGGCTGGGAACATCAAGACTGTTCGCATGCTGGACGAAATGAAGAACTTGGGCTATCGTTTTGCGACCCGAGCGGGTTTCTCAATCAGCATGATGGATATGGTAATCCCCGAGGAAAAGCATGGCCTGCTCTCCCGTGCCCAATCAGAGATTAACCGAATCAATACTGAATATCAGGAAGGTGCGATCACTGACGGTGAACGCTACAACCAGGTCATCGACGTCTGGGCTAAGACAACGGAAAAAATTGCGGAGAAGATGCTAGGTGGTCTCTCCAAGGGAATGATCGACGCAGAGGATCAGACTGAGAAGGTAAACTCCATTTTCATGATGGCAGATTCAGGAGCCCGTGGAAGCAACCAGCAGATGAAACAGTTGGCTGGTATGCGTGGATTGATGGCGAAGCCTTCGGGTGAAATTATCGAGACACCTATCCTCGCTAATTTTCGGGAGGGCCTGAACGTCTTGGAATATTTCATCTCCACCCACGGAGCCCGCAAAGGATTGGCAGATACAGCCCTGAAGACTGCGAACTCAGGTTATTTGACCAGACGACTAGTGGATGTGGCGCAGGATACAGTCATCACCCAGCACGACTGTGGTACGTTGGACGGAATCGATATGACGGCCTTGATCGAGTCCGGTGAGATCATCGAAGCTCTTGGAGATCGTGTGCTTGGCCGTGTAGTTCTGGAAGACGTGATTGATCCGCTGGATGAGAACAACGTGATTGTCGAAGCTGGGCATGAACTCACGGAAGCTGAAGTCAAGCTGATTGAAGAGGCAGGCATCGAAAAAATTCGTGTACGTTCAATTCTAACCTGTATTGCTGATCACGGCGCTTGTCGGCTTTGTTATGGACGTGACTTGGCCCATGGTCACTTGGTCAACATGGGTGAGTCTGTCGGAGTAATTGCTGCTCAAAGTATCGGTGAGCCAGGCACACAGTTGACCATGCGGACTTTCCACATTGGTGGAACTGCGAGTCGACGAGCAGAGCAGAATACCTGGGATGCACGCTTCAGTGGACTTCTTCGTTTTGAAGACCTCAAGGAAGTACGTGACAGAGATAACAACCTGATCGTCCTTGGTCGGCGCGGTGAAGCTGTTATTATGGATCAGCATGGACGTGAAAAAGAGCGGCGTCCTTTGCCTTTAGGAGCAAAGTTGCGCAGGACTGCTGGGGATGAGGTGGCTCAAGGCGATACCATTGCCGAGTGGGATCCCTTCTCCATTCCGATCATCACGGATGTGAGTGGTTTCGTCAAATTTGTTGATCTGGAAGAAGGAGAGACCTTCAGGGAGCAGGTGGATGAAGTGACAAACCTATCTCGTCGGGTGGTTAAAGAGTCTCCAAATCATGAGAAACGTCCTAGGATTCTGATCTTGGATTCTGA
>NYVT01000101.1:0-11393 GCA_002684675.1 Deltaproteobacteria bacterium
CGCTTGTCGATAACTTGTCGAAAACCTGTCGACTGGCTTGAAATGACTTCATTTTTTGAAAAATGAGAATACTTCTTCTTGGTTCAGTGCTGTGATCAATGGGAATGCACCAACATCCTCCAGCAGATGCATCATAGTCTTACGTTCTTCCATCGGAGTTGAGTAGGCACCAACGAAACGAATGGCCTCATCTAGAGACCATTGCTTGACCAGTTGTTGTGCAGCTATTTTATTCGGATTGATCAGAGATGGTTCAATACCGATGTCATCCAGAGCTTCCAAAAATAGATTTTCTCGCCAGCCGTAGTGCGTGCAGCCAAGCACAACAATCACTTTCCCTGGAGAAAGTGGTGGATTGGCACTGCTTAGGAATAGTCGGATATTTTCGATTATCCGAGTTCCGGTTAAATCTGAAGAGATCATATCTGCTAAACCTGGACAGGCAATCGACTGCGTATCCGGTAAAAGTCGATCGTACACTCCGGAAGAAATTGTAGTCGGTGTTGCCAAAATAAGTAATCTGGAATATCCAAATTCTTTTGTTTCTTCAAGGATAGCTTTGCGTGTCAACTCAAGCATTCCCTGAATTGGTAGTTTAGGAAGCTTAATTTCTGAGAGCAACGCTGAGAGAGTATGGCATGCAACAAAGATATGATCAGGTTGGTAACTGTCTGCAAGGCGGCCTAGGAAAGTTTGAAAGACTTCCTGCTTTTCAGCTAATGACTCCATTGAGTTGTAGCTATGTTGGGGATCTGGGGCTGCGTTGACGTAGAGTAATTCTGTATTTTTTGCTGTAGGACCAGTAGGAGCTTTCAGTAGATCAGCGCAGACAGACAGCCCTCCCAGGCCTGAATCAGTGACTACCAGACGCACGGAAGCTGCTTCAGTACCGATTGTTGAAAAGATAGTGCGAGATCAGCCATTCATTTCCACCACGAAATCCCCATACTTCTGAAGTCGCTAGGAAGAACATCCGCCAGCGCTGGAACCAGACATCGGCATCTTTGCCATAAGTTTCACGAAAGGTTTTTAGAATTTCTCCCTTCTGTGAATCCATCATATGTAACCATGTATCAGCTGTCCGTTGATAATGTAAACCACTCAGCACCCAGTGCTGCTCTAATAGCAAGTCTTTCTGGAAATAGAGTAGCAGATCGTTGGAAGGCATGATGCCACCTGTGAAGAAGTAACGCCCCATCCAATTGGAATCTCCTTCAGAGGAAAAAGCGTAGGCGTAACGACGGTGGCTGAAGATATGGATGAAGAGTTTTCCTTCCGGTTTCAGCCAACAAGAAATTCTCTCCAACAGTGACTGCCAGTTACGCATGTGCTCAAACATTTCTACTGAGACAACACGATCAAAGTGCAGTTCTGTAGTGAAGTCGTTCATATCGCATGTTTGTACACTTAGGTTCGTCAGACCGAGCTCTTTGGCACGTGACTCAATAAATTCACGCTGAGGCCGAGAATTTGAAACAGCCAAAATTGAGGAGTTTGGATAATGCTTTGCTATCCATAAGGAGAGAGAACCCCAGCCACAACCGAGTTCGAGAATCTGTTGACCATTCTGCAACTGTGCTCTCTCACAAGTCAGAGCTAGCATGGAAGCTTCAGCGTGCTCTAATTCTGTAACGCCTTCAGGGAAATGACAGCAACTGTACTTGAGATGTAGCCCTAGGACTAATTCAAAGAATCTCGGAGGTAGTTCATAGTGTTGCTCGTTTGCTTCTTGAGTGTGCAGAGCAATCGGACTCTGTCGCATCTCTTCAACAAACGCCATCATTGCTTGCCATTCCTGATCCGGACTCTCCCGTGTTTGCTCCCGAAGACGCTGTAGCAAAAGCAGACGAATGCCAGCACGAGTCAGCAAATCCGGAATACGACCATTTTCGACGAGTTCAATCAGGGAACGTAAGAACATGTACAAGACACTTTGAAGGTTTAGAATAACAGACCTTCTCAGCGTAACCTATGTGGGATAACAGACAAGTGTGGAAAATTAAGCTTACTAGAGTAACTTTAGTAAGCTAAGTTAAGCAAATAGTGGGTTATAGAAAAAAGTGCGCACAGAGGCGCACAAAAGAGCTTATTTGGCGTCGCGACAGTAGTCGTTGTAGGGAAAGCCAATGCTCCCGTCGCAGAAACGACGGAGAATCAGGTACTCACCGCTGCAGCCAGTACTCACTAGAACCGTACCCCCCAGTACGAGNCCCAGCACNAGCTTGCGGAAGAGCCGCTGTCGGAAGATGTGCATGGACACCTCATAATCGAATGGAAGCAAGAGAAACAGACACAATAGATGNGTATCAATTTTTGTGCCCCAAGTTATCAAGGGTCGGCACACACACGAAAACCCAGATAGTCATGCCTAATTTCTGGTGGATTACCACCTCTTTGCCAAAGTTCAAGGGATTCCGGTTGATTTCTATAGCTCCCACCGCGAACTGTTCGCAATCTCCCTTCTTTAGGACCACTTGGTTGGGTGACTGTTTCTAGTACTAGGGGCGCATAATAGTCCTGAACCCATTCCCAAAGATTTCCCTGCATATCAAAGAGCCCCCAAGTATTCGGTTGCTTGCGCTGAATAGGTTGGGGACCCGGTTGGGAAATATTGTGGCTGTGCCAGGCGTGTTGGTTGAGGCATTTGGCTTCTGTCCCGCAACCAAAGCGTCCTTTTCCCTCAGCTCGGGCAGCATATTCCCATTCTGCTTCCGTGCAGAGCCGATAATTCCCTGGGTATTGAAGACTAAGCCAGCGTGCGTATTCCTGAGTCTGATCCCAGGAAATATAATTGAGGGGAGCGTCAATCTGATCTGGATTTTTCATTGTCCAGTAGTGTGATTCGGTTGGTTCTGAATAATGACAAGCACCAGCCTCNACACACAATCGATATTCACCTACGGTGACTTCGTGATTGAGAATGTAATAGATCTGATTCATCACCACTTCACGCTCTGGTGGTTTGCTAGGGCTACCCATCACAAAGCTGCCTGGCCAGATTGGAACCATCCCCGGTNCAAGAGTGTGTGTCTCAAAGGACCATTCGTAACGAGCCTCNAGGCGATTTCCTTTCAAATCCTTTAGCTCGGGTAGTAGCGTTACCCGATACNTCATTCCATACAACCAGGGTTGCCTCGGAATGAATTTNAGGCTGGTCCCTTCTACCTGCAAGTTACCTTCTACTGAAAAATTACGAGCCCCTTGGGTTGCTTGAATCCTTACTGATTCTTTACTAACTGTCTGAGGATCCAATGGTTGACTCAGATAAACATTGATTGATTGGTCAGCCTGAACTTGGGTCTCTCCATCAGTTGGGTTGACCAGTACAACACTGGGAGGTCGCATCAAGGGAGGTGGTGAAGTTAGGAAGTTCCANCGTAATTCACTCAGTATTTCTCCATTCTGGCCACGTAGAGACTTGAGTAAGCTGACGGTGTAGGAAGTATCGTAAGTGAGTGCAGAATTGGGAGTGAGTGTGAGACTATTGCCCCTGATACTCAGACGGAGTGAAATTTGAGTGCCTTCGGAATCAGCCAGCACAAAACTCTCAGCGGTTAGATTTTTGGAGTCCAGCGGTTGATCAAAATTGAGTAGGATCAGTGTATCTGGAGAGACCGTGGCGTTGGGGGCTGGAACCAGAGAATTGATGGAGAGTAGCTTTGGTGTCTGGTTGAACTCTGGAGCCNAGACCGGCTCAGAGANGGGTTGGTTCTGTCTACTTTTCGAGCTTTCACCTGTTGATACAGCNGGAAGTAACTGTGGAGGATTTTCTGATAGTGATTTCTTGCGTTCACAAGAGATCAAGAAGTAGAGCGACAAGACAAGTAGCAGATGNAACAACCTCATGATCCCCCCTCGGACAAAGAGCGACGATGGGGGTGGCTGATGCTGAAAGATAACGAGACTAACGACCGAGCAATTGATTCATATTCAGCATCGGTAGCAAGACAGACAGCGCAATAAAGCCGACAATTCCACCCATCAATACAATCATAGTTGGTTGCAGCAGAGCCGTCAGACCCTCCAACAATCTACTTACTTCTTCCTGCATACGGTTTGCCACACGTTCTAACAACTCATCNACACGGGCTGCTTCTTCTCCAATAGCCACGACGTGTTGGACATAATCCGGGAAATAACCAGTTCGNCCCATTGCTGCTGAAAGTGGGATTCCCTTGTTATTGACTTCAATNATCATCTTGTTTAGCTGTTCAATCAGCAGTTGATTGACAACNACGTGTCGTGAAATTTCCAGAGCGGTCTTCAGATCTACTCCGCTTCCAAGCAAGGTTCCGAGAGTTTGACAAAAACGAGCGANCAGTACCTTCTGCATCAGGGGACCAATCAGTGGTGCTTTCAGTTGCAGTTGCTGGAGGACTTTCTTGCCAAACTCACTACGCAGAAAAGCTGAGAAACCGAAAATTAAAATTACTAACCCAATCAAAACAAGGTACCAAGAGTGAACCATGAAATCGCTGAGTCCCATTAAAATTCTGGTGGGTAAGGGTAGCAGGGTTCCTTTGCTGGCAAANATTTGTGTGATCTTGGGCACGATGTAAGTGACCATAAAGACGACTACTAGCAATGAAAAAACCAGCATGAAAGCTGGGTAAATCATTGCTGATTTCAGTCTACCTCGCAGACGTTCTTGAGTTTCGTAATAATCAGCGAGCCGCTTGAGGATTGTGCCNAGATTCCCGCTGTTCTCTCCTGAACGAATCATACTAATATACATCTCAGGAAAGATTTTTGGGTACAGTTGNAGCGCATCCGCCAAAGATCCCCCTTCAACAACACGCGCTCGGACTTCNGCCAGGATTTCTTTAAATCCCACGTCTTCAGTCTGCTCGATGATGAGTTGTAAGGCCTTGTCGTAAGGAATTGTAGCATCCATCAACACTTCGAACTGTCGAGTGAAGAGAGTCAACGCCCGCTTGTAATTAGTTCCACGTTTTGGCAGGAAGGAATGNCTGGTATTGCGGGAAACNCGAATTTCCTTGGGATAGAGCTGCTGAGAGCGTAGTCGCTGACGCAGGTCACTTTCACTAACAGCATCTTCAGAGCCCTTGTGGAGAACTCCAGCTTGGTCAAAAGCTTGGTACTGGTAGAGTGGCATGGTCGAGTCTCAACGGGAGTTTCGGTGGGGTTGAACCTGGTATTTCCAAACAGCACGCTGGTGCTCCCTCAAGGTACGAGAGAATGCGCTACTGCCGTCTCCCCGTGCAACGAAATAAAGATATTTCACGCTGGCAGGCTGCAATGCACTATGAAGGGAGTCCCAGCCAGGGTTACTGATGGGTGTCGGAGGTAAGCCCGTTTCTGTGTAAGTGTTGAAAGGTGTTGGGGTCTCTNAATGTTTCCGTGTGAGATTACCATCAAAATTTGGNATNCCATAGATTACTGTTGGATCACTCTGCATCTTCATNTTCAAGCGCAAGCGNTTGTGAAAAACTCCGGCAATCAGNGGACGATCCTCTGCTGTCCCNGTTTCTTTCTCAATCATTGANGCAAGGATCAAGAGTTGATGGTNACTNAGCTTTTTANCCCCTTCAGCAGGAGTTTNTAAGCGCAACTGGGTAAAACGNTTNTTGAATTCNTGAATCATCAGGTNCAGGATTTCACGTTCGCTGCTCTCCTGTGCTATGAAGTATGTTTCTGGGTAAANAACNCCNTCCAGGGTTTTTAAACCTTGAATTCCTGATAGCTTGCGCAATGTATAGTCTGTAAATAGTTCATCGTATTGATCGGCTTGACCAAGACCCTGCTCTACAAGGCGGGCTGTGGCTTGTTGGTAGCTCAGGCCTTCTGGGATGGTGACACGAATCTGTAGGCCGCTGCCAGAAACCAGGTGGTTGAGGAGTGTAGCGTGGTTCCAGCGGGGATCTAGCTGAAATTCCCCGGCTTGTAATCTGTGATGCTGTCCATTGAGGCGAGCGAGAAATTCAAACCATAGGGGTTGTTGAATCAGGTTGGTTTCTCGGAGTTGCTGAACAATTTGGGAGAAGTTGCTTCCACGCTCGATTCGTACCCGGACGGGCTCATCACCCTGACCGATTGGAAGGTTCCAGAGCCAGATCAGATTGAGAATCAACAGCAAGAATCCTAACAGCAGCCCAGTACGTTTTCTAGCCAATCCCCCAAACAAAATTCCCGGTCGCTTCATGTGCAGCGATTCCGGAAAGGCGGAGAGATCTGTCGGAAGGTTCCTCTTATCTTGACATCAAAGAAGTCCCCACAGCGAAACCCTTGTAGCATCATTGTCAATGGTCCTAGTTGATCCTGCAGCTTTTGTGACAGCTGCACTTTCAGATCCAGATCAATTCTCGATTCCAAGAGATTTCTTTCGTTGATACGGATATTGCCGGTGATATTCCCCTCTAGATCGCCATTCAGAGTCAGTTGACTGATCTCGATCAACTGCTGTTGCATTGAGATCGCATACGACACCTCTGGTAGATTCAATTCAGTAATGGAGAGTCCGTTGAGTAACGGGTGTTCCTGGTTTAGGCGAAATCGGAAGTCTGTCATGGAACCCTGCAAGGTACCGATGGGCAGCAGCTGCTGTCTTCTTTGCAACTGTGCCAGGTTCTTAATCTCAACCTCAAGCGACAACACTCCTGCTGGAAAGCCAAAGGGAAGAGCATTGGCCAGCGGTACTTGTTGTAGCATCAATTCATCCAAGGATATATTTAGGTTACTCATTCCAGGGAGATCTACTGTGAGCTTGAGGTCAGACTGATAGAGTTGAGACTGCACCCAGAATTGCTGAAATCGCAGAATGGGCAGGAAAGGCAGTGTTACTTGATCCAGTTGGGCTAGGGTTTCCAACGGAATCATCCAAAGCTGTGGAGGGCTTGGAAAAGTAACTGAGGGAGTAGAGAGGTGGGTCCATTCGAGTTGGATTGGTTCGATCTCAAGTTGGAGGCCTGCCTGACGTCGAGCTTGTGACTCAATATAGTTGGCAATGGCTTCTCCAGGAAATTGCTGACGAAAGCCAGCGAGCAGTGCCACAACGAGCAGTACCAGGACCGCAATGAATGCGAGTAGAACCTTGAGGATTAGCAGTGGTAGACGTTGCAAGCCGGCCTTTGCAGATCAGGAGTTGGAGGAACGAGGACTCTGTTTGAAGACCTGAAAGTTCAAGCGCACAACACGACTTCCTGGAGCCACGCTGAAAAGAAGCTGCTCGATCTGAAGGACTGGTTGGTTATTTTCAAGCTTATATAGGACCTCCAACGCATCATCCAGATTCAGCTTGTCCAGACGCACTTGGACACCATCCAGTCCTTCTGGTGGGTTGCTGAGCACATTGAGTTGCAGGTTGTCCTGAATCTTTAAATCTCGAGCAACAGCTTCGACAAAAGCAGAAAGTGGCTGCTCCATTACTGGGGCAAGTGGCCGATTTTTCAGTTGGTTCCACTCACTAGCCAGCACCTGCAACTGGCGTAGCTGTTGTCGCCGATTATCCAGTTGTTGTTGCAACAGTGCTTCCTGACCAGCGAGCTGCTTTTGTACATACACTCCTCCAAAGGCCAAGCCAATGAGAAGCAATAAACCTAGCAGTAGTTGTTCACGAAGGGTCAGTTCACGCATGAGGGCACGCGATAGAGTCAGAAGTAGAAAGAATGCGTACCACTGGCGGCGATTTCCGAACTCGCAGTGGATTGCGGGTACAGTAATTGGCAAAGCCAGCATCGATGAAGCGGTAGGGTAGCTGTTCGTCCCGCCCCACTGGAATTCCAAGGCGATGGGTTTGCAGGACTTGTTCCGGACGATAACCGTTGTCCATCAGCTCCAGACGGTCTGCTATCAACTGTTGTTGATCCCAATCTGGAACCTGTAGTCCTAGAGAGCGACAGAGCAGGGTTTGACCTGAGCAGAGTCGCTTCGAGTCACGAATTCGACCGGCGATACGATTGCGGTGCTGCATGGTTTGCACCATCGCTTGGGAAGTTGGATCATCTGAAAAGAAGGGAAAAATCACCGCTGATTTGAGTAGCACGGCGTTGCCTTCTCCTCGACAACTAAAGTTGAAGGAGTCACCACCGTGCGCATAGTACATGTAGATGGTACCGGGTGCTCGGAACAGAGCGTTGCGTTTGGGGGTCCAACCCAGCGAGGCGTGGCTACCTTTATCAGTCAGGTAGTAGGCTTCTGTTTCGATCAGTTGTGCTGCCAACCACTGCCCATCCAGATGATGCCGCAGCACCTTTCCTAATAGATCCCGAGCAACCTCACAGGCGTCGCGATCAAAAAAATCCCGGTCTACAGGAGTCATTCGTCGATCAGTTCCATCCATCCATAGGGATCTTCCATCTCGCCATACTGGATACCAGTCAGGTTCTGGAAGAAGCGTTGAGCAACAGGTCCAGTTTTTCCTTCCCCAACGAGAAAGCTCTCACCCTTCCAACTAAGTTCACCAACTGGAGAAATGACGGCAGCAGTTCCAGAACCAAAGATCTCCTTAATGGTCCCTTGGCGCACCCCGTTGAGTACCTCATCAATGCGGATACGCCGCTCCACCATTGGTAGTCCCCAGTGGCGTCCGAGTTCCAGAACAGACCGACGGGTGATGCCAGGGAGGATGGTTCCGTTGAGTTGGGGCGTTACGATTTCATTTTCCATGACAAAGAAGATGTTCATTGAACCAACTTCTTCGACATATTGTCGTTCCACCGCATCCAGCCAGAGGACCTGTGTATAGCCCTTGGCCTGGGCTTCCTTTTCAGCCAAATTACTAGCAGCGTAGTTACCTGCTGTCTTCGCTTCTCCTACACCACCAGGAGCAGCTCGGACATACTCTTCTTCAACAATGATCTTAACTGGGTTAAAACCCTCTGGGTAGTAGGGTCCGACTGGGCAGAGGATGATGAAGAACAGGTATTCCTTCGAAACCTTCAGTCCCAGTGCTTCTTCGGTAGCAAGCAGAGTTGGGCGGATGTAGAGAGATGTTCCTGGTTCATTTGGAACCCAGTTTTGGTCGGTATGCAGCAGTAGTTTGAGTGCTTGTAGCCCGGTTTCAACATCCAGTTCGGGTAGACAGATGCGCTGAGCAGTTCGTTGGAGTCGCTCAAAGTTCTGCCGAGGGCGAAAGAGGCGAACCTTTTGATCAGCTCCTCGATAAGCCTTCATCCCTTCGAAGGCAGACTGACCATAGTGCAGCACCAAGGTGGAGGGAGACATCTGCAAATTTTGGAAGGGCTGAATCTTGGCCGAGTGCCACCCACTGCGATCACTGCTCCAGCGAATCACCAGCATGTGGTCCGAAAAAACAGTGCCAAAGGTTACCCCAGTCAGGGTACTTGGTGGGGTCTTGCGTGCTTGCTGTGGAAGTAGTTCCTGTACGATGTCCATGTGTGTGTATTGCTGGAAGAGGAAGGGTGAAGTGGTCGAACTCAGTTGCTATTGAGATACTGCATCTGACGATATACCTGCTCTTGCCGATAATCGTCGTAATGCAACAACAGATAAGCCGTGGTTGAAATAGTACTTACGAGCAGCAACAAGGCGATGCGTACAATCCACTTGGTATGGTGCATAGTTTCGGCCGACAAAAAAACTGAAATTATGTAGAAATCACCCCATGCTTGTCAAGCGGACGCTCTCAGAATGCAAAACCAACTGTGAAGACCATTGCCGCCGGTAACCGCATCGAAGAGTACCAGCGGTCCCGACGTTCATTCTGCTCTTCTTCCAGATTGGCTCTGAATTTATTAGGATCATCAGTGAATTTGATATTGTTGTACCTATTTTTAACCGAGTAGGACTGTTCGGAAGGAATCGTCCAGCGCAGGAAATCAAAGGAAGTGAACATGTTTTCAGAGATCTTCTGGAACCCAACTCCTACGGTGTAGGCACTGGTTTCAATGGTCATGTCATAGTAGGCTTGTGCTGGTTCGTACTTGCCGTTGACTATTACTCTTTGCCCATACTTGATGTAACCTCGGTTATAAAGCTCTAATCGTCGTTGCTCACTGGTACCAGCTATGTAGAAACTCTCCGCAATAAAGACCTTGGCATACACTGACATATTTGTAATTCGGACATCCCCAATTCCATCTTTTCGTAAATCATCTAGAGCACTGAGAATATTGGAGTCTACCAACTCAAAACCCACGACAATAGGGTCGTAATAAGCCCCTAGCACAATCCCCGGAGAGGTCAGCAGTAGTGGGCTAAGTCCATACTGTATTCCGAAGAGGAGGGCAAAATTACGCTCAAATCGATAGCCTCCCAATTGCAGCGATTCTTCTGTCTCTGGATCGAGTAGAGGATCTTTATCCAGTGGAGAGGCTGATTCTTCCTGAGCTCCTAACCACATAGGGACCAGCAGAAACAGGAAGAAGAGCGGGAGTAAACGCAGACGCATAGACTTGCTTCGCCGACAGGTTTGAAGAATAGTGCGAGACTTACACAAAATAGACCACAAATTCTTGCCGACTACCTTGCTATGACTAGCCTCGTGCGCATTGACTAGCACCTGCTGAGCGATCTGAGCCAACGTGCTTGTCAGCATTCACGACGACGTTTGAACCATAACTTTCATGAATCTCTGGGTGTTTTTAACCGGATGCTCAACGCAATTGAGCCTGATAGCTACATTTGTCCTCATCGACACCAACATTCTCCATTGGAAGAGTCCTTCCTGGTCCTGTGAGGCACTGGGACTGTCATTGTATTTACAGACATATTTGGAAGGAACCCCATAGGTACCGGCCTATCTACAACGCCTGCACAGACGGGTAGACCAGGCCCAGCAAATGTAATCTCGTTAAAAAAGTGGATTGACAAGTCCTAGAGGCTGGGAGATATTTCCGATTATTTCCGCATCAAATGCCGACGTGGCGGAATTGGTAGACGCGCTAGATTCAGGTTCTAGTGGGGGCAACCCCGTGGAGGTTCGATTCCTCTCGTCGGCACCAAAATTAAATTTTTCCCCTTTGATTTCAACAGTTTAGATTGTAACACAATCCTCAAACTGAACCGATTTTTCAGATTTTCTGTTTTGAGACGGAACTAGTAACTGTTTTAGTAACTGCATGGCAGTTGCGGAAAGAGTTCCGTGTCCAGAATTTCGAAAATTCCCCACCGTATTCTCAAGACCCCCAACTCGGGAAATTCCTACTACTTTCGTGCATACATTCCCCATGATTTAGTCCAGCAAGTTGGTGGACAAAAATCATTCAGAATTTCTCTCCAGTCTGGTATTCCTTCACAATCGAAAAGACTCTGTCGGAGTCTCTCCAAGACTCTGGAAAACATTTTCAACGAAATCAGGTCAGGTATGCGTTCACTGACGATAGCAGACATCAAGGAAATCCTCAGAATTGAAATCAGGAAATCCATTCTGCACGCAAACCATGTGCATCTGGGAACCAATGAATTTTCACAGA
>NYVT01000102.1:0-10095 GCA_002684675.1 Deltaproteobacteria bacterium
GTCCCATCACTGATCGCATCATCCAGCCCAGTAACCGTCACCTCCCGAGAAACACTCCAG
This sequence comes from Deltaproteobacteria bacterium, assembly GCA_002684675.1. Lineage (GTDB taxonomy): Bacteria > SAR324 > SAR324 > SAR324 > NAC60-12 > JCVI-SCAAA005. Next base: position 61 of record NYVT01000102.1, read on the forward strand.
TTGTCTTTGCCAAAAGTCAGTGTTGATGGGGAGACACTAGCCTCGGTGGTGTCGCTGCTTACGAGGTCAAAAACCACATTGCCAGTTGGGGCCGAGGTCAACACAACCGAGAAATTATCGGTACTTCCACTTTCAGCCAGAGTAGTTGCATTGTCAGACAGCGTGACGGTGAAACCCGGCTCCGTTGTCGTGAAATTGTCCAGTATCGAACCAAGATTTTTTAGAGCAGTATCGTTGTCAATCTTGCTGTCCAGGCCCTGCTGCTTCATCGTCGTGTGCAGATGTGCTAGGGCAGTTGCTGCAGAAATCATCGTTTTGCCTACTGCAGAAGTGACCGCTAAAGTAGCATTGTCGAAAGCATCCACCGAGACATCGAAATTGACGGACTTTGCAGCCAGGGTGGTCTTTGTGGAATCACTAATGCTGATACCGTTGCTTGGGTCGCCATCAGCATCCAAAGTTTGCAACAGGCGACTTAGGTTGACGACCTTCTGATCAGCTGTTCCGGAAGCACCCATTACCTCAACCGGGGTCAGCTTGGCTGCACCAGTCACACTACCCAATGAAATACCACCAATGGTGAAGCTAACCTGATCACCAGGGTTGTAGTAGAAGGTGCCTCCAGAGTCTGTTGTTCCTCCAAGACCGCTACTGGTCGAATAGTCCACACCCCTGACTGCACTATCTAGAAAGACTCCTGGTGAGCCCTCTCGCACTACATTGTCTGCAGTGATCACTTCATCTTCTGTGGGTGCACAACTCGAACTGAGTAATAAGATGCATGAAAAGATGGGGAGTACTGAGTTTCTTAGCCCGGACATGGTTTGTCTCCAAGATCAAGCGGGATTGCATTTGTCTACACATAAGAACTATTTCTATGCCATATTTTGAATGACATACAAATACTTCGTCTAATTTTTTCTGCTTTTCGTAGAAATTTAGTTTGACCGACCCGAGATAGGGCTAGTCACCGTCCATGGAGATTGACGATGTACTCATTGCTTGAGAACAACTTGCATTGACCTGCAAGTGAAGGGTGTTTCCAGCACAACAGCTGGAGTTAGGGTGTGAAAGGGAAAACAAGTGATCACAACTGAAAAATTTATTTTTTGCTACTCCATAGGGAGCAATTTTTCTACCTAATATTAAGTTGATGGAGTGAGCTTAGTATGCAAAATACTTTATGTAGCTACTTTCCCTTTGGTTCGAACAACAACTAAAAGAGAGGTTTCCAATAGCATTTTGTGTAGACGATGGCACCATTTGGAGAAATTTGCTTTTACTCAAAATCATTTCCGATATTCATATATTTCCAATCATGAAGACCCCAAATATACCACTCTTGCCTTAGAACAGCACCACCACCCCATTCACTAAAAAGTCTTTCGTAACTGTAAGATTGTCCTCCAACCAGTGTCCTCCAATCAGAATATCGGTGTGCCGGCGGGTGAAGTCCTGACCAATCATTTATGATCTCCACACCATTAATTTTAAGTATAGAACCATCATCATCGTGGTTGCGGAATCTTACCCAGTAGGACGTACCTGGAGTACCTGGCATTACGAAGTTTCCTGTCAATTTCACGACTATATAGTCTCGTCTACCTGAATCTAATACATTGCCACTGCTCCAGTTGAAGTTGATATCACCGCTAGTCAACTTGCCTGAGGATAAAACCTTACCCACTTGACTCATTTCAAATGACTGGCTGTTCCAAGGATGAACGCTTGGGGAGGTGGGACAAGGCCATAAATTTTGCCAAGAGGGGAAACCATAGTAGCCACCACCTGAATTCCAAAATCCGCATTCCCAAGTTTGATACGTGATACCAATTTTATCGTCATTACTGATTGTCACCGTTGCCGTGTCCGTGATCTGTACACCATTGTGACTAACATTGCTCATCCTCACATTGAGTGTCTCACTGCCCTCAACAACTGAATCATTGTTGATTGCAATGCTCACTGTCTCTGCCTCTCCAGCACTACCTGAAAAAGTGACCCGCTTTGAACTCAAGGCTGTGTAGTCACTACCCGCTGAAGCTGAACCATTGGAGGTCGATACATCCACAGAAAAACCTCCCGACACAGCTTTGTCTAAACGCAGGGTCAGCGTTGCACTACCAGCATTCTCCGACACACTCACATCTGCTATCGTCACCGCTGCACTGTCATCGTTGCTGATTGTCAAGGTCGTTTTTTGCGTACCTTCCTCAACTGCACCGTTACCACCTGAGACACCAGCAATATCAATGAAGACTGTTTCTGAGTTCTCCACAGTTGTGTCATTTGCAATTGTCAAAATCGCTGTACCGGATTTGCTCCCAGCTGGAATTGTTATCGTATTGCTGGCGATTGAGTAGTCAGCGTCAAGGGTCGCTGTGCCTGATATATTCAGAGTTACCTTAGTATCCTGTGTTGCAACTACATTTTGGACGGTTGTCAAGCTTACTGAACCTGCATTTTCCAAAACAGAGGAGGCTGCAACATAAAGAGTTACTGTTGGGGCTGCCTCATCATCACTCGTACTCACTAGTAGACTCTTGCTGGAAAGAACAGCATACTTGGTATCGTTGGTACTGCTTTTGTTGATGGCTACTGCTACCTCACTGTTCACCAACTCATCACGAATCGGATCATCTACGCCAGTAACGGTGATGGTTTGGGCTTGATTCCAATTGGAAGCATTGAATGTCAATTTTGATGGATTGACACTTGCCTCAGTATTATCACTAACTGTCACATCAAACATAACCTGATCTATCGGTTGTGATGCTAATGTGATAGTAAAACTATCTTTGCTTTCTCCAGATGGTAATTTCCATGTTGAATTGCCATTTAAGTTTGATTTCAGAGCTCCTGCAGGGCTCCAAGGGTTACCATCAGCTGAATTTTGACTAGCGGCAACATATACTAACGCAACACCTTTGTTGCAGTTGCCAGGAATGTTCGTGGCATCAATGAAGTAAGTTCGATCATCAGCAATAATTTGCTGACCTACCTTAAACAACGACTGGTTTTGTTGGTAGAAAGATAGATTGATACCAAAGAAGTTTTGCCCTGTATTCCAAACGGGTTCGCAGCCAGTCACTTCAACACTGCCAGAAGCCAACGTACCTCCTCCTTCAGACACTTTTGTTGCTCCATCAGTCTCAACAATAGTAAATGCAGATATGTCATCGTCCTCAATAGTGATTACGGCCAGTTGATCACCATTCGCACTTGCTCCGCTAGCACCCGAGACCCCACTGATGGCAACCCTGATTTCTTCTGTATCTTCATCAATCCAGTCTGAGATTGCCGTCAGAGTCACTTTTATCTCACGACTGCCTGCAGGGATGGTTAGGGTGTTACTTGAAAGGGAGTAGTCTGAGTTCAGGACAGCTGTCCCAGAAGTACCCAGGGTCACCGTAGTATCGGCCAGCGCCACTACATTCTGGATGACTGTTAAGACCACTTGATTTCCACCTTCATTCAAAGAGCTAGCAGATGCAGCCAAGCTGACCAGCGGGACCGCCCCATCATCAATTGTGCTCACAGGTAAACTCTGGCTCGACAGCACTGCATACTTCGAGTCGGCTGTACCCTGCTTGTTGATTGCAACTTTAATCTCACTGTTAACTAAACCATCACGAATCAAATCATCCTCACCGTAAACCGTTATCGTCTGGGCTTGATTCCAATTAGAAGTATTGAACATCAGCGAGGAAGGAAACACTCTGACCTCTGTTGCATCGCTAGCTTCTACCAAGAAAGCCACTTTGCCAATTGGTTCACTCTTCAGGACAACCGAAATTGTGTCTGTACTACTACCACTCTCGGATACACTCGTACTTCCTCCACTTGCTGCTACAGTGAATCCAGAAACATCATCATCGTTGATACTCACTTCAACTTGATTGCCTCCTACCTTGGCACCATTGCCACCAGAGACGGAACCAATAGACACTTCAACCTTCTCAACTGCTTCATCGATGTTATCTGAGACTGCCTGAAGAGTCGCTTTCACCTCACGACTGCCTGCAGGAATGGTCAGCGAAGTACTCGAAAGTGAGTAGTCTGAGTTCAGGATTGCTGTGCCTGAGGTATTTAAGGTCACTGTCGTATTAGTCACAGCCACCGTATCCTGCTTCACGGTCAGGATGGCCATGCCTCCGCTTTCGTCCATGGAATTGACTGAGGTAGCTACACTGACGATCGGATTCCCTTCATCATCACTCGTACTCACTGATACACTCTTGCTGGAAAGCGCAGCATACTTGGTGTCGTTGGTACTGCTTTTATCAATCGCTACCGCTATCGCACTGTTCACCAACTCATCACGAATCGGGTCATCTACACCAGATACGGTGACTGTCTGAGCTTGATTCCAGTTAGAGGCATTGAATGTTAACGAAGACGTTGAGACACTGGCTTCAGTACTGTCACTAGCTGTTAGGTCAAAAACTACATTGCTGGTTGGCTCAGAGCTCAGAACCACTGTGAACGTGTCTTTGCTTCCACCCTCCTCGACAGTGGTTGAACCATCTAATTCATTAATTTTAATAGCTGAAGTATCATCGTCGTTGATTGTAATGGAAACCTGCTGCGTATCACTTTCAGTTGCAATTCCCCCGAAAACTCCGCTGATATCAAGCACGACTGTTTCTGCGTCTTCGTCAACATAGTCCTCAATACTCTCAAGATTCGTTGTTCCGGTTGTCTTGCCTGCCAAAATAGTAATGGAGGTACTTGAGAGTGCGTAGTCTGTACTGAGAGTTGCACTACCTGAAGGTTCCAGTGTCACGATAGTGTTGCTGTTTGAGACTGCGCTGATTGTCGCTGTCAGGACAACTGTACTTTTATTCTCATCAAGATTGGTTAAGGATGATGCTAGAGTAATTACTGGAGCTGAGTCATTGTCCATGGCTTTCAAATTCAGGCTTTGTGGCGACAGCTTTGCGTAGGCCAAATCTGCTGTGCTGCTGGTGTTAACTGCCAATTTAATCGTTACNTTCACACTTTGATCNTATATATTATCNTCTACGCCNNTGACGGTTACNGTCTTCGCGGAATTCCAATCAGAAGTCGTGAAAGTTAGACTCGAAGTAGAAATTTTTGCTTCGGTGCCATCACTCACTGTTAGATCAACAACTACATCACTTGTAGGTTGTGAACCCAGTTTAACAGTAAATGTATCTGTACTGCCATTCTCATTAACTAGTGTAGAATCTTCAGATTCAGTNATTTTAAGAGCTGCTGTGTCATCATCGGTGATATTCACAGTAGCCTGCTGATTTCCACTTTCAATAGCTCCGCTATTACTTGATACNNCACTGATTTNGATCAATATTGTCTCACTTTCNTCTGCTAATTTATCAGCAATTCCNGTAATTTTGATTGACCCAGAAGTACTACCTGCAGGAATTGTAATCTTGCTACTAGAAAGTGAATAGTCCTGATCTAAATCTGCTGTTCCTGAAATGCTGAGCTTTATTTCAGTATCACTTTTAAGAATTGTACTAAGATTAGCTGTTAAAACTATTGATTCACCATTCTCTGAAACTAAGGNNCCNGTAGTTGTTAACGTTACAAGAGGAGTAGGTTCATTATCTTTGTTNGTGACTGTTAAACTTTGAGTCAAGAGTCCAACATANATACTGTCTTTATTACTTTCCTGATTTACAGACACTATAATTTTACTGCTGGTTGCAGAGTCAATTTCCTCATCATCAATACCAGTNATGGTAANTTCTTGTGGAATATTCCAGTTGGAATTTGTGAAAATGAGTGTGGGNTTAGAAACTTTAGCTTCTTTAANNTTTTCNGAATTGATATTAAAAACTACATNTTCNGTNGGTCGAGAGTTGAGAACTATTGTAAAAGCTTCTGTGTCTCCATTCTCAGTGACTAACGCACTACTTTTAGATAGGGTNAAGCCTGCTTGGTCATCGTCATTAATTGTAAGTGAAGCTTTTTGTTCACCGTACTCTTTTGCTCCATTCCCTCCGGTAATATTTTTAATATCAATGATAATTTTTTCATTTTCGTCATCTATCCGATCATCAATACTTTGAATTGTGATTGTACTCTTTTTNCTACCTGCAGGAATTANAGCCGNATTACTTGAGAGTTTATAATCACTACCAAAAGTAGCTGTTCCTGATGTNGCTAATGTAACTATTGTATCAGTACCAGCAGCGAGATCCATCGNGAATAAAAGAGTTATTTCTCCACCATTTTCCTCTACATTTTCAACNGNANAANTCATAGAAACATTGGGNGNAGGTTCATTGTCTACTGTAGTAGTNTTTAGATTCTGACTTGGTAACTTATCGTAAGCTGAATCTTTGGTCTTATCTTTATCAACTCCNACAATGACTACACTAGAGACTGTACCATCACTGATTTTATCATCTACTCCTCTTATCGTAACTGTTTGCGCTAGGCTCCAATTGTCAATTCCAAATCCAAGTGAAGAGGGAGAGGCTGCTACTTCACCGGCATCACTAGCAATTACAGAAAGAACGACGTCGCTNATTGGCCCTGAATCTAACACTACTGTAAAAGTTTCTGAATTACCGATTTCTTGGAGAGACGCAGTATTTTTGCTGATTTTGAACCCTGCTGGTATTGTTTCAAAATTCTNTAGCTCAGAACTTACTGCCTGTAATTCTTTATCACTGGCCACCTTACTATCCATCCCTTGATCTTCCATAGTGCTGTGCAAGTGTTTNAGCGCTGCAGTTGCTGAAATCATTGGCTTTCCTACAGCTTCTGTTACAGCAGNAGTTGCATTGCTGAAAGATTCGACTGGAACATCGAAATCAATCGCTTTTCCCTTCAGTGCTGTTTGGGTGGAGGCTTCAATATTGATCCCATTGCTTGGATCTCCATCAGCATCCAAGGTCTGCAACAGTCGACTTAGGTTAATTACTTTTGGATCTGCTGTTCCAGAAGCACCCATCACCTCAACTGGAGTCAATTTAGCAGAACCAGTCACGCTCCCTAAGGANACATCGCCAAGAGTAAAGCTAACTGTATCTCCAGAGTTGTAGTAGAAAGTTCCNTTAGTATCAGTGACTCCCGCCAGACCACTGCTGGTAAGATAATTTACACCAGCTACTGCGCTNTCTAAGAAAACTCCAGGGCTACCCGCACGCTCCACCATATCTGCAGTAATCACTTCATCTTCTTCAATGGCGCAACTGGAATTGAGTAGGACTACGCATGACAAGAACATTAGCGCTAAATTTCCAAGCCTAAGCATCGTCATCTCCAGAAAAGAGTGAGTGCGTTTCAGTACAAGTCTTTCCCATTTTTCTGGCTAACAGCGGCTAGTACTGACCATATCAGGGTAAACTAGATGGAAACAATTTAGTTAACCTATGACTGGTAATACCTTTGCCAAGTTTTCAGCATATAGAAAATTTTTCGACCACTCTTATCCGATTTTGGATAAGCAGTCAATCATCTACTTCTTGATAGGTCTACTTCTGAAAACCAATCAAAAAACCAAGGAAGACAATTTACCGAAGAATATTGGAACTATTGGAGAAGCAGCCTGATTCTACAATCACTCAAGGAATCAGTAATTTAGTGTCTAGAGGAAGCCCAGGTCTGAAACCTAGGCTCAGTGTGGGAGTTTAGTACAGAATCATTAGCGCTCAAGAACGTCCTGAATGTCCTTGATGACACCGTTGGTCAATGGCACGATGGGAAGGTCATTGGGATCGTCACCAAAGGGATCTTCGATCTCCAAACCAATTTCCTCAATGCCCACCAATGCATAAATGAAGAAAGCCATGATCACTAAAGTCATGTAGCCGAACATGGGAATCAGTACGAAGGGCAGAGTGACGAAGTAGATCCCCATGAACACCTTGAGTTGGTTCACATAGGCGAAGGGCAAAGGTGTTTGACGGATTCTCCTCAAAGCGTGCGTAGCTCCTTGCAAATCTGCAATTGATTGAACAATCGGGTTGAACTCAGAGGGATGCATCCAGCGCTTGCGAACTCCCAACCGTAGTTCCGTGTTCAGCATGCTAAGTAAACCATTGAGCTTATTACCGTGCTGATTCAGTCGCTGGTGGAGCTGTCCCGTCAGCTTGCCCATAGATTTCAGAGTGATCCCTTCCCTCAGGTCGTCCCGCATCGCCCCCATGTAGGCCGCTATCAGCATGCCGATCTGCTGTCGATATTCTTTCTCTTCTTCTGGAATCACTGTATTCGCTTGATTCATCAGATTGCGGGCTGCAATACATAGTGAACCAAGTTGTTTTCTTCCTTCCCAGTAGCGATCGTAGGAAGTGTTGGTTCTAAATACCAACAACAAACCGAGCGCCACTCCGACAATCGAATGTGCTTGGGAGCTCATCTCGAACCCAAGTCCTGTGAACTCAAAGAATAAAATTAAGGCCAGAGACCACAACATCATTACGAGGACGTAGGGCAATACTCGTGGGAGCACCGTACCGGTGTAGGCGAAAATGATCTTCAGGCGCTGATCAGATTGATAATTCATCATGGGATTTCTCTTATAGAAAACATCTGAGGCATTGAGAATCCTTCTCCATCTAACTCCATGTACAACTGACGCAAAGTACAAATTCTTCTAAATGAGCAAATTTTTGACCGATTGGTCCGACAGAGAACCTTAGTCAGGAATTGAATCATAATCCTAACAATGATCTCAAGCTCAAGACGTTGTCAAACTTTCTTCTTGTCCAAAGCTTTTCGCTACACTTGTTCTCTTTATCTTTTCGAACGAACCCATCTACTTGTCAACTTCTAGTTTAGGAATACTAAGGTAGGGACGCCAATGACACGAGAAACAGAAAGAGAAAGTTCTGGATCGCTGTGGGGTCTTGGAATTTTTAATAGTGCCAAAAAGGGTGAATGGCTTCAACCTACAGGAGAAGGACAGGAAGTATCTGAAACAGAGGAAGATAGTCTGGTACAGCAAATAGATCACAGACGACAACAAATGCCATAGAACCCACCTGGAGTGCCATGAAAGATCTTGAATCTAGTCCGTCTGGAATAAAGGTCTGATTATGATAAACATCCGAGAACTAACAGCAAAAAGCTTTAGCCGATGTCTGGCACCTCGAGAGCCGTTTCAAGAACACCAAGAATGATAAAGATGGCCACCATGAAGATGAGCCAAATGAAGAAGTTTCTACCATCATTCATCATAACCGACTCCTGCCCTTTTGGATTTGGAGTTGTAGTATGGAAGATTATATGAAGTCAGTAACTACCTATCAATCAGTAATGTCAAGTGATGATTTTACAAATATCTCCTGCTTTTATTGATTCCACCTTCACTTTCAGGCCACCTACCAAATCATCACAAAACACCGTTCAGTAAACAGATCTCAGGGACACTTGGATTGTCAGTTTATCCAAGTAGTTAAACTCTAGTCAGTAGAAGAGCCAAATACCCTAAAAACTTCGGCAAGTCTTTCTTGGAAATGACCAGACCAACAATGTGCTCAAAGCAGCACAGCTTGGGCAATGGCCGTAGAAGTGAGAAGAACAGGGAGTGAGGTACCGGTGAGCCGATGAACCACAACTGGTTATGACGTCTGGGAAGTTATGGTTCTTATCTAGTCCGGTAGGGTAATGATTAGGATCTTCAGTGGATTGATCTAGGAAATATCTGGAACCTCCAGAAGTGTCTCCAAAACTGCAAGCGTGACAAAGATTACTGCCATGAATACGAGCCACACAAAGAAGTTTCTACCCTCATTCATAGGTAGTTCTCCAGAGGATTGTTGAGCCAAATTCGCAGAGAATGAAGGAGAAGTTAGACTGGCACAATGCAGATGTGCTTCCTATTGACTTTTTTGAGCTAAAAGGTCCAATGCGCCCAGAGAAGTGTTTTGAGCACTTCCAATGAAGCAAAAACACAACTCATGCAAATCGGTGTAAGTAATCCCATCTTCCATCATTTCTATCTAATGCGATAACGCTTCCTTGCGAGCCAGTAAATCCATTTGGGATTTGGCACTTGCAATATCCGAGTCAAGTATGAATTTATTTTAAATTATA
>NYVT01000005.1:0-9297 GCA_002684675.1 Deltaproteobacteria bacterium
ATTTCTCCAATTGGAGCTATGTGGAATCAGTGATTGTGAAAACCGGTATACTGAAACCTGCCGACTGGAGAACGAAGACTAACAAGCCCTTTAATAAAAAAGAAAGGAGTTCAAGTTCAGTCAAGGCATCCAGTAAAACCTGTAAGGGGGATTGCCTGGGGTCCAGGCCCCGACGAACCAAAAAATCATACACCTGCCAGAAGGAATTTGAACCCAGTATTCATTTTTTTTTGGCTCCATTTTTCTTATCTTGGGGATTGAAATCTGGGGACCACTTCTAATTTGGTTCTAATAATTTGTTGCTGCACCTTTCTGGCAACTGGAGCCCTCACTTGTACTCCTTCTCGACAGGTGGTTACAGACATAAAGAAACATATGATGTGATTCCTTTTTGGCTTGGTCTTGCAATTGTATTCCAAACTGTTGTGGCTTGGCTTGTGAAGCTAATTGCCAGAATCTGTGATAAAGCTAAAACCAATGACTGCAACAGTCACTGCCAAGTTGCATTGTCCATTCTTGTCTGTGGGCTGACATGAGACAGTGGATCAAGATTTCTGTCCACACAATCTGTGACTTCACATTTATTTTGCTTTGGGGTGTTGGTTGAGAGGAACCAGCATGAGCAATAAGCTTTCAGGTTCAAACACAGAATCAGAAACAAAGTGCACAAGCTGATAAGAAAAGTAACTGCCACCTTGAACTTTGCAGTTGATTGTGAATGGCTCATGCATGTTTCTGTTCTGCAGACGTTCTGGTTGCAAGTCCTAGAGACTTTCAAGTGCTGTGCTAGAGGTAGAAGCGATTGATTTAGATATTCTGATGAAGTCGTCCATGAAGGTCAGGATTGCAATCACTTAGCATGTCAGATCTCAGTTGGCATTTCAATTGCATTTTAATTGCATGCTTGATTCAGTTTCTGATGTAAGTGCTTTGCACCTTTCCTTGAAACTCAAACTGAATGATGCAGTGTCTGTGCATTTCTTTTTCCTTTTCCTTTCATGCTGCACTTGCACAGGCTGTGCAGATGAAGCGTGCCATTGCAGTGCAAGCCTTAGTCATTCATTTTTCACTGAAGAGACTCATCAGAATAACTTGGGACAGTCAGTCACAGATTTGATTTGCTTAACATTTGGTTTCAGATGGTTGCTTCAACCATTGCTTCAAATCATTTTGGATCTTCTGTGGCAGGGTTCTTGAATGATCTTTTGCTTCTTCTCATTTTTCTTCTTCCCTTTCACTTCTTGTTCTTTCCTCTTCTTTCTCTTCTCTTTTTCCTTTTCTCCTTTTCTTTTCTTTTTCTCTCTTCCCAACTCTGAGGCTAAGCTCAAGCTCAACAAAACAAAGCGGACAAGAATGAGCGAAGAAGGGAAGGCCATGGTGTATGCCATGCGCAACCCACCTAAGGGAGTTCAGAAGGCCAAGTTGAAAGATATTCAGAAAGTTCTCTTACATAATGCTTTGCATGTTGATCCCTTCTCGCAGGAATTGTGAGTGAAGCTTGTCAGTTAGAACCAACTTTCTAAACATACTTTGATCACTGGGGCCACTGAGTCGAATAGGTTATCAAGAAAATTGATGGCTTCACTCCCAAGCTGGGGTCTTTGAGTGAAGCAGCTAATTCCTACACCCAGCCAAAGAAAGTTGTGGGCAGGAAAAAAGGATCCAGAGCCACCAGCAAAGCGGAGGACGAAGAAATCAAAAAAAAGTTTCTTCAACTCCGTCCCCCAGGCCATGGCATCGACTCCAGGGAGCTCCACAAAGCTCTTCCCAAAAAGATTAAAAAGAAAGTGGGGAGGAAAACAGTGATTCGGCGACTTGGGGAGAAGGGGTACACAGCCCAGATGAAATTGAAGAAAGATGACTTCAGTACCTTGTCTCCCCTTCCCCCTACCTGGGCAATGCAATCAAATTATTTCTGTGTGGGTTAGATGCTTTGTGTAATCTCTCTGTCATCTGATTGCATGAGGCTTGGTAGACACTCGCATGTTCTAGTTCATATCTCTTTTGATTCTGCTGTCTGTCTCTACACTCCCTGTTGGTATCAAGCTTGCTAAAAAGCGGGTTGCTTTTGGCAAGAAATATAAAGCTTGGTCAGCTCAGACATGGAATGGTGAGCTTCAAGCTGTAGGTGATATCAAAGAATTTACTTATTACCCAAAGGCCCTTAAGCCAAGGTTCTACCGTTTGCGTGCTCCTTGGACTTATATGACCCAAGCGGAAAAGAAAAAGCCAGCCTTCCAGCGTCCTAAGAAGTGGTTTGCCAAGAAAGAATGGCAGAAGGTCAAGAAACAAAAGGTGTTGTAATCTCTGGGCATTCATGGGAGCAAGAAATCATAATCAGAACGAATCTATTTCTTTCTTCTTCTTCTTTCCTTTGTTTCTTCTTGTCTTTACCCTTTGGGTTCTCATGATTTCCCTTCTTCTTACTTTCCTTATTCTCTTCTTCCTTCCAACTTACATGAACATAAACACGATCACCTTGATCTGCATACTTATATCAGGTATTTGGCTTTACCACTTCCAATGGAAAGTCACTTGCCTTCCGTGTTCCAAAGAAGTGGAGCACTGAGGAATGGGCTGTCGAAATAAAGAAAAAGTTGGGTCCTTTTCTCAGGAAATGTTTTCCTAATCGCAGGAGCTTCCAGATTATGCTCGATGGCGAGAAGCTTCTCCATGGGGCAGCTGCAAAGCGAGCTTACAAGGAGCATGTTTCCCAAAACCAAACAACAAACCAGCACCAGACAAACCCAAAGCTCAGACCTTGATAGAACAACTGAAGACTTACATCTTGTTTCTGAATTGCTTTCTTCACTTGATTCCAGGAGCAGAAGATCTCCATCTTTCCTGGATGGCCAGGATATTCGCCAGACCTCAATCCACAGGAAAACGTTTGGGCCCAAGCCGAAGTTCTTTTGAGGCAGAAGGAGAAGGCTTCTGATACCTTTGCCGATTTTCAGAAACACGTGTTGAAGTCTGTTGATGCCTACCCACATTCAAAAAAGCTTGTGGGTAGCATGGCGAAGCGAATGAAGCTTCTTGTGAAAGCAAAGGGTCAACACATTGGGAAGTAAAAATCACTTCCTATTGCGCCCTGCTCTGAAATAGTTAGTTGGGCTTCTGAGTCTTATGGTGTTCTTTTGCGTGCAAAAGAAAATGCAGGCGACCAGCTAGAACAGAAATGAAAAGGGGTAGCAGCTCAGGGCCTTATCTCAAAAAGTATTTTGGGAAAAACGTGTCCGTCGGGCCCTGTGTGGCCCCCTTCACCCACCTTACCCCCCTTAATGTTTTCACTGGCTGCCTTGACTGAACTTGAATTCTTTTCTTTTTTATTAAAGGGCTTGTTAGTCTTCGTTCTCCAGTCGGCAAGTTTTAGTATACCGGTTTTCACAATCACTGATTCCACATAGCTCCAATTGGAGAAATTGGATTAGATTTTCGATAATTTGGAGATTTGGGGTTTGGGCTGTTTTCCTGTTCTTGTCCTTTTCTCTGTTTGGTCTGTTCTGTTCTTTTTTGCTTTCTTGCTTCTTACCTGCTTCGTTTTCTCACGTTTCCTTCTAACCCCTTCTTTGGAAGGGGTTTTCATTTTTTAGGATCAATTTTGTCCCAACCTGTCCCTGTCCCAGGCAGAGACAAAATTGTTCCTAAAAAACCCAAAGCCTACAACAACAAAAAAGAGAAACAAAGAAACCAAAGGGAACAAGAAAAAGAACCAGCAGAGAAGAAAGAAAGGACAAGAAAAGCAAGATAACACAAACAGGGAAAAAGGAGAAAAGGACAAAAACAAGAAAAAAGGGAAATCTCCAAATCTCCAAATTATCGAAAATCTAATCCAATTTCTCCAATTGGAGCTATGTGGAATCAGTGATTGTGANAACCGGTATACTGAAACNTGCCGANNGGNGAACGAAGACTAACAAGCCCTTTAATAAAAAAGAAANGAGTTCAAGTTCAGTCAAGGCATCCAGTAAAANCNGTAAGGGGGATTGCCTGGGGTCCAGGCNCCNACGAACCAAAAAANCATACACCTGNCAGAAGGAATTTGAACCCAGTNTTCATTTTTTTTTGGCTCCATTTTTCTTATCTTGGGGATTGAAATCTGGGGACCACTTCTAATTTGGTTCTAATAATTTGTTGCTGCACCTTTCTGGCAACTGGAGCCCTCACTTGTACTCCTTCTCGACAGGTGGTTACAGACATAAAGAAACATATGATGTGATTCCTTTTTGGCTTGGTCTTGCAATTGTATTCCAAACTGTTGTGGCTTGGCTTGTGAAGCTAATTGCCAGAATCTGTGAAAAACCTAAAACCAATGACTGCAACAGTCACTGCCAAGTTGGATTGTCCTTTCTTGTCTGTGGGGTGACATGAGACAGTGGATCAAGATTTCTGCCCACACAATCTGTGACTTCAGTTTTAATTTGCTTTGGGGTGTTGGTTGAGAGGAACCAACATGAGCAATAAGCTTTCAGGTTCAAACACAGAATCAGAAACAAAGTGCACAAGCTGATAAGAAAAGTAACTGCCACCTTGAACTTTGCAGTTGATTGTGAATGGCTCATGCATGTTTCTGTTCTGCAGACGTTCTGGTTGCAAGTCCTAGAGACTTTCAAGTGCTGTGCTAGAGGTAGAAGCGATTGATTTAGATATTCTGATGAAGTCATCCATGAAGGTCAGGATTGCAATCACTTAGCATGTCAGATCTCAGTTGGCATTTCAATTGCATTTTAATTGCATGCTTGATTCAGTTTCTGATGTAAGTGCTTTGCACCTTTCCTTGAAACTCAAACTGAATGATGCAGTGTCTGTGCATTTCTTTTTCCTTTTCCTTTCATGCTGCACTTGCACAGGCTGTGCAGATGAAGCGTGCCATTGCAGTGCAAGCCTTAGTCATTCATTTTTTCACTGAAGAGACTCATCAGAATAACTTGGGACAGTCAGTCACAGATTTGATTTTCTTAACATTTGGTTTCAGATGGTTGCTTCAACCATTGCTTCAAATCATTTTGGATCTTCTGTGGCAGGGTTCTTGAATGATCTTTTGCTTCTTCTCATTTTTCTTCTTCCCTTTCACTTCTTGTTCTTTTCTCTTCTTTCTCTTCTCTTTTTCCTTTTCTCCTTTTCTTTTCTTTTTCTCTCTTCCCAACTCTGAGGCTAAGCTCAAGCTCAACAAAACAAAGCGGACAAGAATGAGCGAAGAAGGGAAGGCCATGGTGTATGCCATGCGCAACCCACCTAAGGGAGTTCAGAAGGCCAAGTTGAAAGATATTCAGAAAGTTCTCTTACATAATGCTTTGCATGTTGATCCCTTCTCGCAGGAATTGTGAGTGAAGCTTGTCAGTTAGAACCAACTTTCTAAACATACTTTGATCACTGGGGCCACTGAGTCGAATAGGTTATCAAGAAAATTGATGGCTTCACTCCCAAGCTGGGGTCTTTGAGTGAAGCAGCTAATTCCTACACCCAGCCAAAGAAAGTTGTGGGCAGGAAAAAAGGATCCAGAGCCACCAGCAAAGCGGAGGACGAAGAAATCAAAAAAAAGTTTCTTCAGCTCCGTCCCCCAGGCCATGGCATCGACTCCAGGGAGCTCCATAAAGCTCTTCCCAAAAAGATTAAAAAGAAAGTGGGGAGGAAAACAGTGATTCGGCGACTTGGGGAGAAGGGGTACACAGCCCAGATGAAATTGAAGAAAGATGACTTCAGTACCTTGTCTCCCCTTCCCCCTACCTGGGCAATGCAATCAAATTATTTCTGTGTGGGTTAGATGCTTTGTGTAATCTCTCTGTCATCTGATTGCATGAGGCTTGGTAGACACTCGCATGTTCTAGTTCATATCTCTTTTGATTCTGCTGTCTGTCTCTACACTCCCTGTTGGTATCAAGCTTGCTAAAAAGCGGGTTGCTTTTGGCAAGAAATATAAAGCTTGGTCAGCTCAGACATGGAATGGTGAGCTTCAAGCTGTAGGTGATATCAAAGAATTTACTTATTACCCAAAGGCCCTTAAGCCAAGGTTCTACCGTTTGCGTGCTCCTTGGACTTATATGACCCAAGCGGAAAAGAAAAAACCAGCTTTCCAGCGTCCTAAGAAGTGGTTTGCCAAGAAAGAATGGCAGAAGGTCAAGAAACAAAAGGTGTTGTAATCTCTGGGCATTCATGGGAGCAAGAAATCATAATCAGAACGAATCTATTTCTTTCTTCTTCTTCTTTCCTTTGTTTCTTCTTGTCTTTACCCTTTGGGTTCTCATGATTTCCCTTCTTCTTACTTTCCTTATTCTCTTCTTCCTTCCAATTTACATGAACATAAACACGATCACCTTGATCTGCATACTTATATCAGGTATTTGGCTTTACCACTTCCAATGGAAAGTCACTTGCCTTCCGTGTTCCAAAGAAGTGGAGCACTGAGGAATGGGCTGTCGAAATAAAGAAAAAGTTGGGTCCTTTTCTCAGGAAATGTTTTCCTAATCGCAGGAGCTTCCAGATTATGCTCGATGGCGAGAAGCTTCTCCATGGGGCAGCTGCAAAGCGAGCTTACAAGGAACATGTTTCCCAAAACCAAACAACAAACCAGCACCAGACAAACCCAAAGCTCAGACCTTGATAAAACAACTGAAGACTTACATCTTGTTTCTGAATTGCTTTCTTCACTTGATTCCAGGAGCAGAAGATCTCCATCTTTCCTGGATGGCCAGGATATTCGCCAGACCTCAATCCACAGGAAAACGTTTGGGCCCAAGCCGAAGTTCTTTTGAGGCAGAAGGAGAAGGCTTCTGATACCTTTGCCGATTTTCAGAAACACGTGTTGAAGTCTGTTGATGCCTACCCACATTCAAAAAAGCTTGTGGGTAGCATGGCGAAGCGAATGAAGCTTCTTGTGAAAGCAAAGGGTCAGCACATTGGGAAGTAAAAATCACTTCCTATTGCGCCCTGCTCTGAAATAGTTAGTTGGGCTTCTGAGTCTTATGGTGTTCTTTTGCGTGCACAAGAAAGTGCAGGCGACCAGCTAGAACAGAAATGAAAAGGGGTAGCAGCTCAGGGCCTTATCTCAAAAAGTATTTTGGGAAAAACGTGTCCGTCGGGCCCTGTGTGGCCCCCTTCACCCACCTTACCCCCCTTAATGTTTTCACTGGCTGCCTTGACTGAACTTGAACTCTTTTCTTTTTTATTAAAGGGCTTGTTAGTCTTCGTTCTCCAGTCGGCAAGTTTTAGTATACCGGTTTTCACAATCACTGATTCCACATAGCTCCAATTGGAGAAATTGGATTAGATTTTCGATAATTTGGAGATTTGGGGTTTGGGCTGTTTTCCTGTTCTTGTCCTTTTCTCTGTTTGGTCTGTTCTGTTCTTTTTTGCTTTCTTGCTTCTTACCTGCTTCGTTTTCTCACGTTTCCTTCTAACCCCTTCTTTGGAAGGGGTTTTCATTTTTTAGGATCAATTTTGTCCCAACCTGTCCCTGTCCCAGGCAGAGACAAAATTGTTCCTAAAAAACCCAAAGCCTACAACAACAAAAAAGAGAAACAAAGAAACCAAAGGGAACAAGAAAAAGAACCAGCAGAGAAGAAAGAAAGGACAAGAAAAGCAAGATAACACAAACAGGGAAAAAGGAGAAAAGGACAAAAACAAGAAAAAAGGCAAATCACCAAATCTCCAAATTATCGAAAATCTAATCCAATTTCTCCAATTGGAGCTATGTGGAATCAGTGATTGTGAAAACCGGTATACTGAAACTTGCCGATCGGAGAACGAAGACTATCAACCCCTTTAATTCAACAGAAAAGAATTCAACTTCAGTCAAGGCATCCAATAAAAACGGTAAGGGGGATTGCTTGGGGTCCAGGCCCCGACACATTTGCAAAACCAAACTGAAACCCAAGTCCACTGCAAATGCAACTCAAATTTAATTCAGATCCAAATTCAAAATGAAAATGAAAATGCAACTTCAATTTGAAACTGAAACCTTAATTCAAATTTAGCTTCACTTGCAAACTCAACTGCAAGTTCAAATCAAAATTCGAATTCAAATGCAAATCCAAATCTAAATTCAAATGCAAGCCCAAATTTCAAATTCAAATGCAACTTGCCACCCACCTCGAAATTCCAATGCAAAATGCAAATGCATTTTAAAATGCAAATGCAGAATGCAAATGCAGAATCAAGGGAAGCAGCTGAAAGCCTTCTCTCAAATACTGCTTTGGTTAGAAACCGTGTTGTCTGGCCCTGTGTGGCTCCCTTCACCCACCTTCTCCCCCTTATCGTTTACACTGGACGCCCTGATTGAAATTGAAATCTTTTCTTTTTTATTAAAGGGGTTGATAGTCTTCGTTCCCCGATCGGCAAGTTCCAGTATACCAGTTTTCTCAATCACTGATTCCACATAGGTCTGATTGGATAAATTGGATTAGATTTTCGATAATTTGGAGGTTTACGGTTTGGGCTCTTTCCTGTTCCTGTCCTTTTCTCTTTCGTCCTTTTGTTCTTTTCTGTTCTTTCTTGTTTTCTTGTTGCTCCCTGTTTTCTTTTGTTGTCTGTTTTCCTCTTTCTTTGTTTGGTGGGGGTGTTGGATTATTTAGGAATAATTTTGTCCCGACCTGTCCCTGTCCCAGGGCGGGACAAAATTATTCCTAATAAACCCACAACGCAACAACAACAACAAGAAAGTGAAACAAAGAAAAAGGTGCCTTGATTTTTTCAGATAAATTTTGTCACTCAGTGACCATAGACCACTCCGTGACAAAATTTATCTGAAAAAATCAAGGATCAGATCACACAACAAGAACAACAAGAAGAAAGAGAAAGAGAAACAAAGAAACACAAAAAGACAACACAAAGAAACAGGGAAGCAACAAGAAAGAACAGAAAAGAACAAAAGGACAAAAGAAGAAAAGGGCAGGAAGAGGAAAGAGCCCAAACCCTAAACCTCCAAATTCTCGAAAATCTAATCCAATTTATCCAATCATACCTATGTGGAATCAGTGATTGTGAAAACCGGTCTACTGAAACTTGCCGATCGGGGAACGAAGACTATCAACCCCTTTAATAAAAAGAAAAGAATTTAAGTTCAGTCAAGGCATACAATAAACACGGTAAGGGGAATTGCCTGGGGTCCAGCCCCCGACACATTTGCAAAACCAAACTGAAACCCAAGTCCACTGCAAATGCAAGCTCAAATTTAATTCAGATCCAAATTCAAAATGAAAATGAAAATGCAACTTCAATTTGAAATTGAAAACTTAATTCAAATTTAGCTTCACTTGCAAACTCAACTGCAAGTTCAAATCAAAATTCGAATTCAAATGC
>NYVT01000103.1:0-9456 GCA_002684675.1 Deltaproteobacteria bacterium
AAGCTGCAGAGTGGGTCACCAGAACCAATAAAGAGACCTTCCCTAGCTTGCCTATCTACACCATCTCACGTGCTGATTTGTCTCCGATAACTACGCATGAGTAGGATAGTGAGCCAGCAGATGATGAAGATCGTAAAGGAAGTCATCAACCAGAAATACAAATAATATGAACTCAATGAACCATCCTTGCCAATGGAGTAGCCAAAGATAAAGACTCCCCAAAATGCAGTGATCATGAGCCACAACTTGATCAACTTACTTGCCCTCATAACTCGATTCTCCTCAAAAAAATCCAGCAACCTTGGTGAGGCTGGTCATCGTCAACAAATATTTCTGTGGATAAGTGTTACTTCACGAGAACGCGTACAAGACCAGATAGCCAACATAGAGAAACAGCAGCAGCCCTAAGAACGACCAAGTAAACTTTTTCATGGAGTCTCTCTTTCAAAAGAATCGAAAGAGCCAACAGCTTTTCATCTGACGTGGAACTGCATTCGTAAATTTTTCTAAAACAAATTTCTTTGGTCTAATTCAGCAATAGAAAGAGATCAAAAATGATTTGTACAATCTGTTTGTTCGTGACTCTACTTGCTCTATCTTGCCTCTAGCAGAACCAGCACTGCAAAAATTTGCTGGAGCCAAGAGCGTTTCATTGAAAAACCACAACTAAGTACCAATTTTGTAGCAGGCCACGTCTTTCACTTCAACCAACAACACAAAATTTGTGAATCCTATCGGTGTCTTCAGGTCTTTACAAATGGAAGCGTGACAAAAAATTCCAAATCAACTCATTGGTCCCAAGGCCTGCGACTTCAAGATCAAACCAAATATGTTCTCCCCCGACAACTTGGTAATGCCGTACTTCGACACCTTCTTGCCCTTCAGCATAAATAAAGGAATGCACCGTCTGTCCGCTGCTTATCGTTGTTGCCTCAGTGGGAGATGATTGAGTCTGGTTGAAACCAACCCAATATTCGATCACACCTTCCGCAGATACGTAATTAATCGAATCCCCTTTTGGAGTAGCACCATTGTTTGCTGTGTAGTAGGGCAGAATATAGTCTTGGGTCCCATGCAAAGTAACAACGGCAGTTGGCTGAGGTGGCTGACAGAGATCACCGATGTCTGTCAGCATGGTTCCAGACACAGAACCGACTGCAGTAATCCGTTCTCCCCAGTAGCACGCAAGGCCAAAAGTGAGCATGGCGCCGTTCGAATATCCAACAGCATAAACACGGTCTTCGTCAATTCGGTAGGTCGCACTCAGGTTATCGATTAACAACGCGATGAATCCGAAGTCATCCACTGTACTTTTGTTGGTAGCAGATGGTGGAGATGGGTTCCAGTGAGGAAAACCGTTGAGCAAGGATCCTTGGGGGTAAGCAAGCAGGAATGTCTGCTCCTCGGCAATTTGACGAAAGTCAGCGGTCAACAAATGGTCTGCGGCATAACCTCCGTATCCATGGAAATTCAGTAGTAGCGGGACATCTTCTGCTCCCTCGTAGGACTCTGGCACATAAACCAGAGTTTCTCGGAAGACGCCATCATGGTTCAATTCCAGACTGGTAGCGCCTGAAATATTGATGCTTGAAGAATTTTTTGAATCTCTTGAAACGCTACAGCCCCAGAGTTGAGAGCAGAAAAGTGAGATAGTCACAATTTTGATAAAGTTTGCCTCGATAGATCGATTTACAGAGCCTTTCATTCCGTTAGAGTTTTGCATAATTCTCTGGGTAGAAGTGCCCCATCCCCACTCCAAGCACTACCGTGCATACACGCGAAATTCGTAGGATTTGTAGAAACCAATTTTTTAATCAGCATAGCTGTGTTTTTTGTACAAGAAAAATCGTCCATTGCCTGACAAAATGCGTGGCTAGGTCCAAAGATATCTGACTCTATGAGTGGAGGATCACCAATACCCCCCTGTATGAAAAGGTCGCCACACAGTAGCGTTTTCGTAGTTTGCTCTGAAAGAAAGCCGCAACCCCAGCCATCAGGAAGATGTGAAGTGTCATGCCACTGTAGAGAGTGAGATCCTAAAAGCAGAATTTCACCATCGGCAAGGGTTCTAGGTGGCTGGTCCGCAGGATCCTGTACAGAAACCATTGCAGCCACAATACCGCAAAAAGGCTCAGCTTGAGGTGCCACTGCAAGCCGCTCATTCAGGGAGTTACATTCGCATGCTTCCACGTGTGAAAAAGCAAAATAACGCACCTTCTCAACCGGCATTACACTAGCCACCACCTCTTTCACCGGTGGAAATTTTTTCGCCCACCTGTGTAGAACAACAATGGCTCATCACCTCGCACTAGATATCGGCGATTTCGTAAGTATTTGTGCCAGACACTTGGTTGACAGCGGCCATTTTTTATCCAAAATGTTGGTTTCAGCTACCTTGCTGCAGAACTTTATTTCGATGATTAGCAAACCAGCCATATTTTTTTGTTAGTCAATGGAGACGACAGATGGTTTGCCGCCATCGAATACTTTGCTAATTTATTAAAGTCTATCGAAATGTCATTTACAAAATTTTATCCATAGAATAGATCGTATCGACAATATTGTACTTAGTATCAACTTCAGCGGCTTCTGGTGACGACATCATTGCCGTGAACATTTCCATATCTGTGACATTCATTAATCCAACTGCCTTGTGATCATTGATCTTGGCAATCTCCCACTCAGAAACACATTTTTGCATTTCTCCCTCAAATTCACTGACCATGGCTTTAAATTCTTCGAACGAACAATCAAAAGTTGTAATTACACAAATATTCATTACGAATCTCCTCTAGTTTTTATGCTGAACGGTTCCATCTCAAATCTGAAAGACACTGATTCAACAATCTCTGATTTTCAGAGCTTGACCCTGATAAATACATCCCACAACGCGAGGCATGTTCTTCAGATAAAAATGTTCGACTGGTTTCATCACGAAACGTTGTGAGCGAATGATATTTTCGATAGGTCGATTCAACTGACATCCATCGCCAATAAAATTTTGGAATGGATTCATAAATTCCTGCCAACTCGCTACTTTTGGATCAGGAGAAAGACCATGTTCCAAAAATTGAAACCGACCTCCAGGCTTTAGCACTCGCCAGATTTCACTCATTGCTTGCTCTACTGAGGCAATGCTGCAAAGAGTGAATGTACTGACAACAAAGTCGAAACTCTCACTTTCCATAGGTAAGGATTTTCCTTCCAGTCGGTGCTGACAAACCGGAATATTTATCTGCGCAATGCGTCTGGCAGCCTTCGCGTGCATCTTTGGGTTGTTATCTACAGCATGTATCTCTTGAACACTCTCAGGGTAATGCAACAAATTTAGGCCTGTGCCGAACCCGATTTCTAAAACTCGTCCATGCACTGCTCTCACGCAGTGCTTTCTGAGGGGTTCCAACTCGCTGCTGGAAAGTGCCCAATCACAGAGACAAGGGAACAAATACTGGGAGTACAATTTCTGGAGCATCACGAGTGCTGAAGCTTTTCAAGCATGCTGATCCTGCAGGCTAACCATTCTCATTCCCAAGAATCAAAGACTAGCTTAGGCATGGGGGGTAAGTGCAAAGCCGTACCATGAAATTCTCCCGCTTTTTGTTTCATTTCCTCAGGCATTAGTTCCATCATCTTTGCCCAACTAGCTAGCAGATCCCTGCCCTCTGGATCAGTAGTGCCATTGCTATCATTGCTATTTTTAAACTCCATGATTTTTGACTCAAATGTGTAAATCGAATCTCACTTAAGTAAGTCGCTAAGCAGAATAAAGTGGCTTTGACAATCCATTGTTATCAACCAATTGGTAGTCTGCAGTCAAGATCAAATCTTTTCTTGAGTCATCAAAACATTGGAGAACCTCTTTCCAAAAAGAATTCTTGGTTTCGACTTCCGCTTTGTGGCTAGTTCAGCTAACAATTCACAGGTTTTTCAAATTTTTTGAATTCAATTTTAGGAGTGCAAGCTATGAAACTAGTACGCTACGGGGCCAAAGGTAAAGAGTTGCCTGGTATTATTGACAATGATGGAAAACTACGATCTCTGGCTGGCCTGGTCAACGAGAAGAGTGAGCAATTTCTCTCAGACAAGGGCCTTGGGGAACTGAGTCGCATGAATCTTAGCAAACTCCCGCTGGTTCCTGGGAAACCGCGGTTTGGTTGTCCTGTTGCCAACGTCAGCAAGTTTGTGGCAATTGGCCTGAACTATACGGATCACGCCAAGGAGACCAACTCTCCAATTCCCAAAGAGCCAATCATATTTATGAAAGCTCTAAACTGTCTTCAGGGGCCAAACGATAACGTGATGCTCCCTCGAGGATCGGTCAAGACTGACTGGGAGGTCGAATTGGGGATCGTGATCAGCAAAAAAACTCGCTATGTCACCAAGGAAAACGCCTTGGATCATGTTGCGGGCTATGTACTGGTCAATGATGTTAGTGAGCGCGAATTTCAGGCGGAGCGTGGTCCTCAGTGGGACAAGGGCAAGGGTTGTGACACCTTTGGTCCAGTTGGACCCTATCTAGTGACTCGTGATGAGGTAAAAGACCCTCAAAATCTGGAGCTTTGGCTAGACGTCAACGGCAAGCGGATGCAGACGGGCAACACCAGGACGATGATCTTTCCTGTGAAGGAAATCATCAGCTATGTCAGCGAATTCATGACCTTGTTTGCCGGTGATATCATCACTACCGGCACGCCTCCTGGAGTTGGTTCTGGCATGAAGCCTCAGGTTTTCCTAAAGGCAGGTGATGTGATGACCCTCGGCATCAGTGGCTTGGGAGAGCAGCGGCAGACGGTCGTTCCCTTCAAGCTATAGGGCTGTCTTTTGGGTTGACCAACATCAAAGAAAACAGTTTTGATCAACCTGATAGTGATACAGTCTTTGATACATGACTAATGATGATGGCAATTTCAATGCGGGTTGGGTTACATTTATGGGTTAATGACAAAGACTGTGGACTTGTCGATTAGATTAATAGTTGCGCGTCAAACCATTTAACAATTGATTGTAAACACTGTCTTCAAGGATGGTGAGCATCTCTTGACCAATTGCTGTTTCACTGAGCTTATTTTTTACGGCTTCAGGCGTACTCGGAAATTCATCATTCCCTGAGGCATGATCCTTAATCCCCCGATACTCCACCAACAGGTTCATCAGAAATTCTATGCTCGCACAAGACGGATCAATACAAGTGCCAGTAATAACACCATTGACTGCCTCAGCATTTTCGGGATGGCGATACCAGGGGTATTCACCAGCCATTGCTTCCCAGGTCAATCGTGTAAGAGTGCTCTGGTTCCAATTGCATCCTGCTGAAGTTTCTTCTCCACAACCTGTTGAGCTAGCCGAAAACTGATCTGGATAAGCACTTGTGTAGCCGTAGTGATGCCAAAGGTGGATTGCTTCTTCCAGCAATACTTCTTCAACTCCATTTGCTCCTGCATCACCCGAAGCCGCGGACAACCATGAGTGCTTTACGCCCATGTCTTTTCCTAAGTATTCACCCAGTGCACTAATGATTTCTCCTTCCAATGCTTCATTTGAAGAACTCATCATGTTCATCCACGTTCCTGTTGAGCGAGTCTGAAGCAAATTGACGACACCAGTGTCATCAAGGTAACCATCTTGGTTATTATCTAAGATTTCAGCAAGCAAATCCGCTTGTCGTTGTGTCAGTGCCGTTATATCCAATCCAGCAGGAGATGAGTCGTTACTGTTGGCGACCAATACCCCCCCAACTAGTGAACATTTCTGATAGTTGTACTGATTAAGAAGATTGACAGCCTCTGTACCAATTTCTTGACTGAGCGAAGAGCAATCCGAAACTACTGGTCGGGTAATTTCATTTCCTGTGCTACCTGCCAATTCACTGTTAGGCCCTTCTTCGGCAGACTGGCTGGAGTCACCGTCAGAATCGCTGGTTGAGTCAGTTAATCCAGCCACTGGACTCAATTCTGTCAACACACTGTTACCACTAGCATCTTCACCGTACATGACATATTGGAAAGTGACAGGTTCACCAAATTCATCCGCCAACTCTAGTAGTTCTAGCGTGAACTCTGGCTCTTGAGTCACCTCAACTACTTCGCTGATTTCAAACCACTCCTCACCAGTTTCAAGATCATTTAAGTTAAAAGCGTAGGTGAANAATTGAATCTTATCCTTGGGCTTTAAAATTTTTGTTGTTTTATCGATTAGGATATATCCTTCTTCGTCATTATCATCCCTGAACTGTAGTTTGTAGGTTTGGATGCNNTATTGGGTGACCGCACTGTTCTCATCAACTACCAATCGGAGCAACGCGTAGTCAGCAGGAAAATTATAACCCAANGCTTCATAGTTCTTTTCTGAGTCATAGTAATCAATCTCCCCAACATANACACNATAAGTCTGCNTATCTTCTTGGTACTGATCTTCAAAGTAGAGGGGCATGAAGATTGATTCATCAGTATTCACTTTGATAGTATACCAGCGCTGGTCCCACTCTGGAGTGAAGTATTGGCCTTCTACCTGAGTCGGATAAGCATTTAGTTCTGCAATTACAGANAAGTAGGTGCCTTCTTCATATTCTTCTGCAATCCCATAGATAGTTCTCACCAAGCTGAGATTGGGGTCTTGAAAAGTTGCCAAGGCTCCTGCTGTTGCTCCACTCACACAACTTCTGGCGTTCCGGTCAGTTTTCACCTTAACCGTATTGCGCCGATCTCCAATTAAAAAGGGTAGGTACCGTAACGCCCGTTTACTTCTTTCTGTTGAGAGTTCATCCTCACAAAGTATAGATGAGTCTTCTTGTGCCGTTGANTCCTCTCCTGAAGCAGGATCTTCAGCACCTGCCCAACTAGTGTCCCATTCTTCATCCCATTCTTCATCAAAACTTACATTGGCAGCATTAGTGTCTGTTACATAATTCATCACTGTGGGCGCTGTTGTATCGGAAGATTTAGCTATACTGTAAGCTTGGGCAAANTTGACCCAGTTTTCACTAACTCGCAGCGAATTNTAGTAATCTGTCAGCGCTGTAATTGGCTTTACTGCATTTTCGGGAGCGTCAATAGCAACTCCCCATGAGTTAGGACGAGTACCGTCTTCTTTGCTGTAGACCACATAATTATCAATCGCAGCAATCAACGATTCTAAGCTGCTCTTTTGATCATCCTCAGTCACTCTCTGCTTAGTCAGATGACTCATATGCTTCAAATCAACAGAGGAGCGGGTACCAGATTGGGCTGATTTCCCGTATGCTTGGGTTTTTGATGTACTNTTGTTTAAAGCGCTAATGACTGCTTGATCACTTACCTGAAGTTTGCCAGTTAGATTAACCAGCACAGAATNTAATTGGGAGACCNCTTCATNGTACTTATTNAAGTNAACCAGGGAGAGTGTTTTCCCAGAGTCTTCATAAGGATGGGAACCTTTGGCAACAAAGTTATCGATTATATTTTTTGCCGCAGCGGTGGCGTTGTCTGCTGCACCGTAAGATTCTAGGACATTTTTCCAATTCCAGCCATGACCAGGTTCTAGTTCTTCAGAAGCCAGCAGAAAATTAGCTTTGCCTTTAACAGCTTTAGCCACTTCCAGAGTAGCCATCAAGCAAGAGTCGAAGCCAATCACATCGTAAGTTTGATTGGCCGTAGCTAGTGAATCCTCAATTTCTTTGAGTTGCAAAGGATCACCATTAAAATTTTGATCGTTTCCAAAACCTTCAAGGTTGGCACCGTGGTCCCAGAACACAAGCATTCTCTGATCAAAATCGGTGTATGCGTCTAGAAAGCTGAGAAACAACTTCAATGAACTNGCGTCACCCATGTGAGCGTCAGGAGCTACATATAAATATTCGTCTGATGGCTCGTTGCTAAAGGCACCGTCCGAAGAGTCTTTTCGAATCTGCTCCAGATTGGCAAACCACATTCCTTTCCAATTGGACGCTCCTCCAAAGGCAACTACTACTTCTAAANTATCTAATTCTGCANCCGTGGCTGCCACCATTTCCTTGAGGTCAGTAGTACCGTAACCATTGTTCCCTTCTAAATCACTNCCNACCATATAAACTGCGAGTAATTTTTTACCTTCACCATCTACCTCTGATGGAACTAGCGGAGCAAGTGTGCCTGCACTGGATGAGTGCCCTAACTTGCCAGCTCTGGGCTGAACTGTAACTGTATTNGGCTTAGTAGCTTTTGTTCCTGATTCACTACTGCTATCACCTCCACTACAGCCTGATAGAATTAGTAGTAGCAAAGAAAGACCGCAGAGTAATTGAATTTTTTTCGGTATTTGCATGTCTTACTTCAGGTGAATATTAACTTAAAATAATTAAAAATAACTAATATCACTTAGAGTAATAGAGCGAAAACCATAATTTGCGATAGGCATTTTACTTGTTGGGAATGCGTATTCGGAATTATTTATCAAATTATATACAGTTGGATCTTGCTCCTGCAATTTTGATTTCGTGTGCGGGCACCACTCAGTTTGAGCTTTCTGACGTCCAGCTTCAGAGGCGTGCATACCAAAATTAGAACTAACTGCCCAATAAATGTATTCTGTGATCATAGTTGCATAGTCAGCAGTATTATCCTCATAAAAGTACCACGCTTTTATTGAGCCTCCTACCTTGCCCGCATTCGCACAGTCAGAATTGTTGTAAATCCAAGCACCATTTGTGAGCTGAGTTTGTTGCCCACCTCTGGCAACATCCATTGCCTTCGCAAGTAATGATGTTGATTCATTAGATTCACCAAATATTTTAGGATATACTTTAGAGTATCCAAATTGAGTAATTAAATGAAATATTTCTTCTACACTGGCGTCATGTTGATCTGCTGACTCATAGTTGACAGTTGTTTCGAAAGCACCAAGTCCTGTGCTGCTACTGTCTAATCCTACTTTTTCCAAGGGCTCCATTAATATTTCTGATTCATCTAAATTATACATTGAAACAAAAGCTTCTAACTCATTTATCTTTTTTACGACACAAGTATTGTCAACTTTTCCATTTTCGTTATTATCAATGAGTTCTGCCATAACATTGGCGGCATGTATCAATTTATCTTCACTAACTCCAGTTGTTGCTAGAATATTTATACCAAAAACGTTTATCCCCTTAGTGAATCCAGATGACTTCGCAGTAGACAATGACAGCGTGTTACCTGATGTAAAATTCACATTCGAGACAGGGATGCTACTATAACTGCAACTGGTGGAAACAACTCCAATATTTTCACCGTTACTATTTTCTCCCAAATCACTATCATTTAAAGTAATTGCAGAATTATCTTTCACAGTATTATTGTCATTATTGATTGAACTATCTCTTCCACTACAACTTGATAAAATCAGTAATAATATAGAGTAGAAACATAGCATTTTATTTTTATTCATATATCAACAACAGGTTAATTAAATTAGGGTTATATTCTCTTTATTTTATGAAATAAATTTTTTAATTTACTGAATTTA
>NYVT01000104.1:0-9549 GCA_002684675.1 Deltaproteobacteria bacterium
TCCACTTCAAATAGTAACGAAGCCTCTTTGTCCCTGAATTCACTAGTTTTTTCTACTGGTAATTGGAGTACTGAGCAAACAGTTGTAATAACCGGAGTTGATGATTCAAAGATCGATGGGAATCAACCTTTTAATATTGAAATCTCATCAAGTTATTTGGTTGATTCAACAGAAAAAATCTCCATGGTAAATTACGATAACGAAACTAGAAAAATTATAATAAGTAAAACAAATATAAATACTACTGAAGCAGGATCAACTGAGACCTTTACAGTTGCACTTTCTCAAGAACCATCTTCAGATGTAAAAATTACAATTGAAGTTTACGATATCAATTTAAATTCCTCATCTAGTGAGGCTTCAGTCAACCCCACATCACTTACCTTTACGTCTTCTAACTACTCAACTGCTCAAACAGTTACAGTGACTGGGATTGATGATATTTATGATGATGGTGATCAAAATTATTACATTCAATTATCTGGTGATGGTGAATTCAGTAGTAGTCTTTTAAATGAAAAAATTATGGGAACTAATGCAGACAATGATTAATACTGTATCTTCTTACACTCTATTTAATTATTTAAGATTTTTTTAATTTCCGATCAAAATGTAAATTAATTAAATTTATTACTTCTCATAATCGTGTTAATGTAATTTTCTCCTAAATCAATTCAGCAGCAGCGCATCTGCTCATCGTTAACGTCAATATAGCGCTGTGTTGTCTGTATGCTCGCATGCCCTGACATCTTAGCCAAACACGCCTACCGCTGTGATTGGTCGTACCGACTATACTTGGCTCTCTGGTAAAGCCTTTGTAGGTTGCTGGGTTGGCTATGAGTTGTGAATTCTTCTGTGAACTGAAAAGGTAGCTGTATCTGCACTTCTGGCAAAGCCTCTCTGCGTCTCTATTTTTTGTTGGGAATTCACTAATTTTTAATTCAACCAAACAAGGCTTATCAAACCCTTCTTTAATTTTATACTTTAGCCAGTTTTAGTGTTTTAAACCATACTAATGGGGTTTCAGTCCAGGCTGTTTTGACAGTTTTTCAATTTTGAATAAATCGATATTTTAATTTTAAAAATTACTGATATATTTATTAAATTTATAGAAATAAACACTTATAGAAATAACTGGAACACATGATCTTTGCATTTATAATAAATTCCTAATCCTTATTCTGAGTCATTGGCATCCTTGAAAAACCTTATCATATAAACTGATGTATATGATGTTTTATTAGGTTATTTAGCCGTGTTACCTGTTCTCGATTAGCAAGCAGAGACTTAACAAGCCGCTATGAGTCTGCTTTGCTATTGTGTGTACCAATCCTGCCAAAAATTTCCTAAGAATCCCGCTTTGTGCTTTTCTGAACTCTGATGGAATTATGGAGGGTGGAAATTTGTTGTATTACTAGGGGAAGATGGAGCAGAGGCCCAGAACTCCTGATAACTCAATTAATGAGCTTCAGAAACCAGCTTTTTTTAAAAAGTGAAGAGCGCTGAGGATGGAAATGAGCTTCAGAAACCTCAGAGCGAGTCGTAATCCAAGCGATTCATGCCGTTGAAAGCAGCAATTCGATAGGCCTCATCGAGAGTTGGTACATTGAAAACTGAGTTGATGAAGAACTTAATAGTCCCTTCAAAGTGCAACACACAGTTGCCTAGGTGGATCAACTCAGGTGCACGTGGTCCAATGATGTGCACACCTAGTAAACGCAAGGTTTCAGGGCAGAAGAGCAGTTTTAGAATTCCTTCCTGTTCTCCCATGATATGTGCCCGAGAGATTTCCTTGAAATGGGCAATTCCCACTTCGTAAGGAATTCTGGCATCCGTCAGTTCTTCCTCTGATCTCCCTACATAAGCAACCGCTGGAATTGTCCAGATACCGTAGGGAAGTTCTCTCGGAATGCGCTCATTTTCCAGTTGCCCAAATGCATGCAGCGTAGCAATCCTCGCTTGCAGCAAAGACGTGGAAGCCAGGGCAGGGAAACCGACCACATCACCAACAGCGTAGATGTTTGGGATACTTGTTTGGTAGTGTTCATTCGTATGAATCAAACCGTTATGACCCAACTCAACACCAATTTCCTCCAATCCCAATTTATCAGAATTCGCAACGCGACCAGCTGCCAGCATGACGGTAGAGCATGGTAATGTCTTACCACTCTCCAACTCCACTTGAACTTCCTGCGGTGAGATCTTGACGATCTGTTTCACGTTCTCGCCAAGGCGCATCGTGATTCGCTGATTGCGCATTCGATAAACGAGAGCCTCTGCAATTTCTCGATCCAAGAAAGGCATGACATGCCGATCCCGAGCGATTAGATTGACGCGAATCCCTAACTTAGCAAAGATACAGGCGTACTCACAACCAATGACGCCAGCACCGATGATCGTGATTTTTTTTGGAAGTTTCTCAATCTTGAGGATCGTATCAGAGTCAAAGACGCACTCATTGTCGAGCTGAGCCCAATCGGCTTTTCGTGGAGCAGAACCTGTAGCAACAACCGTATAGTCAGTGGTAATCTGATAAGGTTCCTCGTCTGGATGGGCAGGTTGAATCCGCAGTTCAGTTGGACTGAGGAATTGGCAACGCCCTCTCTCAAGAGTGACTCGATTCTTCATTAAGTTGCGACGCAGCTTGCTCTCCTGCTCACCGATCACAATCTCCTTGCGATACATCAACTCTTCGGTGCTGACGTTCTCACGCATGGAGATTTCAATTCCATGAGTTCGACGGCGNAGCAACTCCAGATTGACAACTGTCTCTCGCAACGACTTGGATGGAATCGTACCTGTGTGCAAGGAGGCACCACCNAGTTTCTCCCGTTTNTCTATNAGAAAAACTCGCTTCTTCAGCTTACTGGCTTGGATTGCTGCTTTTTCGCCCGCTGGGCCAGAACCGACGATAGCAATGTCGTAGTGCCGAATTTCCTGCATACGAATTTCTTACTTGGGGAGGAAAAATTTAATTGATATCAGAATGCTGAAAACCTAATTCGCAACTGCTAAAGAATTTAGAGTAACCTTACCCTATGTCCTATTTCTCTCTTTTTTTTCTGTATGAACCTACNGAGAGTCAGTCAGATACTTCAGTTCAATTCTGCTTACGTTCACGGCCACGCCAAATTAGGTGCAAGGGTGTGCCCTCAAAACCAAAATGATAGCGGAGTTGGTTCAGGAAATAGCGTTCGTAGGAGTAGTTCAGTTTTTCTGGATGATTACTGACCATGACAAAGGTGGGTGGGGACGCAGAGACCTGGGTGCCATAGAAAATCTTAGTAGCCCGACCAGATTTGGCAGGAGGTGAATGCTTGCGGACAATCATTTCCAGCACTGTATTCAGATCTGCAGTGCTCACACGACGCATGTACTGCTCGTAGACCTCGTCGATTTTCTGAAAAATTTGAGTTATTCGTTTTCCCGTTTTGGCGCTTACGAAAACAAGTGGGGCGAATCCAAGAAATTCGAGGCGTTCTCTCAATTCTGTTGTCATCGCATCCTGCAAGCGCTGTGGTTCTAGTTGACGAGGANCACTACGTAAGGCAATCTNTCCTTGGACCGCCAGATCCCATTTGTTGACCACCAATACTATCGCCTTCTTACGTTCCAGAGCGTANCCTCCAATTCGTAGAACCTGTTCGGTAACTCCCTCGGTGGCGTCAATTATTAGCAAAACGATGTCTGAGCGTTCCATAGTCTTCAACGCNGAGACAATGCTNTAGGTCTCAATTTTTTGGGTAACTCTCCCTTTTCGCCGGATGCCTGCCGTGTCCACCAGCAGGTACTCCTTACCCTCATGACGACAAAGACTGTCTACTGGATCACGCGTTGTTCCAGCCTGCGAGTCNACAACCATCCGCTCTTCCCCCAACAAGGCATTGATCAACGAGGATTTACCTGCGTTGGGCTTACCGATCACAGCCACTCGCACTTGAGTACCAGCTTCTAGATCNGNGTAATCAAGAGGAACTTGCTCATGAACAGCCTCCAGCAGCGCCTCTAGACCACGTGTGTGGGCTGCAGATACACCATAGACATGCTCCACACCCAACTGATAGAACTCNGCAATCTGCGTATCGTGACTCGGATGATCTGTTTTATTNGCAGCTACAAAGATTGGTTTCTTGTGACNGCTGAGGTAACGATAAATCTCNTCGTCTCCGGGATTGAGGCCGTCCTGAATGCTGGTCAGAAAAATGACAGCGTCGGCTTCTTCGANAGCAACTTGGGCCTGTTGACGCATCTGCTGGAGCAAGCCATTTTCAGAGATCGGCTCAAATCCACCTGTATCAATCGCCAGAAAGCGAAAGCCACGAAAACTGGCTAGGCCATAGTTGCGATCTCTCGTTACCCCCGGAATATCTTCAACAATCGCAGTGTGACGACCCACCAACCGATTGAAAAACGNAGACTTGCCAACATTTGGTCGGCCAACAATTGCAACAACTGCCAGGGTTTCAGACATCCAGATTCTTTACCTTGAGAGCATTCTCTTCGATNAAACGTCGCCTTGGTTCTACCAGATCTCCCATCAGCACCGTGAANATGTCATCTGAAACATTAATATCTTCAACTCGAACCTGTTTGAGAGTGCGTACTTCCGGATCNAAGGTGGTCTCCCAGAGTTGGTCTGGATTCATCTCGCCGAGTCCCTTGTAGCGCTGGATATAAATTCCCTTCTTGCCAAAATTGGTGATGAAGTCCCGCAAGGCAAACCAATCTGATAGGTCATGAATTTTGTGATCATCATCTTCTATTTGCAGACNTTCTCCACCAAGGAAATGCAGCAACTCCTCACGCTGCTCAAGTAGATTGTTGTAATTATGGATATCTAGATTATCTAAAAAGTTAAGGGTGAAACGNAGTGATTCTCCTTGCATCAGCAAATCTACCTGATGTCCTCCACGTTCTGCATCAACCTCCAATTTAAAATCTGGGTGAAAATCCTGGAGATCCCGCATTCGTTGCAGCAGATAATCCGTACCCCCTGTTTCCAGTCTGAATTGATGCTTCAGCCATTGATCTGTCAGT
The DNA here is from genome assembly GCA_002684675.1 of Deltaproteobacteria bacterium. Lineage (GTDB taxonomy): Bacteria > SAR324 > SAR324 > SAR324 > NAC60-12 > JCVI-SCAAA005. Next base: position 5,038 of record NYVT01000104.1, read on the forward strand.
AACTTTAAATCTGGATTCAAACAGAAACGCTGATACTGATCACAGTAGCGTTGAAGACGTCGCGCCATCTCTAGCAGAGCTTCTCCAGTCAATGACTCTCGTTCTGGCAGAATGAGTCGAAGTTTATTGCTAGATAGCATCATCAAGCGTTCTGCCATCTCTCTTTCATCTCTCAAATAAAACTCTTCTTTGTTGCGCTTTACCTTGTAGAGTGGTGGCTGAGCAATATATAAATAACCACGCTTAATAATCTCTGGCATCTGTCGATAGAAAAACGTCAAGATCAGCGTCAGAATATGGCTCCCATCTACATCGGCATCGGTCATGATGATGACCTTGTGATAGCGAATCTTACTGATATCAAAATCCTTCTCAATGTTAGTCCCCAACGCTGTGATCATTGTACGGATCTCCTCGCTGGTAAGCATCTTGTCCATTCGGGCTTTTTCAACATTGAGAATCTTGCCTTTCAACGGCAAAATTGCCTGATTACGTCGATCTCTCCCTTGCTTAGCTGATCCACCTGCAGAATCACCCTCTACTAGGAACAATTCACTCAATGCTGGATCTCGTTCCTGACAATCCGCGAGTTTTCCAGGTAAGCTTCCTACTTCCAGTACACTTTTACGTCGTGTTAACTCCCGAGCTTTTACTGCTGCAATGCGAGCTCGTTGTGCCTCAGTAGCCTTCTGAATGATTCGTTTGGCCACCTGCGGATTTTCTCCTAGAAAAGTCGCCAGGCTTTCACTCACCAGCCTCTCAACTTTGCCTCTAGCTTCAGTGTTAGTTAGTTTAATTTTCTTCTGCGATTCAAACTGTGGATTTGCTATGCGGATGCTAATTACCGCAGAAATGCCCTCACGAACATCTTCACCGCTTAGGTTTTCTTTCAGATCTTTGGTCAGGTTGTTGGCAGATGCGTACTTATTGAGCGTGCTCGTTAGCGCTGTTTTGAAACCGGATAGGTGTGTCCCTCCCTCTATAGTATTAATATTATTTACAAAAGAGAATATTCGTTCGACATAAGTTTCGTTATATTGAAAAGCTACTTCTACTTCAAGATCTTCCTGTTTGCCCTCAACATAAACTGGTTTTTCATGGAGAACATTTTTGTTTTGATTGAGATGTTCAATGAAGGAAGCCACTCCACCTTCGTAACAGAATTCGGCGAACTCGTTGTTCCGGTTGTCTCGAATAGAGATGTAGATCCCTCGGTTGAGAAAGGCCAATTCACGCAAACGCTGTGAGAGGATCGCAAAGCTGAATTCGGTCTCTTCAAAAATCAGTGAGTCTGGCCAGAATATGGTACGAGTTCCTGTTTTGTCAGAGGTTCGAATCGCAGCCAGTGGTTGCTTGGCATTTCCTCGCTCATACTCCTGTCGCCACAGTTGGCCATCTCGATCCACCTCGACAACCAATTTACTGGAAAGGGCATTGACCACAGAAGCTCCGACTCCGTTCAAACCCCCAGAAACTTTGTAGTTACTGTTGTCAAACTTTCCACCAGCGTGCAATTTCGTCATGATCAGTTCAACTGCAGATATCCCTTCATCCCTGTGAATACCCACTGGAATCCCACGTCCATTGTCATGAACTGAGATACTGCCGTCAATATGCAGGATTACCTCAATCTTGTTGCAATAGCCCCCTAGTGCTTCATCGATACTGTTATCGACAATTTCGAATACCAGATGATGTAGTGCGGCAGAGTCCACGCCACCGATATACATTCCAGGCCGCTTGCGTACCGCTTCGAGCCCCTTGAGCAAAGTAATGTTATCTTCGCCATATCCGGAAGCAGCAGTCGTAGCTGGCGCTATTTCTTCCATAGAAACTCCTGAAAACCCACAGAGGATTGAAAAGGGGGGCACAAGAAATCTGAGTCACCGATCCGTTGATCGGTCCGGGTTCCTGCAACTTCATTCAGCGATTGCTGGGGAGAGAGGAAGCAAAACAGAGGGGGAAGACTCAGACGAATTGCCCTTGCACCACTTGAAAACTGCAACTCTTCGTATCTAATTTTTCTGGGCGTGTTGTTGAAGTTACGAAGATCTGATTCTGCAGTTGTGCAAAGAGCCCGAGCAGACGTTGTGAGACTTGTGCATCTAACTCGGAGAAAAGATCATCAAAAATCAGTATTGGATGTAAGGAATAATTGGAGAATAGTAGCTGATTTATTGCAATTTTTAAAGACAAATTCGTGACTCTTAGTTCTCCCTGAGAAAAAAAATCTCGATCAATTTTTTCATCTAGAAATAGGTGGTAATTATCACGATGAGGACCAATCAGTGCGTAACCTAATTGCAGTTCACGATCACGCTGTTCCTCCATCATTTTCTCCAATTGTTCCGCATCACTACACTGGACAGCAGGGTGGTAGCACAGTGATAGCTGCTCTGGTCGACCAGTAGCCATTTTGAAGAGTTCTACCAAGTGGGACAGCAGCTGTTCAGCAAAGGCTGCTCGACGCTGGATCAATTCCCAGCCTGTACGTGCCAGGACTTGATTCCAGGCGGAGAGCTGACGATCCTGACGCTGCCGCAACGCTGCGTTTTTTTCAGCCAGTACTTTGGTGTAGTCCTGAAGATGACGGAAGTAGCTTGGATCCAAGATGGAGATGATTCTGTTGAAGAAGCGCCGCCGCTCTTGAGGGGGCCCTCGAAATAGCGCTACGTCCTCCGGAGTAAAACTCAGCGCCAGAAAGGAGAGTACATATTCCGAAGTGCGCTGGAACGGGGCATGATCCAGCCAAACCTGGCGACCTCGGGTTGAGAGGGTAATTTGCACTCGACGCAAAACCTGCTGTTGTTCTAGCAGAGCACTCATTCGAGCTCCATTAGCTTCACTGTCCCAAAGTTGCTGCGTCTTGCGAGTTCTGAAGGATTCTAGGTTGCAGAGATAGGCAATCGCTTCGACTAGGTTAGTTTTCCCTTGGCCGTTGTGACCATGTAGCCAATTGAGACCGGGTCCAAACTCGACCTGCAACTGTCGGTAATTTCGGAAGTGATGAAGTTCTAGCGAACGAATTACCATTCAATACGCAATGGCATGATGACAGCGAGGTATTCTTCATAGTCAGCGGCCCTGATCACGCTTGGGCTCATTGGGTTCTTGCACTCTAACTTGACTCGCTCGGTCTGGATTACTCCCAGCGCATCCAACAGATAGCGTGAGTTGAATCCTACCTGAAAGTCTTCTCCGCTATAATCTGCTTCCATTTCATCACTCACTTCCCCATATTCAGCTTTTTCGCTCTCCAACCGTAGCTTCCCCTCGGTCAGGGTTAATTTGACCGGCTTGAGCTTTTCATAGCTGATAGAAGAGACAATTCGCAGTGCGCTGACCAAACGTTCACGTTCGACAGTAGCCACCAAATGATTATCCTTAGGGATGATCGGATCACAATTAGGAAACTTTCCCTCAATCAATCGAGTCTTGAAAGAAACCTGGCTACCAACAAACTGCATCACGCGGTCATCGAAGCTGATCGTGACTTCTTCTCCAAAAAGTTCTAGAGCTTTACGAATCTCTCCTAGCGCCTTGCGAGGAATGATCACATCAGAAACAGACTCAAAGGACGCAGACTCTACGCCCTTGAGCACTTGTGCCAAGCGGTGGCCATCTGTTGCCAACCACCTCGTCAGGTTTCCTTCCTTCGAAGAGAGGTTTACCCCCATCAAGTTTTTGCGGGATTCGTTTGTTTGTGAAGCGAATAGTGTCATGTCAATGCACTGCTTTAGATCCTGGGCTGGTAGCGTTAGAGACTCTGACAACTGTTCCAACTCGGTCTGTGGATAAAGACCTACCTCCACCAAAGGTAAGCGCATCTCAGAAGCCCCACTTGTGATATGCACCCAGTGCTGCTCTGTCGAACGGATTCGAATATCATTGCCCTGAAACTCCCGACAGATGTCGTAAACCTTCTTTGCATTCACACAAATACTTCCAGCTTGAATCACTTCTGCTGGGAAGTGTTCGATAATGGAAATTTCATAATCAGTTGCTGAGAACTCAGCTTCATTATGATTTCCATCTTCCCCTGAAACAGTTCTTAATAAAAAGTTTGAGAGAATCGGTTTAGAAGCACTCTTATCAATAATGGAAATGATGTTCTGAAGAGCGCTACGAAGAACTTCCTGTTGAATTAGAATTTCCATATTTTTTTATAGTCGTAGTAGTAGTCTGTCGAAAACCTGTCGAAAACCTGTCGACTGGCTTGAAATAATTCAGCTTTTATAGCTTTTTAGGTTTGTCTAAAACTTGTTCAAACTTGTCTAAAACTTGGAGAGTGTAGCAATAAGAACGAACAATGAACAGGTTTTCGACAAGTTATCGAAAGGTTTTGGAAAGATTTTCGAAAACCTGTTCAAAAATAATCTAAAATACTGAAATTAGATAGCTTTTATATTAAAATTTAAGAAATTCAGTACCCCGCTTGTCGATAACTTGTCGATAACTTGTCGAAAACCTGTCGACTGGCTTGAAATAACTTCATTTTTTGAAAAATGAGAA
>NYVT01000105.1:0-9208 GCA_002684675.1 Deltaproteobacteria bacterium
CGGTCTGGTCCTAGCCTGCTGGATTCAGTGGCCGGAATTACTGCTCTCTTTATTCCTATTATTGTCAGTCCTCCATTTTGGCCAAGAAGATACTGCTGCACTGAGTCTGGGAGAAAGACTTTACTGGATACATGTTGTGTTTCGGGGCTTATTACCACTCTGCGCTCCAGCTTTTTTCGCAACCGAAACAACAGGACAACTTCTTGCCCCCCTCCTTCTTCAACCAGGACTGACTGAGCACGCGCACGGGTTGTCAATTTTTGGAGCCACACTCTTTGTGCCTCTGTGTCTCCTTGGAATCCTGATTTATGCTTGCTGGTGGAAGATTGGTGGGCCATTGGGGAAAATCATTGAACAAATCGCAGAATCTATCCTAATCGTACTTTGCTTCGTTTTACTGTCTCCCTTGGAGGGCTTTGTTCTTTACTTTTGTCTGCATCATTCCTTACGGCATATCCAAGAGATGGCACAGTGGCTTTTCCCAAATGAATCCAAGCCACTACGCCGATTTTGGAAACAGGCTCGGCCTCTAAGTTTAGCTACGATTGTGATGGCTCTCTTTGCCTGGTTTTGGCTCCCTAACCGTGCTTTGGAGTGGGGTGGCTTGCAGGTAATATTCATTGGCCTTGCGGCTCTGACACTTCCGCATGTGGTTTTGCACTGGTTAGTCTTCGACCTCCGGCGACCCCTGCCGGTCTTTTCGACTCCTGAGCGAGAATTCTCATGGAATCACATCTCCCGTTGAAAGTTTTGCTGGCTGCGCCACGTAGTTTCTGTGCTGGAGTGACCCGAGCAATCCAGATCGTTGAAGCTTGCCTAGAACGCTATGGGGCTCCTGTCTATGTTCGGCATGCGATTGTTCACAATGAGCACGTTCTGAGAGAAATGGAAGCCAAAGGCGTGATCTTCGTCGAGGAATTATCAGAAGTTCCAGATGGTGTCCCAGTTGTGTTCTCTGCTCACGGGGTTCCTCCATCTGTTGTCAGGTCAGCCGAGGAACGTGGACTCCCTACGATTGATGCCACTTGCCCCTTAGTTGCTAGAGTCCATCAAGAGGCGGTGCGCCATCACAGATCTGGCTGTCAAGTGTTGGTGATTGGTAAGAAAAATCACCCTGAAATACTTGGTCTTTTAGGATATCTACCTGCTAAGGAATGTCAGGTGATTGGTGATATTGAAGCTGCCCAAAATGTTCAGATTTCCATGAATCAACCAGTTGCATATGTCACGCAAACCACGCTCTCTGTGGAGGACACTGGGCAAATTGTTAAGGTATTGCGCAAGCGCTTCCCCAAGCTGATTGAGCCACGCAAGGAGACAATTTGCTATGCGACAGCGAATCGGCAGAAGGCAACCCGAGCTATTGCAGCAAAAACAGAGGCTTTTCTTGTTCTAGGCAGCCCTACTTCCTCAAATTCCTCACGATTGACCGAGGTTGCAAGACAGGTTGGCTGTGAAAAAGTACGATTAGTTCCGGAACCTGATGAATTGAATCTAAGGTGGTTGGATGATGTCAGTGTTCTGGGCCTAACTGCAGGTGCTTCAGCTCCAGAATATCTTGTGCAGCAACTCATTGATCGACTGGCACAGAGGAGATCTCTTGTAATTGAAGAAATTCCTGTGACCGAAGAAAAGATTCATTTTCGCCTTCCTCTTGAACGTTTCCCCAAAATTCCCCAAATTTCTATTTCAAGATCTTCAACCAAATCACAACATCGTCAAGAAGGTCTTCACCGAAATAAGCACAGTGCTTTGAGCCAAGAGATGCATCTGGCCTAAGATAATGATTTTTTTCATTTGCTAAGCTTCTTTGGTTTGTTTGGTCGTAAACTCAACTCCAATCCTGAAAGCTGAAGCCCATCATGACCCCTCTTTGAAGCAGGGAATATTTGAATTTGGGAACTCTCAGATGCTGATTCACAAAAAGCTATCGATAAAAAAATGCCGATTCTACCGAAAAATCGCTTCCGAGTGTAGGGTATTCGCTCTCCAGAAGACTTTTCCTAGATTCTTTAAGATCCAGCTCCGCTGTTAGGAATGTGTCCTCTGGAACAAAATTGGCTATGGCAGTCCATTTATGATTGTGGCTTCACCAACTTGATCTCATTGCATCCAACGGTGCGCGACCCAACTCTACTGATTAGCATTCATGATCAACCGTTGGGAGATCTCGTTAGCGGTTAACCACCTGAGAACCCTTTACTTGAAATCTGCAAAATCTGATCAGCAACAAAAACTGTTCTCCAGTCATTGAGTGACAGTAAAGGGGTGGTTGCCAATCGCTGGATGAACGGGTGCGAACTGGAACAGTTCTTGGCTGTAAGTAATCTGGGCTATGATGCAAAATCCGTTTTGAAGTATCTTGATGATGTTCAACGTGTAAGGGGCAGGACAGCTAGATGCTGTTTGGCAATCAGAAATTGGTAGAAAATGGCCGGATGTGTGGGAATAACTCAAGCTTGAGGAGAGTTGAGATCTTGAGCAACATCAGTGACAAGGTTAGTGCTAATTTTGTTCGGTCACTTTAAAACCGTTGCTGATCAATGCTGTAGAATCTGGCTCAGAAACAGTTTTGTTCGGTCACTCTTTGGGTTGTTGAAGAATTCTTCTGGTTCGTTCTGCTCAATGATCTGTCCTTCATCCATGAAGATCACACGATTGGCCACTGTTCGGGCAAAGCCCATTTCGTGTGTCACCACGAGCATCGTCATGCCTGTTTCGGCCAACTCAATCATGACGTCCAATACCTCTTTGATCATTTCAGGATCCAGAGCAGAAGTCGGCTCATCAAAGAGCATGATGCGGGGTTGCATGCAGAGTGAACGTGCGATGGCTACACGTTGTTGCTGACCACCTGATAGTTGCCCTGGATATTTATGGGCCTGATCCGGAATCTTGACCCGCTCCAAATACTTCATTGCGGTGACTTCCGCCTCTGCCTTAGGTTGTTTGCGAACCCAGATCGGTGCCAGTGTACAATTCTCCAATACTGTGAGGTGTGGAAATAAATTGAAGTGTTGGAAAACCATCCCAACTTCTCTCCGCACTTGCTCGATATGCTTTAGGTCACTGGTCAACTCAATCCCATCTACCACGATCTGCCCTTCTTGGTGCTCCTCCAGTCGATTGATACAGCGAATTAGTGTGGATTTCCCTGAGCCTGAAGGTCCACAGATCACGATCCGTTCACCCGTAACTACTTCAAGATCAATCTCTTTAAGTACATGAAATTGTCCAAACCACTTGTTCATCTTTTGGATTTGGATAACTGGCTGGACCGAGCTTTCTGGATTTGGCGAAGTATTCATAACCAACGATTGTTCTAAAGTTTGATTTCAATTTTCTGGTGTTGCGTGATGCAATCACACCGCACGCAAAATTGTTAGCGCTTGTGCCCTGTGTTCAGTTTTTCCTCGACAAACTTGCTGTAGCGCGACATGCCATAGCAGAAAATAAAGAAGGTTATCGCTACAAAAGTGTAGCCCGTTGTAGGGACGCTACGAATACTCCAGTTTGGATCTGCAATGGCAGCATTTACCATCCCTAGCAAATCTAGGAGTCCAATAATGAGTACCAATGTAGTGTCTTTGAACAGCCCGATAAAAGTATTGACAATCCCTGGAATAACAGCCTTCAAAGCTTGAGGAAGTATGACCAGGCGCATTGACCTCCAGTAACTTAACCCCAATGAATCTGCGGCTTCGTATTGTCCTTTGTTTAATGACTGCAGTCCCCCACGAATAACCTCTGCCATGTAGGCTGCAGAGAAAAGGGCAACGCCAATCAAAGCGCGTAATAACTGATCAAAATTCATTCCGGTTGGAAAGAACAGAGGCAAAACATAGGCTGCCATGAACAACACTGTGATCAGCGGAACTCCACGCCAAAATTCAATAAATACTACACAGATGGATCGGATGATTGGCATGTTTGATCGGCGACCAAGTGCCAACAAAATCCCCAAAGGCAGCGAGGCGATAATGCCGAGTAAGGCTACAACTAAGGTCAAAATAAATCCACCCCATTGGCTAGTCTCTACAACTGGAAGTCCGAAAACTCCTCCATAGAGTATCCCCCAGGCAATCAAGGGAAATGGAATCAGCATAAAACTTCCAATCCACTTTCGGGCTGGTGCTTTTTCCCAACCCGACCAAAATACCCCAACAAAAAGCACGATAAGAACGAGATCAACGCGCCAGCGCTCGGGTTTTTCATAAAATCCATAAACAAATTGATCGAACCGTGTGCCTATGAATGTCCAACAGGCTCCGTCTGGATTGGCTTTGCAGGCCTCATTGCCTCCTATCCAAACCGCGTTAAAAATTAGCCAGTCCAGGGCTCCCCAGATCAACCAAGTTCCCAACCCACCCATCAAAATCGTCAGTAAAGAATTTAAAGGTGTTAAGAATAAATTGCTGCGTATCCATCCCAAGACACCAACTGTGGTAGCTGGGGCAGGGCGACTCGGAGCAAATTCTTTACGGACAAAAAAGACAGGGTTCTGATTTTTCATAGACTAACGCTCTACCAAGGCGACCCGAGAGTTGAACCAGTTCATAAAGGCAGAAGTGAGTAAACTGAGACTCAGATAGACGGTCATGGTTATAGCGAGCGTCTCCAGTGCTTGTCCATTTTGGTTAAGCGCAGTTCCAGCGAAAGTAGAAACGAGGTCGGGATAAGCAATCGCAGCTGCCAGAGAAGTGTTTTTAGTTAGGTTTAAGTATTGGCTCGTAAGTGGAGGAATGATGATGCGCATAGCCTGTGGAATTACCACCAGCCTCAAGGTGGTGCTGTGTCGTAACCCTAGGGCACGAGATGCCTCTGTTTGACCATAATTTACTGCCTGGATTCCAGCTCGAACAATCTCTGCGATAAAAGATGCTGTGTAAAGTACCAATGAAAGCAAAATTGCCAGAAATTCTGGAATGATGGTAATCCCTCCTGCTAGATTGAATCGGCCCATCTTCGCAGGTATAAACTCAACGGGTGCTCCCGACAATAGGAACACTAAGATTGGTAATCCAATAATCAGTCCCAGCCCAGCAAACAATACTGGAAATTGTTTTCCTGTAGTAGCCTGTCTTTGTTTGGCCCAGCGGTGTATGCCAATTGTGAACAGAATTCCTAGTAAAATAGTCCAGGTGGTGAAAGAAAAGGCTTCAAGTAAGACAAATTCTGGACCTGTGATTCCCCTATTTGATATACCGAAATAAATCTCAGTATTGCGTTCAAATACTTGACGAGGTCCAGGTAGTGGTTTGAGAACAGCGGTATACCAAAAAAGAATCTGAAGCAGCAGTGGAATATTTCGAAAAATTTCTACGTAAATATTTGCTAAGCGGGAAACAACCCAGTTTTGAGACAACCGCATGACCCCAATCAGAAATCCAATAAGGGTCGCAAGTACGACTCCCACACCTGCTACAAGAAGTGTGTTCAGCAAACCAACGACAAACACCCGTCCATACGTATCTCCAGGTTCGTAAGGGACCAAAGACATTGTGATGCTAAAGCCGGCTGTTTCTTGAAGGAACCCGAAACCAGCTCGGATTCCTCGTTCTTCCATGTTGGCAATCGTATTGTCTACAATACTCCACCCCAAATAGATCAGAAGCGAGGCCATGATCAATTGGTATAAGATTGCGCGAAATTGAGGGTTATTTAGTAAAGAAGGTGCTGAAGCCCGATCAGCCATAGCGAGCTTATCTTAGAGGAGGAGAAGGCGAGGGGAGATCCCAACCCCGGAGGGCTGGGAAAGCTAAGCTGAAGAATCAGCGAAGTGGTGGAGCGTAAATCAAACCACCATTCGTCCACAAATCATTTACAGTGCCACCACGTCCAAGCTGGAGTGGTGTATTGGCTCCAACATGACGCTCGTAAACTTCGCCGTAATTGCCGACTTGCTTAACGATATTGTAGGCCCAGTCATTGTTCACTCCAACTGCTTCATGCAAGTTACCTTCGGTACCCATTAGCCGCTTTACAGCAGGGTTGCTGTCACTGCGCTTGGAATTAACATTACCCGAATTGATTCCCATTTCTTCGGCATTGATCATTGCATTCAGTGTCCAGCGAGCTAGATCTGCCCATTGTGCATCATCTTGCCTAACAACTGGTCCAAGAGGTTCCTTCGAGATAATCTCCGGAAGAACTTTGTGATCATCCGGATTTGATAACTTTGTTCTTTGTGCAGCTAAGCCGGAGCGGTCGGTCGTGTAAACATCACAGCGGCCAGCATCGTATGCACCAACAACCTCATCGGCCTTCTCAAAAGCTACTAGTTCGAACTGCATTCCATTAGCACGGAAGAAATCAGTTAGATTCAATTCGGTTGTGGTTCCTGTATTGGTACATGCAGATGCACCGTCAAGTTCTAAAGCACTGTTTACACCTAGGTCCTTACGAACCATAAACCCTTGGCCGTCATAGTAATTCACGCCCACAAATTCTAATCCTAGGGTTGCATCACGTGTCATTGTCCAAGTGGTATTGCGCGCAAGGACATCAATTTCTCCAGAGCGTAGTGCTTCAAATCTGGCTTTTGCGGAAAGAGGCGTGTATTTTACTTTTTCAGCATCTCCAAAAACAGCTGCCGCCATTGCGCGGCAGAAGTCCACGTCTAATCCAGACCAGTTACCTTGATCATCTGGATTTGAGAAGCCTGGTAAGCCCTGGCTTACACCACATTGAATATGTCCTTTTGACTTAACAGCAGAAAGAGTTCCTTTCTCGTGACCACCAGCCATGGCAATCCCACCCAAGAGGGCAATAGACAGGCAGGATAGGAATAATTTTTTCATTTTCATCTCCTCAATCGTTTTGATTCGAAGGCCATCAGCAACTTCAATTGCGTGGCAAATACTTTCTCACAAAAGCCATTATTCAGACTACATTTGGGCTGGATGTCAAGATTTAATCCCTATGAATCAGGGCTTCCCAGACTCTGTAACACATTGATGCAATGATCTTAGAGAGATTGGACTGACAACATCTGGTAGAATCCAGGTGTCGCATTGGTTGACAGGACACTAGCCAAAACCGAGTGCCGGATCAAAAATATTAGACCCAAAGCCATGCTTAAAACTCCTCACAACAGCACTGAAAAACTTGTATTCTACAGACGCTCTTTTACATTGATCGATATTCAAAATTAGAAATAATGTGAATCAAAAACATTAAATCTACTTTCATAATAATGGTCGCTGGTGCGGCCTTTCCGGTTGAACCCTATCAACAGAGAAAGCATGTCTGACAACAAATTCGGATGCCGCCGTGATTTTGATACGGGCAGTGGCAAAGCATCCTACTACAGCCTGGAAGCGCTGGAACAAAAGTTGGGTGGAAACATTAGCCGATTGCCTTTTTCCATTCGGATTTTGTTGGAACAAGCACTACGGAACTATGATGATTTTCAGGTTCTCGAAGAGCATGTTCATACTCTGGCAAATTGGGATGGCTCTGTCTCGGATAAGGAAATTCCTCACAAGCCAACCAGAGTGATCCTGCAAGACTTTACAGGAGTGCCAGCTGTGGTTGATTTGGCATCACTACGTTCAGCAATGGCAGAGATGGGGGGAGATCCAGAAGTGATTAATCCTCGGGTGCCAGTCGATCTCGTGATTGATCACTCGGTTCAGGTCGACCACTTTGGTGGTACAGATTCTCTTGATCGGAATATGCAGATTGAATTTGAGCGTAATCAAGAGCGTTACGAGTTCCTTAAGTGGGGACAGAACGCCTTCCGACAGTTCCGAGCATTTCCTCCGGGTGTTGGCATTGTCCATCAAGTTAATCTGGAGTATGTGGCAAACGTTGTTCAATTGGTAAAAGGTGTTGCTTTCCCAGATACACTTGTTGGTACTGATTCCCACACAACAATGATCAACGGTCTTGGAGTAATGGGCTGGGGAGTTGGTGGAATTGAAGCAGAATCAGTGATGCTGGGCCAACCAATCTACATGCTGATGCCTCAAGTGGTGGGTTTCAAGTTGACCGGACAACTACCTGCTGGGGCAACCGCGACAGATCTTGTTTTGCGCGTCGTTGAAATGCTTCGCAAGAAAGGTGTTGTCGAGAAATTTGTTGAGTTCTATGGCCCCGGATTGAGTAACCTGAAACTTGCAGATCGTGCCACTATTGCCAACATGGGGCCTGAGTATGGAGCAACTATGGGCTTCTTCCCAGTTGATGATGAAGCGCTGAATTACTTGCATCAAACCGGACGCTCCACAGAAGTAGTTCAGCGAGTGGAGGCATACTGTAAAGCACAGGGGCTTTTCCGCACTAATAGCACTCCAGACCCAATATTTAGTGATACACTAGAGTTGGATTTATCAACTGTGGAACCAGCCTTGGCAGGCCCCAAGCGTCCTCAGGATCGTGTGAACCTCACGACGATGCAATCAACCTGGCAAGAAACTCTGCGTAACCCGATCAAGCAGGGAGGCTTTGAGCTTGGAGAAACGGCACTGTTGACTCAATCGGCTATTCAAGGGCTGGACGGTCAAACTTTGACCCACGGCGATGTGGCGATTGCAGCGATCACTTCCTGTACGAATACCAGTAATCCATCTGTAATGATTGCAGCAGGCTTGCTCGCTAAAAAAGCTAACTTACTCGGGTTGAGAAGCAAGCCCTGGGTCAAGACCTCCTTGGGGCCAGGTTCTCGTGTAGTAACAGCTTACTTAGAGAAAGCAGACCTGCAGCAGCATCTTGATGCAATGGGTTTCAACACGGTTGGCTATGGCTGCACGACCTGTATTGGCAACAGTGGCCCTTTGCCAGATAACATTGTCAAGGCAATCAATGATGGGGATTTGGTAGTGACTTCAGTACTGTCTGGAAACCGAAACTTTGAGGGTAGGATCAGTCCGAATGTCAAAGCCAATTATCTTGCTAGTCCTCCACTGGTGGTTGCGTATGCGCTGGCTGGGACAGTCAACATTGATCTCCAGAATGACCCGCTGGGTAAGGACAAGGACGGCAACGATATCTTTCTCAAGGACATTTGGCCAAGCAATGAGGAAATCGGTGCCATGGAGAGTAAGATCAGCAGTGATATGTACTCAAATGAATACGGTAAAATGGATACGGTGACTCCAATGTGGAATGAAATTGAGGCCAAGACCGGACAAGTTTATGCTTGGAGCGAAGCGTCAAGCTACATTCAAAATCCACCCTTCTTCCAAGAGATGGGAACTAGCGTCAA
>NYVT01000001.1:0-5900 GCA_002684675.1 Deltaproteobacteria bacterium
TAAGACTACTTATCAGTACAGCACATCAAGGACGACTTCTATTAGCTAATTTTCTCTTTAGAAGACGAGTCAACCTGCTGTGCTAGCCTGGTATGACAATGAATAAAGTATGGCAAGTACTATCATCAAAATGATGAACTTAGAACTTGTATATTGTTCTGTGGGTCTCTTGGATTTGCATATCTGTGCACTTCTTTGAAGAATGTTTATGCATCCTTGCCAGAGCGGGCATAGTGTACTTGATCAAGAGACCGTTATGGCCAGTGATCTCAGCTACGGCATGTGCGCTTCCAAGCCCAAATTACCTTGTTCCTCGAGACATCATGCTACTACGCAGCTGCTGCTGCAGCTTTTCGCTCTCTAGTGGCCCGAAAGAGCCTTTGTAGCTTCATTGCTGCCCTAGTGGCCACCCTCTCGACCTCCGTCTCAATTTGGCGACGTGTCATCCTGCCACGAACAGCTTTCTGAATGGTCAGCGCTGCTTCATATTCCACAAGAGCAGGGCGTGCTGCAGACACCAAAGCAGTTGCGAGGCCAAGTTTTTTATCTGGGGCTATGGATCCTGCAGAGCCAATGTCCTCTCGTCGAGGTGTTGTGACGGACATGTTAGGATCCTGTCCTTGGGTTTGCAAGATATCTGCTTTTACAGCGGCTATGGCCTTAACACGTTGAGTCGACGGCTCGACATTGTCGAGATCAATGACAGATCCTTCTTTCAGCGACTCGTGCTTGTAATAAGAAATAATCTGTGGCACGGTATAACCATCTTGATGCTCGGCTCCAATGCTGGTCTCTGGGATCTGTCCATAGATTGGACCACGAGATTTCGACTTGTGTGGCTTGGTAGGCATGTGGCCTTTGTCTGCCTGGGTCCAAGATTGAGGCCGCAAGGTGGAAAGCGGCGTCGTTCCATGGACGATCTGCTGAATCAACGGCGATCCTGCATGCGCATCAGGTGCCATGCTTTCGCCAATCCGAGGTCGAGCAGTGAGCAAACCTTGATTGGCAAGACTGATGCGGCCTCCTTTGAGTTGCTCCGTGACACGCATCTTAGTAATATTCTTCTTTGAAGTTCGTGGAGACTTTGGCTTTCGAGGTGTGTTTGGGCTTCCAATCGCTGGTAACTTTGCACCAGCCTCCTGCATGGTTGGCTGTTCGCCAAGCAGAGAAGCTGCCGTGGGTGAGTTGCCGTCCTGAGACGAAGCTTCCAGGTCAAGCTTGATTTCTTCCTTTACTGCTCGCAAGGCCAATCTCTGTTGAGTTGAGCTGTATATCGGTGGTGGAGGATGTGCTTTGATTGTCAAACTCAAAGTTCCCTTCACTGCTATTGTAAAGGCATTGTCGAGACCAAGTTTTTGCTCAGCGATTTGAACTGCATGGTTCAAGGAATCCAGGGCTTGATCATGACGCGCTGCTTTTGTCATTTCCACACCGGTATTGTGGTAGGCAACTACGAGGGAGGCAACGATTTCATCATACATGATCCTCACGGCAGGATCAGCTCCTTCACCAAAGATGCTTTTTGTATCTTGTAGCAGGAAATGCTCTTGATCTTGTAACAAGGCAATGGCGCACTCACTATGCTCCATAGCTTCTTCGTGGCGCATCATCAAGCTCAGCAGCACTCCAAAGTTGAGATGCGTACGCGCCGTGTTTTTGAGGTCTTTGTAGCGCTGTTCGATCTTCAGCGCTCGGTCGACACATTGGAGTGCTGCATTCAACTTTCCCCGCGCGTACTAAATTTTCACAAATATTATTGCAGCTGATCTTATCATGGAACCCATGAATATTCCTCGTACAATATCACTGGCCACAAGCTAGAGATGTACTAACTCCGGATCACAGCCATTTGGAAAGCTGCCATTTTCTCTGCTTCACCTTCACCACCCTCGCCAGGGATCTGGCGGATGTCACCTTGGTCAATCACACAGAGGATTGCCTTTCTGCCTGTCCCACAGTTTACATCGCGAGACTTAAAGTCAAGCGCCACCTCAGGAGCCCAACACACTCGACTGTGACCACTTTGGAAAGACTTGTCATCTGTTCCAGCGCAATCAGGACATGCTCCGAGCAATGGACTGGAGGCAGTGTTTGTTGTAGGCATGCCCTGCACTGTTTGTTCCTGAATTTCGTCAACCTCAGCAGCGCGAGAGTCTGGTGCTACCTTGCGACATGCTGCACCCATCAGCTTATCTTGGTCCTCATCAGCGTGCGCCTTGCCATTTTGATCAAAAGTGGCCCAGGTGCCCACCCACTTAGGAAGGGAGAACTGTATCCGAGAAAGACCAGGACATGAAGACAAAGCTGCGATTGTGTCCCTCACTTTTTTCAGATCTGAAACGGTAGGCCCTAAATTGCCGCACTGTTTAGCGAGGTCTTTAACTTGTTTCTTCAGTTTGCCTTCAGATCTGATAGCAGCATCAAGACGCGGCCTCAGTGATTGCAGGTTCTGGACCTCTACGTTGATTTCAGTTGCAAGCTTGTCTGCCTGCTGCTGAAGTGGCAGTCTCCTGTTCTTGAATTGCTCCATCGTGGTGTCGACACATGCTGTGGATTTCGCAAGTTCTTCGTATTCAGCTTTTAGTCGGGATAGCTCCACATACGCCTTGACGTAAGTCTTCTCCAGAGCTTCCTTCTCTTTTTTGCAATCTTCGTCTGACTTCTTTGGCTTCTCATGGCTGAAAGCAAGTAGAGAAACATCTGACATGCATTTGCGGAAGGCAAGCGACGCGCTTCGGGTGTCTGCCACCAACACTGAGACCTTCTGCATATCCTTCTCTGAGACTTGGCCTGAAGATGGCGGTGTCGGAGCAAGAGGAGCTGCTAGCTCTTGCTGGAGCACATTCAGCTCACTCACGCGAGGTTTGTACTCGTTCCCATCTGCATCGATCGTAGCTGTCAGATAATTCTTGCTCATCTGAGCAAAGGACACCTTGTGAAGCTTTCCATCCTGGATGTCCATGGCCACAGAAGGGTTCGCAATCGACTTCATCTCCTCGAGCTCTAGCTTCAGTTTGTTAAACATTTGAATCGCTTTTTGCTTTTCAATTGCGCATTTCTTCAGCTCGCTTTCTTTCCACTGCGTGAGCTCACGCATCTCATGAAGCCTATCTTCCAACATCTTGTCATACACCATGATTTTCTCCTCGGTGGAATTGACCTGGCGAGCCAGGTCACTGACAAGCGCTTCCAACTGATTGAGCTGATGCCTCGCCTCAAGGAACTGGGAGTGGCAAGCATCTTCAGAGTCCGCTTGGGCATCGATGAAATCATCAATCAGAGAATCCAGGGCCTCACCTTGTTTCACAGCGTCTTCGTTAACAAGGCAATTCTTGATCTGCAGGCCTTTGATACCATAACCTCTACCACCGTCGCTTGTTGCTATGCCCTGGCCCCTGCTCGTGGTCCAGAATTTAGTCATCTTATCTGATGTGCTGTAAGCTGCTTTAGCGATCTTCTCTTGATTTACTCGTTTGTATCTGGCAGATGTGGCAGCCACAGTAATGACACCTCCCTTCAACCCCAGCGTGATTTCGACCATCTTTGCAAAAGGATGGTCATAAATGCCCAATAGGTATTGATTTTTGCTGTTCTTCTTTCTTCGAACAGCGCTGACGCGCTTGCCACGCCCGTTGACATACGCTCCATTCATAATGCCTGCGGCAGAGACAAATGCATTCTGAACACTTGTTGCAGTTGCACCAGGCATCTCAGTTGGTCTGGTAGTCACATATTTATTCTCACCATAAGAGAACTTCTGGCACTGCTGAGGCAAAGGGAGCTTCCCCACCTCTGGCACCTCTTCCTTGGTTACCTCTTCCTTGGGCACCTCTTCCTCTGGAGCTGCAGCTGCGAAATCCGGATTTGGCTCCTCCGGTGCAGCTTCCTCCTCTTCCTCAGGCGCCTCGTCCTCCTCTTCCTCAGGCGCCTCGTCCTCTGGATCTTCTGCTTCATCATCAGCAGGCTCAACCGATAGTACCTCATACGTATGAACACCATTGTCACCTCCACCACTTCCGCAGTCTTTAGGGCCTGCAGTAAGAATGCTGCAATTGACTCCCTGTGGAATCAGCGTGCACCACTTGCTGCCCTTCCAACCATACTCAAAAGTTTCGCAGTTCTTGGTGGCTAGGCATTTGGCTGAGCATGCTCCCAAGTCGGCGACCATACCTTTGAAGAGCATCTTTGAAGTATCCCGCTTGCTGCAGCAGCCTGCTCCAAGGTCCACGAAATCTTTTGTATCCTCCTCCTCTGTCTTATTAGACTTAGCTCCTGCTTCAGCCTCTGGCCCTGCAGCCATATTTGTGTACGTGTGGACGCCGTTATCTCCACCACCTTTTCCGCAATCTTTCGAGCCGAAAGCAAGTTTGCTGCAGTCAGTGCCTTTTGGAATCAAGGTACACCACTTGCTGTCTTTCCAACCGTACTCAATGTGCGCACAGTTCTCCATACTTTCACACTTAGCCTTGCAAGCATCCAAATCAGCCACCATGCCCTTGAACAGCATTTTGCTTGGATCCCTGTGGAGGCAACAACCAACACCCAAATCTGGCCAAAAATCGTCCTTTGTTATCTCCTCCTCTTCTTCTTCTTCTTCCTCCTCTTCCTCTTCCTCTTCCTCTTCCTCGTCCTCTTCCTCTTCCTCTTCCTCTTCCTCTTCTCCTTCTCCTTCTCCTTCTGTTTCTGATACGGCTTCTGCTTTTGCTTCTGCTTTTCCTTCTGCCTCGGTTGTGGTGGTGGTGGTGCCTTCTCCCTCGCTCGAGTCCTTCTCCTTCTTCTTTGTCTCTTGTGCCTGCTCCTTCCTCGCCTCCTTCCTCTTCTTCGCCGCCTTCTCCTTCGACCCTTTAAATTTAATCTTCCCTTTCTTCCAAGCAGATTTCCCCTTCTTCCAAGCAGATTTCCCTGCTGCTGTTGTTGTTGTCGTTGTTGGTGGCTTCGTGTAACGGTGTGTCAAGAACGTGCGCACTCCATTGTTTCCTCCACCAGGGCCACAATCTTTAGCACCGGATGAGAGTTTGCTGCAGTCAGTACCTTGAGGAATCAAGGTGCACGTCTTGCTGCCTTTCCATCCATATTCAATGGCATAACACTTCTTATCGACAGTGCACTTAGCTTTACAAACGGAGACAGAACAAGCATTTCCGTTGAAGAGCATCTTTGAGGTATCTCTGTTCGAGCAACACCCAGCCCCCGCATCTTTGAAATCTACAGACTTTTTGGCAGGCTTTATGGGGGTAATAGTGCGTGAACTGATTGAAGTGCGTGAACTGCTCGACGACGACGAAAGTGAAGTGCTCTTCCAGCTAAATGAACAGCTGTTGCTTCGATGACAACAATGGAATCGTGTGCTGCTGGACGAACGAGAATACGACACGCGGCTGTAGCTGCGTCTGGAGCTGTATGACATGCTGCCACGTGAGGAACCTCCACGGCGTGAGTAAGAACTTGAGAAAGAACGGCGTGAGGAACGTGAGTAACTAGGCCTTCGCCGACTTTGCGCATTCCCAAGCAAACTTGACATACGGCGCAAGAGGCAGGAATGCGCCTTATATTCTGTGCGTCGCTTGTGGCTCACATACACAGCTTGATCTAACATGCGCAGATCATGAGAGGCTGCACTCTTCGAACTCTCTTTGTCCACCAGAGGCATTTGCGCTGTGTCTTCATCTGTTGACATGTGCTTGTCACTGGAAAACTGGTTCTGCAATAGACATGCCGTTTCGTTTGTCTGATCTGAAAGAGATGCATCGGTGATGGAAGCTTGAATTCCATAGCATGCTACTGAAAAGAGCAAGACAAATCGCTGAAACATCAGTAGCCAACGATGTGAGCGGAGTGATTCGCTATCAGGTCTGTTTGTGCCTATTTAGGTTCTCTGAGGCCTAATTAGGTTCTCTGAA
>NYVT01000106.1:0-8027 GCA_002684675.1 Deltaproteobacteria bacterium
AAGAAGCCATCACAGCATCAAACTGTACTTGCTCCGCATCTAAAGGAATGGCTCCGAATGCACTCATCGCATCAATGATCAGTGAGCGTTTGTGCTGGGCAACTATCTCAGCAACCTGTTCCACCGGATTGAGGATTCCTGAGGTCGTCTCACAATGAACAGCTAGCACATGTGTGATCGAAGGATCTTTGACAAGTGCCTGCTGCAGGGTCTCTAAATCCGGTGGCGAATCTTCAGGTGTTTCCTGGACCACTAAAGACCTCTGCATGTAGCCAAGCATCTTGGTCATACGCTGACCGTAGGCTCCATTGACCAGTACCAAGGCCTTGCCAGATCGTGGAATCAAGGTTCCCAACGTAGCCTCTACCACAAAAGTCCCACTACCCTGTAGGGGGACACAAACATGGGTAGAAGTAGCTCCAGCAATTTCTAGGAGTTTCTGTCGTACTCGAGCGTTGGCTTCCAGAAAGGAAGCATCTCTCGAACCCCAGTCATGCAGCATAGCTGCTTTGGTTTCATAAGATGTCGTCAGGGGGCCTGGTGTAAGCAGACGAGGGTCATTAGGAGTGAGAGACATTCTAAGACAAAAACCAAGTTAGTGATTGATTGAGCTAGTTACAGATAATAAAATCTAGTTAAAAGTACAAATTCTTGAGTATTAAAAAGAGATGATAAAAATTATTAATTTGCAATCTCACGCTGAATCAAAATTCCTACTTTTTTGATACGATGATAAACAGTTTTTCTATCACATTCTAAGTAAGATGCAACTGCAGTAATATTCCAATCCAATTCTTCAATAATATTTTTAAATAATGACTGATTAGCATCATTTTCTAAAGTATTAAAACGAATTTCTTCAGGAAGATCTAGTAAAGAAACAGTTTCTTCTCCTAGGATTTGAGCAAGCTCTAGGACGTTCTCTAACTGTCTGATATTTCCTAGCCAATCATATTGCAATAATGCAAATCTAGCAGATAATTATAGTTGCAAAGATTCCGAGTTATATCTTTTGGAAAAAATAAATTTATTGATCAGCCAATCCAAATCTTTCCCCTCAAATACATTTCTTCCCTGCTTCTTTTGACACCTCATCCAAGCACCAGCAAATTCCCAACCTTGATCTGAAAGTGAAGATTGAAAGGATTGTAAGTTACCAATGAATCTTCTAGCTGGCGTCAGAACAGAAGACTTTCAATTGCTGGAAGCTGCAAACGGAGATTCCTTTAAATCTCTTGTTTTGAATTTTGAACTACTGGAATCCTACACAATCGTTAACCTACAGCACCCATATAGTAAAGATGTTTCAAGATTTGGCATAATGGCCAAGTATAATTTTGAATTCAAACAATCTGTAGATCTTGCTGTACATTCTAACACAGTTCGCCTGTTCAACGAATCTGAGAATCGAGTCTAAACTAGAAGAGTAATTCCTTTCTCTGATTTGGCTCTAAATAGAATCGGGAAGCTTTCCTCTATGTTATTGGATTTGGGAGTATTCTTTTACTTCTTTCTATCTTGGGTTCTGATCCTTAACGAGTAAATTTAGCAACAAAACTTCAGAGTTCGTGCATTTGTACTTTTTGTGAGTGCTGCCAGTCCATTTTGTGAGAAATTCAGATCTCTTCATTAAACGCCATCACTTCACAACGTCCGTAGCTCTGCGTAGGAATAACTGCACCATCTTTAGTAATTGTGTGCTGTGATGTCGTTGCGACAAAAGTTCCTGCCTCCCGGTTTTCTCGCATCACCATCACTGCCGTGGTATGGATGGGTCGCTCCGGGTTGACTTCCAGAAAATTCAGTGCTTCCAGGGTACGGATGATAAAGACCTCCTGAATTCCACTTGGTTCACCCGGGACTCTCTTGATCAAACGGGCCTTGCTTCCTTTTTGCGGAATGGCCGCAAAGATATACTCCATGTTTTCGATGGTATCTTCTTTCGACCAAGTTGTTTCCCAAGAAGTCCAGTTGGTAGTCACCTGTCGAGTAAACAAACAACGTAAACTCTTGGCCTTCAAAATGTTTGCATCGCGAATAAACAATGCATCTTCTGCCGCATGTAGTGGACTGGTGAAGAGAATCATGAGTAGGGCCAACAATCCAAAAATCATGGGTCGACTCTGGCAATGGGTTCCAAAAATTTTATTCTCCAAAATCTTTGTTCTGAAGAGAATTGATGTGATTTAACTTCTACACAACTGCAGGTTTTCTTCCTTCTAGACAAATTCACCTATTTTCTGAGGTTTTCCCCTACTCGTGTTTGTTCCTTATCCTTTCTGATTCAACCAAAATCATTACGAAAGTAGGAGATAGCTGGATTCTTGTTCCAGTTACTAGTAGAAAACCTTTTACAATAAGTTTTATAGCTAAATTTTCTCAAACTGAGTCATTGAATGGCCTCGTTTCACAACAGATCTGATTCATTGAATTTGCGAGTCAACAAAACTTTCATCATTCAAGCAGAAGATTCACTATTCATCCCGAAAAGGTAGACGATGAATCCGCTATTTCCACCAAAGGTTATGGATCGAAGACAGCAAGATCGAAGGGCAAACGAACGTCGATCAGATGAAAGAAGACACCATGACCGCAGATCTGGTTCAGGAGAGGTAGACAGAGAACGCCGTCAAAGAGAGGAACTAGTGGAGCTGACAGATCGTCGTCTGACGGATCGGCGCAGTCAGGATCGGCGGGAACACGATCGTAGGAAAATCAATTTATTGCTGAATCCAGAAGCACAGGAACTCTTGGCAAAAACACCCTGGATGGAAGAACTGCTTGTCAAGATTGCCGAAGATCAAAATAGTTCTAACGAAGATCAAAATCCGCCCACCCTAGCGTCCTAATCCATAAGCAGCACTCCTCCCCTCTCAGAGATACCTTTCCCGTATCGGAGAAACCGCGTTTTCGTGGGAGGAAAACCCTTCATAGCGGGCCAGGACTCTAGCTCTTTTAGCAAGTTCTGGATAGGCTGGAGGAGTAACGTATCCTACCGAACTTCGCTTCATAAAATCGTGAACAGACAGCGGACCATAGGTTTGGGCACCCTGACTTGTCGGCAGCACAGCATTGGGACCTAGTGAAAAATTACCAATGCATACCGGGGTATGAGGGCCCATCAAGATTTCTGCTGCCTCTGTGATATGGCCCAAATGGGTGAACGGCTCTGTGGATAAAAGTTCTAAGTGCTCTGGAGCATAGTCATTGATGAACTGGTAGCTTTCCTCGACTGATGATGTCAGCAAAATTCCGCCATATGGTCCTGTCAGTACGATTTTAGAAAACTCTTCCCGCTGTGCCGTCATCTTGGCCCAATGATCAGGCAAAGCAGCCATAGCTTCTTCCGCCACACGGCGAGAATGTGTGACTAAGTAAGCTGAACTATCTGGGCCATGTTCCGCTTCAATCAGCAGATCAAGCGCGGCAAGTCCACCATGAACACTATCATCAGCAAAGATAATTGCTTCAGACGGCCCAGCTGGCAAACCAGGGTCAATAATATCAGATAACAATCGTTTAGCTGCCACGACCCAAGGGCTACCTGGGCCAACAATCTTAAGTGCACGTTCTACAGTCTCAGTACCAAACGCAGCAGCAGCTACTGCCTGCGCTCCCCCACACTTGTAGACCGTATCGACACCTGCAATGCTTGCTGCTACCAGAGTTGCAGCATCCACAGATCCATTCGGCAATGGGGGAGTGAAGACTGCCAACTTGGGCACCTCAGCCACCACACCTGGTACTGTAGTCATCATTGTCACTGATGGGAAAGCTCCCTTCCCACGCGGCACGTAGATCGCGACAGAGCGAATTGGAGTTAGTCGATCTCCAGCATAAGCCCCTGGGCGAATCTCCTTCATCCACATAGTTTCTGGCTTCTGCTCCTCATGGAAAATTCTGATGTTGGTAATGCCATAGCGAATCGCTTCAATGACTGCTTCTTCGACTTCTTCAAACGCGACAGCAAACTCCGTTTCACTTACCTTCAGTGCTTCCTTACTCAGTGGCGTAGAACCGTCCAATTGCTGACCGAAACGAACTAGAGCTTCATCTCCTTCAGCACGCACCGCCTCGATGATAGGCTGCACCTTCTCCAGAAAGCTTGAGAGATCAGCCTCTGAACGCTTTAGCAAAGCTTTATAATCCTTGGCTTTCAGCTTACTAGTTTCGTGAAAAGATACGGTTGACATGAGGCGGTACCTTTTTAAGTGAGTTTTGGTGAGGGTCACTTTGATTTCAGAAAGATTTCCAACCCAACCAGTTTGTCTAACACAGTAATAGCCAACATCGCCACTGCGATAAAAACTACAGATACAGCCGCGAGGTCTGGGGTAATGATTGAACGGATTGAATTGTAGACTTGAACAGGGAGTGTAACAATCCGAGCGTCTACCAGCAACAGGCTAACAAGAAATTCATTCAGAGATAAAATGAACATCAGCAGAGAGCCTGTGATGATTCCCGGCATCACCGATGGCAAGGTCACATAGAAAAAGGTTTGAACCGGGCCAGCACCACAACTTTGAGCAGCAAGCTCTAGATCAGGATCTAGACCCGCAGCACTGGAGGAAACCGCCCAAATCATGAAGGGAAGGTTGATCACAGCGGTAGCTACACCAACCGGCCAAAGGCTTCCAAGAATACCAACCTCACCAAAGACCAGCATCAAACCGATTCCCGAACCAATCAGTGGGATTGTAAACGGTAGTAGGAGATAGGTCTGAATCAAAGCCCTCTTACGTAATCGATACTTTGTCAGAGCGACCCCTGCCAAGGTCCCAGTAGGCAAAGAGATAAACACACAAATCATGGCCACCCAGATTGAGCGGATGAAGGCATCCTGCAACTCCTGCTTCTCCACGAGAGCTTCATACCACTTCAAGGACAACCCATCCGGGGGGAAAACGATGATATTTCCAGAAGTCAGGGAGGCTCCAAGCACAACCAGCGTTGGTGCAGAGAGGGTGATGATCGAAATGACTACTAGTATCCAGAAAAACAATTTCTGGGAAATTGGCTGGTTCATTTATCTTTTGCGCCTAGGGCCAATGTCCCTGCACCAACTAACATAAAAATAACCCAAACTAAGAGTGAACCAATTACAATCAATATGACTGCCAGACTGGAACCAAATCCCTGGTCAGATGTCCGGAAAAACTGGTCATAGATTGCATTCGCTACAAAATCTTGAGTTCCTCCACCAAGAATAGCTGGCATCGCAAAATCTGTCAGAGAGAGGGTCAGGACCACTAAACCCGCACCGATCAGCCCTGGCTTAGCCATTGGAAGTACCACATGAAGCATCGTTTCCACCCAGGAAGCTCCAAGGGATTCGGCAGCAGCTTCAATTTCTTCAGGAATCGCAGTTAACGCCGGAGCCAGCATAAGTACAGCAAATGGGAACATGTACTGTACCAGCCCGAAAAGAACTGAAGGATAGTTGAAAAGCATTCGTAATGGTTCAATACCAACCAACCCCAGTATATCATTCACTATCCCTTGTTTGCCCAGGATAATCAGCCATCCATAAGCGCGTACTACTTGTCCAATAAAAAAAGGCAAAAACAGAGCAATTAGCAAGAATTTGCGTAGAAATGCACTTCGGGTTCTTACCATAACGTAGGTATAGGGGAAGGCTAGTAGCAATGTAATCATGGTAACAATGGTTGCACCAAGAATACTTCGCCAGATGACAGATCGAATGAACGGCTCTGTCAGTGCTCGCTCATAGTTTGTTAGCGACCACTCCTCCGAGAAAAGGAAGGTACTTGTGTCAAGTGTTCTTAGGGATATATCACCAATATAACCAAGCCCTAAAACAAGCAGACCAATCAACAAAATTGCAGGACTCAGCATTAAATAAGGATTCCATAGACCTCCTCCCTTGGGCCAAATTTTGCTGAAAATAGCCTCTAGTATATCCATCAAGTGCCAAGTCAATGGATAAGAAGATGGATTACGTCTCATCAGTTTCCGATCAATCTATGAAACCACTGGAACTTTAAATTAAAGCCCAGTGGCTGAACTGTTCAAGATCACCCCTGCATGATCGCCTTGAACTTCGAGAACCACTCACTCTCGTTTTCTACCTGAATCTTGCCTGAGATACGGATCAACCGATCGAAGTCAGCTGGCTTAGTTGGATAGGAAGGATCTCCAGCTAATCCTGGTGGAGGTTGCAGTCCAGGAATGACTCCGGGCAATCCTAAACCATCCAGCCAGATCTGCTGAGATTCTTTGCTTAGGGCTTGGTTGATATATTCTTTGGACCAATACAAATCTCCTTCAGAATGTCCTCTAGGAATCCAAAGCCCATCTGTGTCAAACTTGGCTCCCTCCTTTGGAATCGTCCAAGCTATATCTACTCCATTTCTTTTGGCTCCTAGTGCATTTGTTGAAATCGTACATGCAGCATCAATTTCTCCATTTTGGAACCACGTCACAAAATCAGGATCTTCTCCAAGTAATGGTTCTTGAGCTTTGATCTTGGATACAAAATCCCAGCAGGGCTTCATATTACCTGGAATCCCGTCCAATTTGCCACCACCAGCAACCTGCGCTGGAAAGTGGAATCCAATCCCATCGTTATAGAATGCTAGCCGTCCCTTAAATTTTGGATCAAGCAGATCGTGATAAGATTCTGGTGGTCCACTTGGAAAGGCACTCGGCCGGTATGCCAACACATAGACATATCCGTAGGTATTGACGATCGGATAGCCATCTACGCCCACAGGCTTTGCCAAATCAGTAGTTCCTTTTAAATTGGGCAGGTCGGAAAGATCCTCACACACTCCACGAAGTGCCGACTTAGTAGCATTAGTCGTCGTGTCCCAATTGATATGAATCGGGGGGGTTCGCTTTTGAGCAACAGCAGCCCAAACCTTGGGTTGTATTTCGTTATCCTCTGTTAGATCATGTCGTACTTGAATGCCAGTCTTAGCCGTAAATGGTTCTGAAACACCAGCTTTCAGCGCTTCCACCCACGGACCACCCCAAGCTCGAATAATAATTTCTTTTGGCTTTGCAGGGGCTGCCTTCAGTAAAGATGGCGCCATAGATCCAGCTGCACCAGCAATTCCTAGCAGGGCAGTGGTCTTCAGTAAATTTCTCCGTTTGATCTGCTTGTCGAAAGTCATACTAAACTCCTGACTCTGGTTTAGACTCGGCTATTGCCAAGTCAATCAATCCACGACAAAGACATACATGTCGCGGCTCTGCCATCCAACGAAGACCATCTCTCCTATCTCAAATGTTGAGAAGTCTCGCTGGTCATGGTGAATGACCCTAATGAGCGTATCAGATAACGCTGCCACCGAAAGTTCGTAGAGAATCCTTTCTCCCTCAAAAATAACATCCGTTACCCGACCCTCAAAACAAACATCACAGTCTCTGTTTTCTGATTGCCTCCGAAACAGTCGAACCTGTTCTGCACGGACAGCAGCCTTCACTAAAACTCCCTGGGCAAGCGTCGAGTGCTCACTTTTTAGAGTACCAATCAGCATCTGTTGACTGATTCTGATTACTACCTGCTGCCCCTCTAGCGACTCCAGCGTCCCATGAAACAGGTTAGTTACCCCTACAAAATTCGCTACAAAAGGATTCGATGGAGAACGGTAGATCTCCAAAGGGGTGGCATCCTGCTGGATTTCTCCGTGATTCATCACAATGATTTGGTCAGAAACCACCAGTGCCTCCCGCTGATCATGGGTAACATTGATCGTGGTGACACCAAGTTCCTTCTGAATCCTCCGAAACTCTAGTTGCATTTCTTCACGTAGCTTACGATCCAAGGCCGCCAATGGTTCGTCTAAAAGAAGTAGGTCTGGTTCAAAAACTAAGGCTCGAGCAATCGCCACACGCTGCTGCTGCCCTCCTGAAAGTTCATTGATCCGACGACCACCAAGCCCTTCCAAGCGAACCAGGTACAAGTATTTCTTGACCCGCTCAGAGATCATACGTGCATCAAACCTTCGCATTTTCAAAGGAAATGCTACATTCTCTGCCGCAGTCATATGTGGAAATAA
>NYVT01000003.1:0-5000 GCA_002684675.1 Deltaproteobacteria bacterium
GGCTTCTGCGATTGAGGCCACCTTCTCTCTAACCTTCTTGGATCGAAGCGTGGTGGGTGGGCTTAAAAGCATGCGTGACCGCATCGGCCCGTGTGTGGTACCTTGAGCCAAAATGGCTACGGTATTTACCATTGGGTAGAATTTGCACAAATAGTGCTTCAACGTCGAGATCGATGCTTCCAAAAATTAATTGCAATCACTGTAACCTTCAGTTGGCGCTATCACGGTAGCCAATTGTGACATGCTGCGCTCCAGGAACGACAATCTCCCATCTGAAATTCATTGGATATCTTTCCAGAGAGCCAGCCAGCCAGCCAGCCAGCCACAGCCAGCCAGCCACAGCCAACCCCAGCCGAAGCCGCATATCCAGCGATGAAAATTTTTTGGTCAGCAAAACTCGCCCTGTTTGCGTCTTTCGCCTTGTTTGCCTTATTCGCTTTGTTTGGGCCGAAAAAAAATTTGGGCCAACCAGGCGAAATATCCAGCGCTGAAAATTTTTTGGCCAGCAAAACTCGCCCTGTTTGCGTCTTTTGCCTTGTTTGCCTTATTCGCTTTGTTTGAACCGAAATTTTTTTTTGGGCCAACCAGGCGAAATATCCAGTGATGAAAAATTTTTTGGCCAGCAAAACTCGCCCTGTTCGCGTCTTTCGCTTTGTTTGCCTTATTCGCTTTGTTTGGGTCGAAAAAAAAATTTGGGCCAACCAGGCGAAACATCCAGTGGCGATAATTTTTTGGCAAGAAAAACTCGCCCTGTTCGCGTCTTTCGCCTTGTTTGCCTTATTCGCTTTGTTTGGGCCGAACAAAAAATTTGGCCAACAAGGCGAACAAGGCCAGCCAGCCAGCTTCTCCCTTTCTCTCTGGGATGGAGGCTGGCTTCTGGGATCGAGGCCAGCTTCGTTTTTCCTTCTTGGATAGGAGCGTGGTGCGTGGGCAAAAAGGCCTGCGTGACCGCATCGGCCCGTGTGTGGTACCTTGAGCCAAAATGGCTACGGTATTTACCATTGGGTAGAATTTGCACAAATGATGTTTGAACGTCTAAATCGATGCTTCCAAAAATGAATTGCGATCACTGTAACTTTGGGCTGGCACTCATCACCATAGCCATTTTGGCGTAAGGTACCACACTATGGGCCGATGCGGTCGCGCAGGGCGAAAAAGGAGACGGCAACAGTGGTTGGCAGATGAGGAGAAAAAGCTTTTGGAAACAGACGGCAACAGTGGGATTCATGACCCTGCACCTGCCAGGCAAACCGCGAAGCCATGCGACCATGTCTGCTGTTCGCATTCGGCCCCGCTTGCGGATCGCATCCATAACCATGCTCGTGTGAAGTGCTGCGCTCCAGAGGAGAAGGTCTTCCATCCGAAACTCATTCGAAATTTCGAAATTCCCTGTAATCCCTTTATCAAATCTCTCTCGTTGCCCCCAAGAATGGAAATGTCTCTCGACTTCTTGGGCAAAACCCAATCGGCCTCCAGCAAATGTTTCTGACACATATTGAAATCAAATGTGTTTCCATTTGTACCCTATGCTTATTTCTACCTTTCCACGCGCATGTAGTGTAACGGTATCATACAAGCCTCCCATGCTTGTGACCCGGGTTCGACTCCCGGCATGCGCATATCTTTTGCATGCACCGGGCGTCGATACGCTTGAGACTGCAAACATTTAGCCACCTGAATGCAAACTGCTTGGCCATCGAATTCTGGCGCAGCACATACACAAATTCCGCCACCGGGACTCGAACCCGGGTCGCTCGGGTGAGAGCCGAGTATCCTAACCAGCTAGACTATGGCGGACATGTGCGATCGTGTTGGAGCAATGTTTTAAATTTGCTGAAAATGGTCAGGGAGGTTAACGGAATTGGCTGGCAATCCCCCTGGGGACGACACTGAGGAGCGGTCGCGCTTCAGGGTGGAGGAGAAAAGCCGATCATGGCCACAAGCAGGCGCAGTGGCTGACGATTTCCTGCGCACCAAACCGTTTCTGATCATTGCTACCATACTCAATTGCCTGGTGGCACGCCTGCCTCCAAGTTCTGACAGGGGGCCAGCTGGATGTGTAGAGCGCTCTGATCTCATTTGCCCCCAGGGTGGCGAATTGTTTGTGGCAACAAGCTCTTCAGCCCCTGATGATTTGAACCTGCCCTCGATAACTCGCCACCAGCCCCAGCAGAACGAGCGAATGTGTTCCAATGGCCTTGGCAATCGCCTCCACTCTTGAAGCAAACGTAGGTTCGATTCTGACAGCCACAATGCTATGACATTCTCTATCCTGAAGCATGCACAGCAAATGCTGAAGGACCGATAGCAAGCCAAGATCCGCGATAGTATAGTGGTTAGTATTTCTGCCTGTCACGCAGAAGACCCGGGTTCAATTCCCGGTCGCGGAATTTATTTTTTTTTTCGTGCGCCATCGGATCCAAGCATGGCGCCTGAGCACGAACAGTGCAAACTTTACGCGCGCACGCGCATATGTCCATAAGTTGGCGCAGGCGCGCCTCCAACTCCCAGACAACTGTTGTCTGGCCTCTTGGGTGACGCAATCGAAAAGAAGCGACCAGGCCTTGGACTCTCAATCCTAACGCCCCAGACCGCCTCGAACCCAGGTCGCTTGGGACAGGGAGGGGTACCCCAACTAGCCGAACCATGGCAGACATGTTCTCAACATGTTTGGGAAATTGAATGTTCTTTGCCAATTTCGTCGCGCATGGTCATTCATTGTATCATTGAATGAATTGGCTTTTTTTTTTGGTAGGGCATCGTCACCCCCAGCGCACGCAAAGCAGAAACCACAATACCCAGCTGCGCATGTAGACGTGGCCGAGAAAACCTTCACCATGGGGAAACACCCACCGTGGGGCTCGAACCCACGACCACAAGGTTAAGAGCCTTGCGCTCTGCCGACTGAGCTAGGCGGGCTTGGAAAAATTGTTAGCTCGTCCTTGCCATTTTGCTTCAGAATGCCTCATATCCATTCTGGGCAGAATTGGCTTGGGAGAACCCAATCATCATGAATCGACAAATCCCGCCATGAAGCTAATCATGGGGGGTCCATAAATCCATCTGCGATGGGAAGACACACCCAAGAAAACAAGACAGCGCAACAAATTCTTGCTTGATTTCCAAACATCCGAAAACAAATGTGGAAAAGGTCCGAGCAACGGTTCAAAACATTCCAAGCACATGGGGTATTGTGACACAAACCTTCGCCACCCTGGCCAAACTTTTTTGGTAGCCTTCATTCATTTTGCAACGACTTCCCGAGCTTCAACAAAATTACTCATGATGAAGAATTCAACACAAGCCATCAGGAAAGAAATCTTTGGTGACAGCGGCCGGGAACAGCACCTGTCCATCCAAATGAACCAATGAAGCCATAAATTGTGAAGGCATGTTGTGTGGCACTTCAGCTGCCATTGGTCGCATTGGGTGCGCTGTGGTCAATGATTTTGAAGATGCTTTGGCGGATGAAATCAGCAGTGCATGGCAAGCATGGGACTTCATGACTTGAAGTTCTCTCCTGCCATGTGGAATTTCTATTTGCAAACGCCTGCAGAGACAAAGCACTTTGATGAAATCAAACCAAATGTGTTGGTCAATGACGATTGCACTTCAAGTTTGTCTTTGCATGCCTTAGACTGCAACAATAATGTATATTGCTATTTCATCAATGAAGAATGGCATGGACACAGCAACTCTGTGAAAGCTTGCCCTAGATATCTGAGGTGATTCTTGAATGCACCTGCTGGAAGGAAGTCTGTGTTTAATTTCCTTGGCAAAAGCAGCTCAAAACCGCAACAAAGCACTGTTACCAAAAGTTTTTTGATGTTTCAATTCTCGGATCCACAATTGAAGAGTTGTCGACTGTACTTGCACAGGATCACTTCTACAGTGATTTCCTGAGCTTACATGTGACATTTTAGACAACCAAATTACTCATGATGAAGAATCAGACAGGAGCTGTCAGGAAAGAGATCTCCTTTGATAGTGATGACAGAACAGCAACTGTCCATCAGAGTGAGCTAACGAAAAAACAAAAAACATAAAAGTCAAGTGTCATGGGCCACAACGGGGATACGAAATTACTCATGATGAAGAATTGACGAGGACCTGCCAGGAAAGAAATTTCCTTTGGTGGTGATGATGGCAGGACAGCAGCTACCCATCAAAGCAAATCAAAAAAACAATGGGGAAAATCATGGAGGCGTGTCGTACCACATCAACTGTTATTGGTCACGCTGGGAGCTTTCCACTCTTTCGCGATTTTGAACTTGCGTTGGCAAATGCTTCAGCATGGTGCGTGACTTGAAGATCTTCCCTACTATTTGGAATTTTGAATTGGAAACACTTGCAGGATTTTAATCAGCTTCGCTACAGAAAACATCCCGAGCGCCCCAATTTCTATCGCCTGGGGCGATTGTGTGGCCAAGAAATTACATGCAAGCCAAATTGCTGCGTCAAGGCAAATCCAAATCTGACCCGTGGGACACCCTAGAAGCGCAGTGACCTCACAAACGCAGGCGGCAGCGGCCCCAATGCGAGCTTGCATGCGAGCGGCATCGACCCTAAAAGATCCAACACCCGCTGCCAATTTGGTGGCTCCCTGGCGGAAACGGAATTCAAGATAATCGAAGGGTGTGGAACAAGATGCCCCAAAGTTTCTTAGGCAGCGAGGTTAGACTTCTGTGATCCTGGCCCAATAGCCAGCTTGCAACACCAGGCGTGCATCGCGATTCATTTCCTGGCCGCCCCTCGTTGGTCGCTGTATGCCCATTGATGCCTGACTCAAGACACCAGAAACATTGGCTGTTTGGTCTAGTGGTATGATTCTCGCTTCGGGTGCGAGAGGTCCTGGGTTCAATTCCCAGAACAGCCCTTTCACGCATCATGTCCCAAACATCGCAACCCTTTCATAAGTGTATGCCCCACACATCGCGATAATGCGGCTTTCAAAAGAATAGATTACTCCCCATGCGAATCCAAAGGGCTGTTCTGGGAAT
>NYVT01000006.1:0-9785 GCA_002684675.1 Deltaproteobacteria bacterium
AACACCATTTGCAAGTTTTCTTTCAAATTGAAAATATTCGTATTCTATTGCTGGTGCTGGAAAGTTGGTGCTCAGTTGTTGGTACTCTAAAGTTGGTACACAGCTTATGGTGTTCAAAAGTCGGTGCTCAGATCTTGGTACTCTAAAGCTGGTATGCAACTGTTGGTATTCAAAATTGGTATGCGGCTGCTGGTATTCTCATGTTCCTAACAATTCTGGTGTTTGCTTCTTAGATGCTGCTACCAACAATGTATAATGACCCCTGGCCAATTTTCCTTTGGAGCTTGGCAAAAGAGAAGTGTACCACTTCATGGACGCACGCTTGGACATGGCTGCCACATGTTTACAAGGTCAACAAGGCGCGGAACATGCCTTCAGCACTCTTCGTCGCATGCACAACTCCAGAAAGCGAAAGGCAGAAATGATGGATGATGATGCAGAAGATGACCACGACGATCATGCAGAAGGACCAGCACATCTTGGACCTGCTTCCAGCTTTCAACTCAGCGCAGCAGGCTCATGAATGGTGACCTCGGCTCAGATGCTGACAAGTTGCAACTTGACATGTTTGGTACCTCAGCTCAGATGACCCACACCTTCACCCTAGAGACCTTATGCTAGGAACCCAACATTGTTTAAAGACTGAGACTCCGCAAATCTAATTCCATACTAAACACTTGAAGGTACTATGGGAGGCATCTGGGAAATGATGCCATTCTGAAGCATGATTCTGAGAGACATTGATAGGGATTCTCGCTTCACATGGGGCATGGACCTTTAATAAACCGCCGCCGCCCAACCCAATCACAAATACTGGTGTTCATTTGAGGGTATTCAAATAATGGTACTAGTTGGGCTGGGCCTGGGCTGGGCTTGGCTTGTTGGCCTGGGCTTGGGCTGGGCCTGGGTTGGTTCTGGCCAGACTGGGCCGGGCCTGGGCTGGGTCTGGTTCCGGAAATTTGGGCCTGATCCAAAATGGTTTGAAATTTTCAAAAAAATGGATTCCCGATAATTTCCCGATAATTCCGATAATTTCGACCCCGATAATTCCGATAATTTGACCGTTTGGTAACGTTTTACCATATAACGGGATTTATGATAGGCCCGATAATTTCCCGATAATTTCCGATAATTTTTGGCCCTCCGGGCTTGAAAAAAAGTTTTGGGAATTTTCAAAAACTTTTCAAAGTTTCCGACAATTTTCCGATAAATTGAGCCCACCCACCCCACCTCCAAGCTTGCCTCCAGATCTGGTGCCTCCTGCGTACGTGCCCCTCCAGTCCATCCTCATCCTTTAGCTCAGGTTGCGGCAACCCAACTCAAGACCAACGTAGCCTGGGTCGGAAGCCGTTTTGGGCAGGACGGATTTGCGCATCGTAATTTCTAGTCACCGGCCATATCAGAGATGGCTGCAACAAAGCAACAGTTTTTCGGCCCTAACAAAAGCTCATATTAAGACAATGGACAGGGTACCTTTTGTTCAAGCTTTTGTTTCAATGCAGCAAAGCGTAAACCCCCCCTTCGTCGCCCCCTCCCCCCTCAGACTTTTCAGATTCTTCAGAACCTAAACATTTCTTAAATGCTCCAAACTAAAACCACATTGTTTTTAAATAATCATGGGGATGTCCATGCCCCTTTCTGGAAGCTTTAACTCAAAAGCTTCACCATCCTATGCGAGGGGATGGAGTATTTCAAAGCTGTCTTAAGATATGGACGGCATAGAACTAGGACTGCTGTCTTAAGATATAGACCGCAAATAACAGATCCACTTGCTTGCATGTTCTTCCACCAAGGCCAACAAGCAGCTCCCCCAACAAGGTCAACAAGCAGCTAACCCCTGAGCAACCACCACAAAGATTCACGATGGTTTTTGGATTCACGAAGGGTTCCTGGATTCAAGATGCCTGCACCATTACCAATAATCTTGAGACCCGTCAGCAGCACGTGCGTCGCAAGAGTGCTCCCACTTGTCAGATTGCTGCAAGCTAAACTCAAATAATATGCACCCCTGTACTCTCCATAATGCTCGGCGGTATGTGTGCGATGTTTCCATGCGTAGCGAATGGTTTTGTTTCTGCACAGAAAAAAACTGATTGCTAATTCGTGGGTGGAAAAAATTAAAATGCTTTATTGTGAATCACAGGCTGCTGCAACTGCCGCACATTAGCACATGGTATTCCTGGTACTCCCATGTTGGTGCTCAGATGTTGGTACTTAAATGTTGGTACCAAACGTCATCACGCATGCGAAAGAAAAAGTGCAACTCTTGAAGCGTCCCCTATTTGCACACCCTTCATGCGTGCCTCCCTTCATTGCGTCGATTGGATTGCGGCTGTCATGAGGAATGATAACAAACGGACAGTTTGACATATCCCCGCGGTGTCGGGCTTCTGGCTTGTAGCCACCAGCAAGCCCTCAGGCTAGCGACTACCCAACTGAACAAACTGCACACGCAAGCTGTGGTCAATCATTGGTACTCAGATGTTGGTTCCAAGTCCTGGTACTCCAATGTTGGTAAGCAAACATAGATATTCAGATGTTGATAATCAAATGTTGGTAATCAATCATTGGTACTCAGATGTTGGTTCCAAGTGTTGGTATTCCAATGTTGGCAAGCAAACATAGATATTCAGATGTTGGTAATCAAATATTGGTAATCAGTCATTGGTACTCGGATGTTGGTTCCAAGTGTTGGTACTTCAAAGTTAGCAAGCAAACATAGATACTCAGATGTTGGCAACCAAATGTTGGTAGTCAATCATTGGTACTCAGATGTTGGTTCCAAGTGTTGGTACTTCAAAGTTGGCAAGCAAACATAGATACTCAGACGTTGGCAACCAGATGTTGGTAGTCAATCATTGGTACTCAGATGTTGGTTCCAAGTGTTGGTATTCCAATGTTGGTACGCAAACATAGATACCCAGATGTTGGTAATCAAATGCCGGTGGGCCATCATTGGTATTCAAATGTTGAATGTTGGTAAGCAAACAGTTGAATCGCTCTTGGAACGACCGCTATCTTGTAGCACAGTACGCAGCCATTCAGTAGCACAGTTGGGTCGCTCTTGGAACGACCGTTATTTTGTGCAATCATTGTTGGACTGCTCATGCAACATCTCTTGTCCCAAGTGGAAGGTAGGGGTGCCCCATTGCTCCTTGGATCCAGCAGATCAGAACTGCCATAACTGCTCCTACCATGGAACCTGGCTCCGTGCTGCCTGAGACAGAGAAGGCGGCAGCAAACAGGTCACGCTCGGCTTGGAACAACAAGCTGCTAGCGCTTCTCCAAAGGCCTTCCCATTTCTTGATCTTGGAGAAGCACCTTCTCCAAAGGCGCTTCTCCAAATCAAAGAGCATAACATCACGTCTTTCCCTGCCCCCCATTTCTGCTTTACTCACCTTCCCATCTGCTCTTCCCCCTTCTATCTTTTTCTTTTCTACGTCCTTCTCCTCTTTTCATGCCTCCCCCACCCCTCCCCACCATATTGATTTCTCTCCACTCCTCTCTCTCTCTCTTTCTTGTACATCTTTCTCTAATCCTTTCCTCCAGTCTTCCATTATGCTCCCCCCTTCTTCTCCCCAAAAAAAGCCAGAATCATATTGTGTCTTCCACAGGCCAGATGAACAGTTGAGCGAAGACATGCGACTCCTCAAAGCAGCGCGGGATAAGTTTCAGGGGCCAGGCTGTAACAAGATGAAATCCGAGTTCCTCGACGCCTTCATCGAGAGCAATGGCAAGTTTGACACTGGTTATTTCAAGAGGGTCAAAGAATTCTTATGTGCTTTAAACAAATTGTGAATGTTTTCGGTCGCAACGTGTTTTCCAAATCGAAATGACATTCTTCAAAAAATGCACCCCAATGTGGTATTTGGTCCTTGATTTCCGTTCTCGGTCCTTCACCCTTAGCCCTTGGTTCTTGGCTCTTGGTCCTTGAATCTGGTTCTTGGTCCTTAGCCCTTGGTTCTTGGCTCTTGGTCCTTGAATCTGGTTCTTGGTCCTTGGTCCTTGGCCCTTGGGTACTTGTCCTTGATTCTCGTTCTCGGTCCTTCACCCTTAGCCCTTGGTTCTTGGCTCTTGGTTCTTGAATCTGGTTCTTGGTCCTTGGCCCTTGGTCCTTGGGTCTTTGTCCTTGATTCTCGTTCTCGGTCCTTCACCCTTAGCCCTTGGTTCTTGGCTCTTGGTCCTTGAATCTGGTTCTTGGTCCTTGGCCCTTGGTCCTTGGGTCTTTGTCCTTGATTCTCGTTCTCGGACCTTCACCCTTAGCCCTTGGTTCTTGACTCTTGGTCCTTGAATCTGGTTCTTGGTCCTTGGCCTTTGGCTCTCTTTGAATAAATTCCTACTATTGAAAAAATGCGTTTGGAACTCAGTCAGGAAGCCACCAAAGAAATGTGGAGCCAGCAAACCAGCAAGTGGGTGTGCTGGAGCGAGCTCGTCAAATTGAAGGGTGAAAAGTTGGCTAATTACACATACCAGCGACTCAAAGAAAGCGAGTCCCCTGCTGAGATGAAACCGAACTTGGAGGCCCCACAAGATGAAGGCACCGAGTTTCACGCGTGGGAGAAGATGGTGTACCTCGTCCGCTTGGAAGAATCGACGACAAGAAACACCACGAAGGAGTCAAAAAAGTTAGAGAACAACTCTGGAGGGGTGCAGCTCGAAGGAGAACAGTTGGATGCAGAACTAGAGGGGTTCGAGAAAGCGACTGAAGGCCTTGGTTCTTTCAACCGACCTGCGAAGAAAGCAAAAGCAAAGAAGAAAGAAGAGCCTGTGAAGACTGAGGACCGTCCTCTAAGTTTATTGTTTAACACATTCCGGCTCCCTTTTTCCTTCAAGGCCCAGTTCTGATTTGCTTTCATTAAAATTTGCATCTTGAAATGATTACTTGAAGGCACTTGCATCCCTCAGCACTTGGATTCAGGTCCTTTGGCCATTGTTTATGGTCCCTCTGGGTGTCTGGTCCCTCGGTCTCTGAGTTTTGGGGTTTAGGCCCGAAGAAAATGTTTTTGGGGATTGAACATTTGGGATAGCTACTAACAATTCTCTGCAATCAAACTCTCTCAATTGGAACCGGTGCCAAACAAAAAACGAATCAAAGTAATGTAAGCGAAATCCCTCCAAGTCCTCCAAGTCCGCAAAGTAATGTAAGCAATATCAAGAATGTCTTCAAGGTCCCCATGCGAAGACAAGCCTGGGTTAGAATACTTTGCATGGAAGCTTTTCACATCCAGGAAGACCACGCAATAGAAGCCTTGAATGCAGCTGCCAAAGCACTCGACAGCATCAAAATAAAGCTGGATGAGTCTTGCGAGTACAACAAAGGCGGCAAGTACATGTCTGAACCAATTGCTGAGGCCACCCAAGCCAGCAAGAATGCACAGAAGAAGATCAAACAATTGGAGAAGGCTTTCCTTTTTCTGCCCGCCCACACCGCCCACACCCTGCCAAGTATACTCAAATGTTCGAGCTCCAATGTTGGTGTTCAAATGTTGGTGCTCAAATGTTGGCAATCATAAGATTCGAACTCAGATGCTGGTGCTTAAGCATTGGTATTCCAAAAAGCTGGGAATCAAATTTTGGTACTCAGATGTTGGTGCTCAAGTGTTGGTACTCCAATGTTGGTATTCAAATGCCGGTACCCAGATGATGGTAGTCAAATGTTGGTATCCAAATGCTGGTACCCAGATGATGGTACTCAAGTGTTGGTGCTCAAACGATGGTCGCCACATGTTTGTCATGAAATTGGATTGGGCAACTAAATTTAATCCTTTTGAAAATAAGAATGTGCTCCAGGCAGTTGGCAACATCATTAGCAATGAGACACACGACCCTGCTGTGGTCAAGCGCATGATTGGCGAGGCCGAAAGCAACGCCGCACACATGCGGTCGTTCCTTAAGACAATAAGCAGTTTGAGGAGAGGCAACGAGAAGGCGCGTCTTGAACTGTTGCCCAAGCAGCCTGCAAAGATGGTGAAGTCAGACTCCGAGAATGCCTCCGACAAAGACCAAGCACCAAGCCCTCAGCAAGCACCTACTCAAAGGCCTCTTGCCAACTACTTGCAAGCCAAGAACGGCGACAAGGACAGCAACAAGGACAGCAACACCTCAGACGTCACCAACACCACGATGAAGGTGGAGAAGACGGAGGGAGTTCGAATCCCTTGAACTCAAAGGTACCACCCGCCCCCCCTTGGAAAGGGGGCAAACCATTGGAGCTACCAGTAGCTCCAACAATTTTGTGCAATGTGCGAAGTACTAGAGCGACCGCAGAGGCTTGCAGCAAGTCTTCCATCTCATTTTTTGTCTTTATTCATTAGTTTTGGCTTTGGGAGTGTTGTTTCCTGTTATGTTTTTTTGGATTTTCGGTCCCTAGACATTCGGTCCTGTGAAGTCTGGCATCATGTCTTCTGCTCCCTATGGGTACCCTTAAGGAAACGGCCAGGGGTAATACATTTGCTTCTCAGGGAATGGGTTCCCAAATGAGAGAATTTCTTTTTTGTGCATCCATGTCAGCACAACTCAAGGCGGGGTGGCAGACACCAAGCAAGAGCAGCTGCCAGATCCCGCTCCCGTTCCCGCTCTATGGATATCGCACCTTTGCCACAGCATTCACAGAGTCATGATTCAGAGCTTGGCACTGAGATTCTCCTTGATTGGGCATGGGGCGCAATCTCATCGGAGAAAGCGTGCCGGCTAGCACGGGCAAGTTTGAACGACCAGCACAGGCAGAGCTTCCAACCTCATAGACTTTTCTCCCAGCTCACAGCCTACCCTATTGTTGACATCCTAGATGCTAGTGTTCCAATTTTGGTATCCAAATGTTGGCACTCACATGTTGGTGCTAGAGCGTTGGTATTCAAATGCTGGTATTGGGAATATGGTGTTCAAATGTTGGTACTCAAAATCGGTAAACAAATGTTGTTGCCCAAATGTGGGCACTCAGATGTTGGTGTTCTGGTAGTCAACTGTTGGTATTCTCACGTTGGTGCTCAAAGGTTGGTATTCAAATGTTGGTGCTCAGATGTTGGTACTCAAATGTTGGACCCTTGATCCCAACACCCTTGACCCTAGTAGCTTCACTTGATATTCCAGGCTATTGGATAGTCTGAAGCTGCCACATAGACTAGCAAACCCGGCTCTCGCCAAGCTCGCCAGCTTGGGTAGTGGAGGCCGTTTTTCTACGAGGCAGAATCTCAAACGCCAAATAGTTACACACTTTGTACATAAGAAATTCGAGCACCTCATTGAGCACCTCGATAACTCTACGGCAGCAGATGTCTTCATCAAACCTCATAAACTGTTTCAAGAGTTGTATACAAAGTCGAAACTGGTTTCCCCTTGGGGTTATTTCAATGTGTGGGTGTGCAGGTGGGGGAAAGTTGGGCCAGATTGGATTTAGATGATGATGTTTGATTTGCAAAGCCAAAGAATATGTGCGGTCCCCCACAACAGGCCATACATCAGACAAGTCTAAAAAACATTGTTTCCCTTTTCATGACCTGGAAACCCAAAGTGGTTTGCAAAGAAACATCCAAATACTTTGTTCATAAACTGGAAACCCCAATACAGAAAAACAGTGACATGTTTTTTTAAAAGGAAAGAAACACGTTGCTCGCTTTCCACCGCTGGCTTCATGCACAACCACAATTTTCGACTTTTCTTTGGAGCCGATCAAGAGCAAGTTCACAATTGGTGGGTATCATTCAAGGCAACTGAGGAGGGGCGTGATTTTTTCGAGCTCAGACCAGATTTGGATGCCCGCTTTCATCGAGATGGGCTCAGAAAGCTTTTGCCGGGCAGTTTTCATTTGGATGCAGGCCCTGTTTCCAAAACAGGATCAGCTGAAATCATTACATGGGGCTCCATTTTAGGGACGGGAAACGATTTCCAACGGCGATTCCTTACTGGGACGTGGCTCAAGTGCAACCACAATGAGCACCAAAACAAATTCTGGCCGGCATTTTTCGAAAGCATGGATCTGCTGGAGGCTGGAGTTCTCTGGCCTGGAGGCCCACAGTTTGCAGAGGGGTGGGCCCTGGTTGTGGTGGACGGCAAAGCCGACCTATAGGAGATCTGTGTTCAAGTGGGGCTTCGATCCTACAACGGTGCCCCACACATGTGTTCCCTTTGTAACGCCGACCGCGGTGGTACCCCCTGGACCGATTTCCATCCAGATGCAGCCTGCCGAACTACTGTGATGAACCAACATCAGTTTTGCAGATTGTTGGCTGGGGTGGGCCTTGCAGATATTTCTTCCATGCTGAGGGTCAGGATCTCGGGTGCTTGGATGCTGAGATCTCAGAGTTCGTCTCAGTGGGTATGGGACTTTGGAGGTCAAGATGACGAGCTCGTGTAAATCAAGATAACTAGTTTGGTCCCTTCATTGCGTCGATTGGATTGCGGCTGTCATGAGGAATGATAACTGGATCCCGATGACTTGCGGCATATCCCCATGTATCGGGCTTCTTGCTGTAGCTCCACATGTTGCCTGCAGGCTAGCGACCACCCAACTGAACAAACTGCACCCAGATTTAAATCAAGATCCCTGTTTCAATTCCACATCATTGTTCTCAGAAGCCATGTGTTCAATGTTGGATTCCAAAATGAGAAACAAACTTCAAGAATACATTGACAGATATGATCCCAATTTCCCAACATGAAATACAACATCACCTTCCTGCTATCAACGGCTTTCAATGTACCGGACAACTGGAAAGCAGCACCCACTTGTTTTCTGGAAGAACTTTTACCATCGCTTCTTCAAAATTGATTTACTGCACTGCACAGACAACAAAGGGGTCCTCTCTCATTGCATTGGCAGCGCCCTAGCAGAAATCATTGTGAACGATGAACTGAAATGCGGTTCCAGACATTTGACACTTGGGACTATAAACGACAAGTTGGACCAATATTATGCAGACTCTGGAGAACAAAATCGAGTTCCGGAAATTAGGGAAACCAACATTTTTCAAGGCACGCCGTTGCTCTTGTTTCCTCAGCTCCACGGGACACCATTCAAGGCAGCCAACACCAGAGCTTTGACTCCATTCATGGCCCAGCTTTGTTCAGAAGTATATGCTTTGGTCCCATCCCTACACAACCAAAGACGCATGGAGCTCTTCGCGTATTTCAAAGAGTTCTATCAGATTATTGATGACAATGGGGAGTTTTTCAGCCAGGAGACCTCAGCAAGATTTTCAAAAGTCATCTTTAGGATATTGGCTCGCAATTCATGGCTGCACACCCAATCTATTCAGCAAGGCCACCTCAGATGGCACATTATTCCTAAGCATCATTATCTGTGGCACCTTGCTATTTTGAAGGGGCGCAATCCCCGGTTTTATCAAACATATATTGATGAATCTTTTGTAGGAAGACTGTGCAATGTTTATAAAGCTTGCTTAGACGGTCAATATATGTCGGGTGTGCAGCTGACCGTTTTTCAAAAATACTTGTTGGCTTTGTCTATTGAGTTTTCAAATTGAGGTTTGAGTGTTTTTCTGAATGCTGCACATAGTATTACACACACAAGTAAGCCTACGTCGCAATTTATAAACATTAATAAAATATTACATGTGCGTTTGAGATGCCTCTTTTTTTCAAGGCTTGCATGGCATCAGCAAGAGTGCTAGTGCATGGCATCAGCAAGAGTGCTAGTGACATGGCATCAGCAACAGTGCTAGTGACATGGCTAGCTTTGAAGAAGCGAATTTTTTTTTTTAAGTTACAGTGTTGGCTTCCATGGCATCAGCAAGAGTGCTAGTGGCATGGCTAGCTGGCACGGCTAG